>JAFASF010000009.1 GCA_019244745.1 Solirubrobacterales bacterium | reverse complement strand
GCCGGCAGGAGACCGCGAACACCCCTCGCGCCCATGCCACGACGATACGCGCTCCACGGTGGTGCTGCCTTTCGGATGCTCCGACTTCGGCATCACCGTGACGCGCTCACCTCGAGTCGCCCGAGCGCGGCTTGCTCAGACCTGACTTCAACCCGGTTGAGGGCCGCGGAGTGTAGTCGCGGCTTGGCACGCACCTTACATATCCGCGGAAGTGAAGGAAGATCGACTTGGCGGCGGTCTTCTACTAGTCTGATGACCTCGCACTGCCTGTGTCATCGACGGAAGGAGGGGATGATCGTGACCACGCGGAGGGGAACGCCCACGATACGAGCTCGCGCCGTCGTCGCGGGCTTGGTGCTGGCAATCACCGGTTTGATCCTCGTGGCGGTGCCAGGATCGGTGGCGGCCTCCGCGAGCCGAAGGGCGACGATCCCCGACGTGACCGTGCTTTTTGGTCGCGCCGTGCACGTGGTGCGCCGGACGAGTCGCCCCACCTTCGCCCGCGCGGTGGTGCTGGAGGTCGACGGCTTCACGCGCGGCGGAAAGAAGGTCACCACCGCGGCAGGCATCATCGAGTGGCGGTTCGTGTTCGACAATCAGCTGTCGCGTTCGAGATTCAGCAGCGCCACGATCGTCTACGGCCCGCGGCCGGCAAAGTTCGGGAAGGTCAACGGCTACCGACAGCCGTTCCTTGAGGACCTGCGGCTTTCCAAGGCACCGAAGATGACGCTCGCGGCGGCGGTCGCACGCTTGAAGCAGGCCGGCTTCAGCAAGGGCTTTTTCAACGTGACCCTGCGAAAGCCGGTGGCACGGAGACGTTTGAATCCCCTCTACATCTTTACCATCGGAGCCGGTAGGTTCGTCGCCGTCGACACAGTGACGAAGAGAGTGCAGCGATTCCGCTAGCGAGTTGGAGCCTATGACGCGCGAACCGATGGCTAGTGGCCGCCGATCCGTCGATCACCAGGCGAGGCGCGGGGAAGAAGTGACTCGCCTGGGTGTGCGAGCTGCGCAGGACTGAATCGTACGACCATCCACCGTCTCGTGGACGAGAACACCACCCGCGTCGATTCCGTCGTGTAGCGGCCCGCGATTATCACGACCTTCAACTGGGCGCCGCCTCGCATTGGTTCCGATCGGCGAGGATTCCGCTGCATGAACGGCTGCGAGTGAGGAGGTTCAGATGGCGATCAAGCTGACGGTGATCGGAGGGGGTTCGACCAGGTTCGTGCCGACGTTGATCAGACTGATGATGAAGTCCGAGGTGCTCGGCGACGCCATGGTGACGCTGATGGATATCGACGAGCGGCGGGTGCGGACGATGGAAGCGCTGGCGGGGAAGCTGATCGCGCGTGCCGGAGCGCGCCTTCGGGTGAAGGCCACGCTCGATCAGCGGGAATCGCTGCGCGACGCCGACTTCGTGATCACGACGATCGCGGCAGGCGGGATGGACGCGTGGGAAAAGGACATTGAGATTCCGGCTCGCTACGGACTCATCATGCACGTCGCCGACTCCGTTGGGCCGGGCGGGATCATGCGGGCGCTTCGCAACGTGCCGATCCTCGTTGCGGTCGCGCGTGACGCGGCCGAGGTCGCGCCCGACACGTTTATCTTCAACTATGCGAATCCGGCAAGCGCCGCCGCGATGGCGCTACAGACGGTGCCGGGGGTCAACTCGGTGTCGCTGTGCGACTGCGCGTGGGTGCCTCGCAACGTTGGCTGGCTCGCGTGGCAGGCCGGGGTGGAGCCCGAGGATCTTGCGATGCCCCCGGTCGTCGCCGGCATCAACCACTGCGCGAGCATCATCGAGCTTCGGCTGCGGGACGGCCGGGATGCGTTAGCGCTGGCACGCGCTCGCGCCCAGGAACCGATTGAGAAATGGGCGCTCGAGACCTACGGAGTGCTCCCGTACTGCTGGACTCACTGGGTCGAGTTTCATCCACAGATGCAGTACACCGAGGAGCCTTACAACGGCCGGGCCCAGGGCCTTCGCGTCCGCTATGGGATGCGCACTCGCGACATCGGCGAGGAGCGTGGCCGCGTCAGCCGGCTCTTGAAGTTGGCTGACGAATCGACGCGGCCCGCCGGTGGCGCCTCGATGCTGACCGACCCAGCGCATGGCGTTGAGGATTTAGGTGTCGAGGTCATCGACATCATCGAGGCGATCGTCGAGAACCGCAACGACACGCGCATCGTCAACACCGTCAACCACGGAGCGATCCCCAACCTTCCGGCCGATGCAATCGTCGAGGTGAACGCCTCAGTCAACGCCTACGGCGTTCGCCCGATCTACGCCGGGCCGCTACCCGAGCCGCTCGCCGCGCACCTGAGTCAGTACGTAGCGCTCCAGAGGCAGATGGTCGAGGCCGCGCTCAGCGGCGATCACCAAGCGGCCCTACACGCCTTCATGCTTGAACCAACCATCGCCGCTCGCCTGGACCTCGATCAGACGCAAGCGCTGCTCGACGAAATGTTGGCCGCTCACTCAGAGCAATTGCCGCTTTTCAGCTGACGTCGCGCCCCAGCTCGGCGTGACCGAAGAGGACGCGCCGGAGCCGATGCGGACGATTCGCCGAGGAGGGAGAGCGTCAAAGCCTCCTCATTTCTCACCCCGAGTTGATCGCTGGAGGATCTCCGGGGTAGTAGCCGTGGGCAGCGCGACTAGAGTGTCGGCGTGGAGAGCTTGCTCGAACGCGAGCACGAACTGGCGGCGGTAAACGACCTGCTGGAGCGTCAGGGCGCGGTCCTGATCGTTCAGGGTGGGGCCGGTATAGGAAAGAGCGCGCTTCTCGACGCTGCGTGCCGGCGAGCCGCGGGCCTTGGCCGCGAGGTCGTTCGCGCACGGGGTTCGGAACTCGAGGCGCCCTTCGCGTTTGGGGTTGTCCGCCAGCTGTTTGAGCGGCGCTTGGCGGGCGCTGCGGTGCGCGAGCGCGAGGCGTTGCTGACGGGCCCCGCGGCCGCGGCGCAGCCGTTGCTGTTGGGAGAGCCAGATGAACAGTCCGCATCCGATACGTCGTTTGCGGTCTTGCATGGGCTTTATTGGCTGGTCGCAAACCTCGCAGATCTGCGGCCGCTGGTGATCACCGTCGACGACGCGCATTGGGCGGATGAGGCATCGCTGCGCTGGTTGGCATATCTGGCGGCGCGCCTCGAGGGGCTGGCGCTCGCGTTGCTCGTCGCGTGCCGACCGAGTGCGGCGGCACGCACGGATCCGTCGCTGGAGACACTGCTCGCCGAGGCCCGGGTGGTGGTGCGCCCGGCACTTTTGAGCGAGGGCGCGGTCGGCACGCTTGTGTCCGCGGCGCTCGGCGGTGACGCGAGTAACGAGCTGTGCGAGGGCGTGTGGGCCGCGAGCGGCGGCAACCCGTTGTATGTGGTCGAACTACTCCGGGCGGCCGCGTATCAGAATCGCCCGCTCCCTGACCTGGATCCAGCTGCGCTCCTGGCTGGTGGGCGCGATGGAGTTGCACGCCTGGTGCTGGCTCGGGTGCGCGCGCTGGGTCAAAGCGCGTTGCGGCTTGGGCAGGCGCTCGCCGTGCTTGGGGATGAGTGTGAGTTGCGCCACGCGGCGACTATCGCCGGTGTGGGGATGGCCGATGCCGCGCGCCTGGCCGCGGGCCTGGTTCGTATCGAGGTGCTGGCTGGCGACGATCCTCCGTGCTTCCTTCATCCGATCGTCCGGGATGCGATCGAGGCGTCGCTCTCCAGCGACGAGCGTGAGGCCGCGCATCGCTCGGCCGCCCGCCTGCTTTATGCCGATGGCGCCTCGCCGGGAGAGGTCGCCGTGCACCTTGTCGGCTTGCGGCCCGCGGGCGATAGCTGGGTGCTCGGCCGCTTGCGCGAGGCTGCGCGAGCGGCCATGCGCAGCGGTGCGCCGGGCGCCGCCGCCGACCTGCTTCGCCGCGCGCTCTCGGAGCCTCCGGCGTATGAGCGACGGGTCGAGATCCTGCGGGAGACCGCTCGCGCGGAGGCGAGCACTGGGCGCGAGATCGCGTGCGTCCACTTGGAGGAGGCCTTAAGCGCCTCCACTGATCCACGAGAGCGCGCCGCGATCGCCCTTGAGGTCGCCGAGGCGTATGCGGCGCTGTTTCGGTGGGTGGACGCGTTTGATGTCATCGAGCGCGCGTTGGTGGAGCTCGGTGATGCCGACGGGGCACTCGCGGCCCGGCTCGAGGGCGAGCTCGTGGTATGCGGTCTTCATGACGCGCGACGCGCGTCGCGGGTCGGCGCGGTGCTCGAACGCCTCTCCTCGCGGGTCCTCACGGGGAGTCCAGCGGAGGCGCTGGCGGTCGCGCGGGGCATGGCGATGGTCCTCGGCGGCCGGCCAGCACAGGAGGCGGCCGCCCCGCTTGAAGAAGCGCTCTCGCGCGCGGACGCGCGTGCGGAGAACTGGGACACCCGAGCGGCGCTGTTGTGGAGCCTGGTGGCGGCCGAGCGCTTCGACGCGGTTGAGACAGCACTGGAACCGATGCTCGCCGAAGTCCACCGGTCGGGGAGCGCGCGAGGGCTGGTCGCCACATACAGCACCCTGGGCCTGCTCAAGCTGCGCGTCGGGGCGCTTCCGGAGGCTGACGCAGGCGCCCGGATCGCGCTGCGCGTGTTACAGGAAGGCGACTTCGCCCCAGGGCTGGCGTTCGCGGCGACTGTTCTGGCCGAGGTCGCGGTCGAGGCCGGTGAGCTTGAAGAGGCGCAGGCGCTGCTCGCGCTCCTCCCCCAAGACGGCTGGCCGCCGGGCGTCGGCACCGTCCTGATCCCAGCCGCGCGCGGACGGCTCCGGCTCGCGCAGAGCCGTTGGGCTGAGGCGCTCGCGGACTTTCAGATGTGCGCGGCGATGTTCAGCCCCGAGGTCTGGGGCATGGAGATGCGCGACGTCGGGTACCTCCACGCCCGCGCCGGCGCGGCTCAGGCGCTGCTGCTGCTCGGCGATCGCGAGCAGGCGCGTGCGACGGCGCAGGCCGAGCTGGCCGACGTCAGGACGTTCGGAGCACCCCGTGCCCTCGGCATCGCGCTTCGCGTCGCTGGACTCGCGCAAGGAGGTGAGCGCGGGCTCGAGCTGCTCGCGGAATCCGTGGCCATTCTCGGCGAGTCGCCGGCGCTGCTCGAGCGAGCCCATTCACTCGCTGCGCTCGGGGCCGCGTTACGCCGCGCGGGTCGGCGTGCCTCCGCCCGCGAGCCGCTGGCGGAGGCGCTCGACCTCGCCGCCCGCTGCGGAGCCCGCCCACTGGCGACCCGCGCGCGCGAGGACCTGAGGGCAACGGGAGCCCGCCCACGACGGCCGCTGCGCACCGGCATCGAGGCGCTCACCACGAGCGAGTTGCGCGTCGCGCGCCTCGCGGCCGCGGGCCGCACCAACCGCGAGATCGCCCATGAGCTGTACGTGACCCTCAAGACCGTCGAGGGTCACCTCTCGCGGGCTTACACCAAGCTCGCCGTCGAAGGCCGCCCCCAACTGGCCCAGGTCCTGGAGGGGGAAAAGTCAAGGGTGCCCACCCTCTAGCGAAGGACCAATCGAGCGCGCCACCCTTCGGTCCACACACTCAACGACCGAAGGAGGCTTGTCGTGACCATGACCACGCGGGAGGCGTTTGAAAGGGGAACCGATACGTTCAACGCCCAAGACATCGACGGGTTCGCCGCGGTGCTTGCCGACGACGCTGTCTTCACGGCGCCCGGAGGGATGCAGGGCTCGGGAAAGGCTGCCTGCGCCGATTTCTACGGCGGCTGGTTTCAGGCGTTTCCAGACGCGCACGTGGAGGTTCACAGCGTTCACTTCATCGACGACGTCGCGGTGGAAGAAGGCACGTTCACCGGGACCCACGACGGCGTCCTCTACACCCCCACTGGCGAGATCCAACCAACTGGCGCCGCAGTCAGCCTCGACTACATCCACGTGCTGCGGTTCCGCGATGGCAAGCACATCTCGTTCAACCTCATGTTCGATCGGCTCCTGATGCTTCAGCAGCTTGGACTCATTCCCGCGCCCGCTTCTGCGGAGTGAACAAACCCACCCAGACATAGCTGTTGGTGCAGCGAGATCGCCATCGGGAGCCCGACGCTCAGCGCGCGAGTTCTCTCGTGCTCCCCGATCTCGCTGCTCGTCACCGACCTCTGGCGTTAGCCCATCGTGCCCATCGGGTGAATCCCGCCCGAGGCCGGGACCACTAGGCCGGGTACCTGGTCAGGCGCGGCAAGAATTCCCGCGGCGAGGGTAGCAAGGACGACTGCCGTAGTGATCCTCGCGCCACGGGGCCAAGGGCCGACCTTCTGGAGGGCGACCAGTGCCGCGATCAGCGCCATCCAGGTCAGGCTCATCACTCCGAGCGCGAACAGTGCGACCATCAGCGCCCATGAGCAGCCGATGCACCAGCCGCCGCTACGCGCCCCCATCGCGAGGGCTTCCGACGGGGCTTGGTGCGAAAGAGCCTTCCGGTCCCCGAGTTGTCCTCTGCACCGCGCCAGGCAAGCGCGCTTGAGCGGGATCAGCTCGTAGGCGGCTGCTGCCGCGATCAGGCCGCCGGACACCCAGCGTCCACCGGCGTGCCAACCAAGGTCGCTTGAAAGCAGCGCCTTGCCGAGGGCAAAGGCTCCGTATGCCACAAGTCCCGCGATCCCCCAAACGAGGAGGTAGCCACAGGCGAACGGCAGCCATCGGACGGGCCGACGGCCGCGGCTGAACGTCACGTATGCCGCGACCGTGGGAGCAAACGAGGGGAGCATCATCGCCATCATCATCACGATCCACGAGGTGGTGAACCAGCCGAGCGTGCCCAGGTCGCTGCCGGGAGCTGCGTCCATCCCAGCCATCCGCCGGACTGTCCACCACCACGCGAGCCCCGCAGTGGTCAACAGCCCGGCGACCGCGCCCGGGTGTTTGCGCACGAGCAGAAGCGTGGTCATCGGCGCGATGCCGGGTCGGAGATGTACTCGTAGGAGTCGTGGTGCCGGATCCAGGACTGGTACACCGGATCGCGCTCGTCTCGGCCGCACGGCACCAGGTCGAGGATGCCGTAGTAGACCATCACGACCTCGAGCCCCCTGGCGGTAGTCGCATACGCCAGATACACGTCTTCGTCTGAGCGCGCGAAGACGGTCAGGCCCGGTCCCTCCGTGAAATAACCGACCACGTCGTTCCCGGTCGCGGACGCAAATTGCGCGACGAACGACGGCACCTGGTCGGCCCACACACTGACCTCATCTCTTGTCGACGAGTGGTGAAAGTCCCAGTTGAAATCGCTTTCGAAGCTCGACGCCCAGTTGAAGCTCCAACCCATCCGCTCCCGAAAAGCGAGCAGCTTGTCGATCGGCGCACGTGAGATGGCGATCATCGTCGCGTCGCGCGCCTTGAGGTGTTCGACGACGCCGCTGAAGCTGTCCGCGATGGAGGAGCAGACCGGGCAGCCCGCCTCCCAGTCGGGCCCGAACATGAAGTGGTAGACCACGAGCTGAGAGCGACCGTCGAACAGTTCCGCCATCGTCTTGGGTCCATCGGCGGTCTGGAACCTGTACTCCTTCTCTATCCGCACCCAAGGAAGCTCTCGGCGCTGCCGAGCGAGCTCATCGCTCATGTGGGTGAGTTCTTTCTCGGCCTTCAGCAACTCGGCTCGAGCGGCTTCCCACTCCTCGCGGGTCGTGACCTTGTGCTTCGGCATGGCTGGCTCCTCTTCTCGTGCGACGGGTCGCCTATATAGTTAGCAAAATGGCTAACGATACGTTCAGCGCCCTCGCCCATCCGCT
>JAFASF010000392.1 GCA_019244745.1 Solirubrobacterales bacterium | reverse complement strand
TGATCGTTCCGGCGGGCGGCCCCATCGTGCGTACCGGAGCCGGAGACCCGCAGGTCGTGGCATACACGGTGAGGTAAGGAAGCCCACGCCTAGCGCGCGCTGGATGCTCTCACCGGGCAGAAGCAACCATCGACACACCAAGAAGCGCGCACGAAGCAGAAGCGTTTCTCGTTGCGGCCCGGCGAACTGCTCCATAGCTGACGTCAACGAGCTCTGGCACACGCGCTCAACGTTCGGGACGAGCGGACATATGGCCCGCTTGGGCGCCGTACCGCTTTCCGTGCACGACAGATATGTGGGACCCGTGGGCTACGGCTGACGCGATCGGTGCGGCTGACTCAGGGCTACCGGAGTTTGAGCACTTGCGGCTAGAGCGCTGAGCGCTGGTGCAGCTCGGCCGCCTAGGGGCTGCCGATTCCTTTCTGCAGCGGCGGAGGTCTGCATGGTCGACGGTGCAGCCCGCCGAAGAGGCCGCCCTCGATCACGCAAGCTAGAGAAAGGAACCCGATTGCCATGAGGATCCCCACTACCATGCGCGCCCTGCAGCAGACGTCACTGAACGGCCCGCAAGACCTGCGCCTGATCACCGACGCACGGGTACCGAGCCGAGGCCCAGGCGAGGTCCTGATCCGGGTCACCGCCGCCGGAGTTAACTTCGTCGACATCTCGCAGGCCCGCGGCACATTCGCAGGCGGCCCGCAGCCGCCGTACCTGGCGGGCATCGAGGGCGCCGGTGAAGTCACCGCCGTAGGCGAGGGCGTGACCAACCTGAGGCCCGGCGCCCATGTCATCGGCATTAGCATCGGGGGCGGCGCCTTCGCCGAGTACATGGCACTGCCTGCGGCTGCGGCGGTCAGCGTGCCTGCGGGGTGGGCCGATGAGCACGCGCTGGGCCTGGTCGTGAACTGGCCGACCGCACTGGCGGCGCTCAAGCCGCTGGGCTGCATCGCCGAAGGGCAGACCGTCCTGATCCACGCCGCCGCCGGCGGGACCGGCCAGGCCGCGGTCAAGATGGCCAAGCACTACGGGGCGACGGTGATCGCCACGGCCTCGCGAGGCAAGCACGAGGTGGTACGGGCGCTCGGGGCCGACCACGTCATCGACTCCCGCAGCGCTGACCTCGCCGCCGAAGTCCTGCGACTGACCGGCGGCGCGGGCGCCGACCTGGTACTGGAGTCGGTCGGTGGCGCCATTCTCGACGCCAGCCTGGCCGCGACCAAGCGGGTCACCGGCCGGGTCGTCGTCTACGGCGTGGTCGGCGGGGAAGCCGCGATCACCAACTGGGAGTTGGTCTACAAGCACCAGATCCACGTCATCGGCCTGAACATCGGCATCCTGATCCAGGCCGCACCGCAGATCTTCGGCGAGGTCATGCGCGAGATGTTCGGGCTCCTCGCGGGCGGGGTGCTCGGACCCGGCCAGCCCACCAGGTACGAACTGGCCGACGGCCCGAAGGCGCTAACGGAACTGGAAGCCAGGGCCACGGTCGGCAAACTGGCCCTGCTGCCCTGAGAGACCCCCTAGTACCGAGCCGGTGACGCCGCACACCGCAGCTTCCCATGACAGGAGTTGAAAAGCAGATGACCGTAACCGTGAGCCCGGCCACTAAGCAGATCGCGCGATTCGTCGGGATGTACGACACCGCCTCCGACATCGACGCGTTCGAACGGCACTACCACGATGTCCACGCCCCGTTGGCTGAGCAGTATCCGGGCCTGCCTCACACGCGCAGTCATGAGCCGGGAGCCGTGATCGGCGAGCCGTGCTAAATGGTCATGATGCTGGACTGGGACGACATGGCTGCGCCGGAAGCCGCGCTCGAGTCCGAGATCGGCCGGCGCACCGCCGAGGATGCCGCGGGCGCATCGATAGCGGCTGAGGCGGGGCTCTGGCGCTGTCGCCGGCGTCGGCGCGAGGACCGCGCCCAGACGTGCTGCAGTACTAAGCTCGCGGCGTGACATCGCATCTGCGGGTGGCGCCAAATCAAAATCGGTTCACCGCCGAGACTGAACGGTTCCGCCGGGAACTGTTGGCGCACTGTTACCGCATGGTCGGCTCGGCGCATGACGCCGAGGACCTGGTGCAGGAAACGTATCTCCGGGCGTGGCGGTCCTATGCTGGCTTCGAGGGCCGCGCGTCGGTTCGGGTCTGGCTCTACAAGATCGCCACCAACGTCTGCCTGACGGCGTTGGAGCCGCGCCGGATCCGGCTGCTGCCCTCGGGCCTGACAGGTCCCTACGACGGCCCTGATCGGCCGCCGAGTGCCGTCGCGCCGGGCGAGGTCTCGTGGCTGGAACCGCTACCCGACGGATGGATCGCCCCACCCGCCGACGATCCGGCCGCGGCCGTGATCAAACGCGAGTCGCTGCGGCTGGCGCTGATCGCTAGCCTGCAGCACCTGCCCGCCCGCCAACGCGCGATCCTCGTCCTGCGCGAGGTGCTGGCGTTCTCGGCGGCCGAGACCGCGGAGATCCTCGATACCACCACGGCGGCGGTCAAGAGCGGTCTGCAGCGCGCCCGCGCCCGGCTTGACGAATTGGAGCCGGTGCCCGAGGAACTGCTCGAGCCGACCGACCAGCGGGCGCGTGCGCTGCTCGACGGCTACATCGCGGCCTTCGAGCGCTCCGATGCGGGCTTGCTGGAACAGGTGCTGCGCGCGGACGCCACGCTGGAGGCGACGCCATTCCGCGAATGGCAGGCGGGCCGCGCGATGTGCGTGCACATACTCGACGCGTACGTGCTGGGCGCGCCGGGCGACTGGCGGATGATCGCGACCACCGCCAACGGCCAGCCCGCCGCCGTCGTGTACTACCGGGATGTGGAGGGCGCTCTCCGAGCCGACGGCGCCGTGGTGCTGGCCGCGACCGCCACCGGCGTCTCCCACGTGATCAAGTTCCACGATCCCGCGCTGGTCCTGGCGTTCGGCTTCCCGGACGTGCTCGCAGACTGATTCCGAAGGGGCGTGGGTCGCCACGATCCGGGAGTTTGCCGGTCAGAAGCGCAGCACGACGATCGCGGCCAGTTTGGTATCCGCAGGTGGTGCCGACGATCGGTTCACTTCTAGCCGGCCGGTCTGACCAGTCCCGCGGGTACTACGCCGCGTACTGACCACCTGATCGGTGAGGATTAGCAAGCGAGCCACCTACCGCCGATTAGCGGGTCGCTAGGTGGTCGCGGTTCGGAAGCCGGTCTTCGTTCCGTGCGCGTCTTGCCAGTCCCGATCGTTGTCCAACGGCCGAGCGATGTTGTTCATCCGTTGAGCGCGGCCGGCGGGCCCGCGAGAGCCAGGCTCAGCCCCACGCGCAGGCCATTCAGGGCATCTGAGATGATGACGTTTCAGACGAGCAGGGCAAGATGTCGACAATCAACGCACCTGGAGGAGGAGCCGATGCGGGAACAAGCGCAAGGCGATCGTGACGACATCGATGACGCCTACGTACAACTACCCGATCCGGCAGTGATTGCGGCCAACCGTCCCGCCGACCACCCTTACAACTTTGGCTCACCGACCGGCATGAGCCGCCTTTTGATGGCGCACCCCCGAATCGGGCCCGCGTTTCTTAGGCTGTTTTCGCAGATCATGTTCGAACCCGGCGCCCTCAGCCGCCAGGAGCGCGAATTCGTCGCGGCCGTGACGGCATCCGTCCAGAACTGCTTCTACTGAACGACATCTCACGCAGAGTTTCTGCGTGCAGAGGGCGGCGATGACGAGACCGCGCGCGCGATCGAGCGCGGACATTGGAGTGACGCTGATCTATCAGAGCGGATGCGGGCACTGGGCACCGTCGCCGAGAAGCTGAGCTTCGACCCGACCACGATCGGCCCTGCAGACTGGGATTCGCTGCGATCCGCGGGACTCGACGACGAAGGCTGTCTGGAATTCGCCCATATCGTCGGGATCTTCAATCACCTCACACGACTGGCCGACGGCTTTGGAATAAAGGTCGACCCGCGGACCATGGCCGCGGCGTCCGGCGGCCCACCGCTTCGCCGCGCTTCAACCGGCGGGTGAGTCCGAGGCCAGCTACACAATGAGCGCGGCCGAGGCCGAGGTGCTCCCCCTACACAAGGATCGCGGCGATGCCTCGGCTCCAACCTGACTTCTCCCTTCTCGCCGACAGGGCCATGCGCGAACGGCTTCTGCGTCGGCCGCCGGCGAATCACGAGGAAGCCTCGTGGCGACGGCGGCGAGCCCGTCACACGACCTAGGCTTGTGGAAGGAGGATCGTCGCCTTGAGCGGGATGCGTACGCCGCCGGCCAGCGCGATCAACCCAACGCCAGCGCAGGTCAGCGCGCCGTCTCTACCGACACCGGCCGTTCGTGGTGGGCCACGAGGCTCAGCGGCGCGCGCTGAGCGAGCCGGCATTCGAGACGAGAAACGGGACAACGAAGTTCAACGCGCAGCGCACCCACGTGGCTGCGGTCGCGTGCCCTCCTGCGATTGCCGATCCTTGGTTGATGAGCGTTAGCACGATCCCCACCACGATCGCGATCCCGATCGTCCGGCGAAGATTGCGCGGCTGCGCACAGAACGCGAGTGCTTCCATGATGGCCCCGTGGCGGCGCCCCGCGGGTGGTTCGTCACGAGAGGGCGAGCCAGTCGAGGCGGGGCGGGCAGAGGAAGCCCTCGGCATCCCGAACAGCTTGACAGTCCACTGCGTGTGAGGCGATCCAGATCCGAAGATGCCCACGTCCTGCTGCTGGTAACCCGTGGTCGCATCCGCGCGGCAAGCCCGACACCGACTCGCGACCGCCCGGAGTGGCGTCGCCAACGCGGTCACCCAGCCGTGACTACTGCTTGGCGCCCTGGCCGGCAGAAACCAGCAAGCATGATGCGAGAGATGGGGTGAACCCTGCACGCGGTGGCGGCAGACCTGCACGCCGCGGCGGCAGCGTTTGTGAACCGATTCGGGTGATCGTAAGCTCCCGGCGGGCGGGGAGCTAATCGGATTCGGGTTTGTGGGGCGGATCGGCGGGCGCGTCGGCTGACGGATGGTGCCCGTCGAGGAGGTAGGCTGGTGCCATGCGCGAGGTGGCGAGCGGTGTCTGGCAGATCTCCTTTGGTCCTCGCGACGCGGTCAACGTTTATCTCGTTGGCGATGTGTTGATCGATGCCGGCACGTCGTCGATGGGCAGACGGCTGGTGCGCCGACTCGCTGGGCGGCGGGTGACTGCTCATGCCATAACTCACGCGCACCCGGACCATGTCGGCGGCTCGAGCGCTGTGTGCGAGGACTTGGGGATCGAACTGTGGGCGCCGGCGGGAGACGCTCCCGACGTCGAGCGAGGGCGCCCCACGGTTGCGCCCGGCACGTGGGCGAGTTCGCTGGTCGCGCGCGCTCCTGGCTGGAAGAGCCCTAAGGTCGCCCGGCGGCTCGTTGAGTCGGACAGTGTCGGCGCGTTCCAGGTTCTGGACACTCCAGGACATTCGCCCGGTCACGTATCGTTCTGGCGCGAATCCGACCGCGTGCTGGTGGTTGGCGATGTGTTCCTCAATCGCACCCTCTTCACCGGCCGCGTCGGCGTGCGTGAGCCGCCCCGCGTGTTGACAGTCGACCCCGAGCGGAACCGCAACTCGATGAAGAGGCTCGCCGAGCTCGATCCCGCGGTAGCTCTCTTCGGTCACGGTCCGCCAATGTTTGACGCCGATCGCCACCTCGGGACGTTCGTCGACGGTCTTGAGCGCCTGCCCTGACCCGGTGCCTAAGTCCTTTCCGTCGCGGGCGATGATGCGCTTGCGCGGACAGCGCGCGTCTGGCTGACGACACTCGCGCGGCGATCGACCGCGCGACCGAATCGGCGACGTTCCGGTCCTCAGATCCGAAGCCGACATGGTCAACCTAGGAGCTGGCATTGGGCGCCGTCCAACACCGCGTCACTTGACCGTGCCCCCGCGCGCCTATAGACATACGCCGATGCGGTTCGGGATCTATACCGAGATCCAGTGCTGGCCGCCCGCCAGTCCGGGGCAGCTTTACGGCGAGACGCTCGAGCAGGTGGTGAACGCCGACCGCCTGGGCTATGACACCTACAGCGTGATCGAGCACTACTTCTGGGAGCGGTTCTCGATTTCTGTTGACCCGCTTTCGTTCTTCGCCGCCGCGGCGCAGCGCACCCAACGCATCGTCTTCCGCACGCTGCTGCATCCGCTGCCGCTACACAATCCTGCCGTGCTTGCGTCACGGATCGCCGCCGCCGAGCTCGTGCTCGGCGGTCGCTATGAGTTCGGCGTAGGTCGTGGCCACGCATGGCTGCCGCCGAAGGCCGGCGTACCGCTCGACGAGACGCAGGAGCGCTACGAGGAGGCGCTGGAAATCCTCTTTCCCGCGCTCGAGCAGGAGCGCTTCTCCTATGACGGGCGCTTTTGGAGGATCAACGACGGGCATATCGTGCCGCGCCCCACGCGCGAGTTCCGCGTCTACGTCGGCGGGACCAGCGACGCGACCTACGAGCGCGCGGCGGCGCGCGGGTGGGGCGTCGTCGTGCCGCCGCTGCTGCCCTACCAGGCGCTCGAGCGCCAGCTCGATCTCTATCGCGCCGGCTGCGCCGAGCGCGGGCACGAGCCGGACATCGTCTGGATTCACGCCGTGCACCTCGACCAGGACCGCGACACCGCACTGCGGGAGGCCGAGGAGGGAATGACCCACTTCCTGCGCGCGCAGGCGGTCGCGAGCCCCGAGCTCGCGCCCGCCGAGGAGCTCCGTGCGGCCGGCTATGGGTTCTACGCGGCCGGCATCCTCGACGAGGTCGCCGCTATGCCGTACGCCGACATGGTCGACGGTGACTACGTCTGGGTCGGCACCCCCGACGAAATCGCCGCGAAGGTGCAGACGGTCCGCGACATCTGCGAGGGGTTGAGCGAGATCGCGATCGTGGCCAACGCCGGCGGCGCCAAACACTGGAAGGCGATTAAGGCACAGCAGCTCTTCGCCGAGCAGGTCATGCCGCACTTCCGCGACCGCGCTGCCGCCGAGCGCGAACAGGACTAAGCGGCAGCCGCTCGTGCTGCCGAGCGCCCAGGCGCCGACGAACCCGAGCCGCGACCGGGATCCCGAGAGCGAGAAGGACTGTCGCTCGGCCACGACGTTGTCGGGCTGCCCGGCAGAGAGATTCGGCCGCCTAATCACCCTGCGCCGGTGCCCTGAGCGGCGCGAGCGAGGTGAAGCCACAGCGGGTTCACGGCGATCCCAGCCATCAATGACGAGAACGTGAAGACAGCGAGACCGAGAGTGAACACGCGCTTGCGACCCACCCGGTCGGCCCGCGATCCTGCGGCGAGCAGGAGGCCGGCAAGGGTCAATGCGTAGGCGTCGATCACCCACTGCAGATCCGAGAAGCTCGCCCCGAGTCCGCGCTGGATCGACGGCAACGCAATGTTCACGATCGAGACGTCGAGCAGCAGCATGAAGATCGCCGTACAGCCGGCAATCAGCGTCCACCACTTACGCGCCAGCATCGGCGACCGCGGGTTGGTCCATTGCGGAGTTCACTGCCATGCGTCGAGCGGACCACTCGCGACCGATCAAGAGGAGCATTGCGGCCAGCATCGTGGGAGCAATCGTCAGGCTCACCAGCTCTCCGAGCGCAACCCCGGAGACGACGATCGCGCCGACCATGTCGCCCGCGAGTACTACCGCTGCGGGTAGGAGGGCGATGCCGCAGAGCAACGCCAGCGCCCCGATGACTTCGAGCGATCCGATGGCGTATGAGAAGGCGCTGGGGGCCGGCAGTCCGTAGAGCGTGAACGCGCGGACGTTGCGTGCGTGGTTCACGAACTCGTCCCCCCCGAAGACCAAGAACACACCGCCCGGCGCCACTCGAGTGGCGAGTGTGAGAGCAATCCTCATGTCCCGTTTGACCCGCGTCGGTCCGGGTTGGGTTCCGGCGTTCGGCTGAAGATGTAACTGGTGAACCACTTTCGCCGAGTCACAGGTCTATAGGTGCATGACAGAGACCCAAAGGAGATCCACATGAGCCAGACCTTTGACGTGATCGTGATCGGAGCGGGGCCCGCGGGGGAGGTGCTCGCGGGGCGCGTTGCCGACAAGGGATACGAGGTGGCGATCGTCGAGACCGAGTTGGTGGGCGGCGAGTGCTCGTATTACGCCTGCATGCCGTCAAAGGCGTTGTTGCGCCCGGCGCAGGCACTCTCGGAGGCGCGCAGGGTGCCCGGGGCCGCCGAAGCAGTGACCGCGTCGGTAGACGTCGATGCGGTACTCGCTCGCCGTGACGCGATCGTGGGTCACCTCGACGACGCGGGGCAGGTGCCGTGGCTGGAGAGCCGCGGGATCGAGTTGATCCGTGGCCACGGCCGGCTCGACGGCGAGCGGCGCGTCCGAGTTGGAGCCGACGTGTATGACGCCAGGCTGGCCGTGGTGATTGCGGTTGGGAGCGCGGCGGCGATGCCGCCGATTCCAGGACTTGCCGCGGCAGATCCTTGGACCAACCGCGAGATCACCACCACCGCGCGGATCCCCAAGCGGCTGATGGTGCTGGGCGGCGGGGTGGTCGGTGTCGAGATGGCAGACGCGTTCGCATCGCTCGGGTCGGCGGTGCTCATAATCGAGGCCGAAGAGCGTCTGATCCCGCGCGAGGAGCCGTTCGCCGCGGTGGAGCTGCACGACGCGCTCACCGAGCGCGGCGTCGAAGTCCGGCTCGGTGTCCGCGCAGAGCGTGTGGACCGCGATCAGAGCACGGTCCGCGTCCTGCTCAGCGACGGATCGAGCGTCGAGGGTGACGAGATTCTCGTCGCCGTCGGACGTCGGCCGCTCACAGACGACTTGGGACTCGAGACGGTGGGCCTAGAGCCCGGGAAGTTCATCGAGGTCGACGATCACCTCCGAGTTCCTGGCCATCCGTGGCTGTACGCGATCGGGGACGCGAATGGGCGCTCGCTGTTGACGCACGTCGGCAAGTACCAGGCGCACCTGGCCTCGGAGATCATCGATGGACATACCGCGCGGCGAATCGGCGAGGAGACTGAACCGCCGAGGGTGATCTTCACAGAGCCGCAGATTGCCGCGGTCGGGCTGACGCTGCAGGCGGCGATCGACCGTGGGCTGAGCGCGCAGGCGTACGACGTGGCTACCGGGGGTACCGCCGGCGCGAGCTTCCACGGCCGCAACGCCGCCGGGACATCGAGGATCGTCGTCGACGAGCGGCGCGGCGTGGTCGTTGGGGCCACGTTCGTCGGCCCCGACGTCGCCGAGTGGTTGCACGCCGCGACGATTGCGGTCGTCGGCCGAGTTCCAATCGAGCGCTTGTGGGATGCGATCCCCGCGTTCCCGACCCGTAGCGAGGTGTGGCTAAAGCTGCTCGAGCGCCGCGAAGTCGGGCTTGCCACCGAGCAGCCGCTCGCAGCCTGATCCTTTGTGACAAGAAGACAAAGGTGCTCAAGTTCGAGCCCGCCTGACCAGCGCGACTCGATTGAACGGCGCCACCTCAATCAGAGATCCGATCTCAGCCGAGACTGCATGAGAAGAGCGGCACCCGCCAACGTCGTTGCTGGCGCTACCGCCTACTACTAAGTCCGCTTCGTTCGCTCGAGGATCCACCCGCGCCAGACCTGCGACAGGGCGTTGGCCACGAGCAACTCGGCGAGCAAGCGACGGTCACCGAGGAAGGCCTCGCCAAATACGCCGATCGTGACCCCGTGCCCAGGTCGATCCAGGATCTCGAGCACATCGCCGGCCCCGAGGTCGCCCTCTTCGACGATCCGCAGGTACGTCCCGGGTCGTCGGGCTGCCGCAAAGCGCCTGAGGAACCTTGGATCGCCCATACGGTTGCCAAGCTTGAAGCACGGAAACCGCGGCTCCGGCAGCTCGAGCAGCGTCAAGCCCACCTGCCAGGCGATCCATCGGCGCGCAGCGTCGAGAGGTGGCGTACTTCGGCGCATCCAGCAGTTCTCGAACTGGATGGGGAATCCGCATGGAAGTGGGTGCCTGGGCGGCGATGTGCCTGTGCATCTGCTCGCGCTCTGCTGCGTAGTGGGTTGGGGTGGTCATGCTGCGGGGGCGCGTCGCTCTTGGAATGGTTGGGGCCGGACTGTTGCGCGGATCCCGCGGACCCCGCTGCGAGCTGCAGGGTCCGCGGGTCCATTCTCATCCGTCTGCGATGTCACCACCCGCAGGAGGTCGCATCGCGTGTATGCGAACCGAGGCGGTCCATCGCTACCTCGGCGGGAACTGCGAGTTGGGGGCGGGAGCGGCGAGATTCGCTGTCGGAGCGTCGGCCGTGTAGCCGATCACCGCGCAGTTGATGTCAACTCCGACTGCCCCGTAGGGAGCTGGCTGGCCCGTGGCCGGATCGACGCCGGTCAATAGGTCGGGCCGGGTTGCGGCGAGGTTGAACACTTGGTTCTCGTCGATCTGGCGGGTGTTTAGCCCTTCGTTGACGGCCTTGGTGGTCCACAGTCCGAGCTGCGCGTCCCACAGCGGGCTGTAGGCGTCGGCGTGGCGCGGGTCGACGAGGGTTGGGAAGTCGCCGAACACGTTGAGTAGGTCTCCGCCGTGGCGGAGCGCGTTGATCAACGCGGTGTTGCTGAGGCTAGCGTCCTGGGAGGCGTGGCCGTCGAGGACCAGGTGCTGGAACCCTTGAGCCTGAGGGTTATCGCCGCCGGTTTGGCCGTTGATGAACCCGAACAGACGCTCGCGGGCGGAGCCGAGGAAGTCGTCGCCGCCGTTGTAGGCCGCGTCGTTGAGCGCTGGCACGTAGGTCGAGCGCTCAAGGACCGCGGTGAGCGGTTGGCCCGCGTCAGTGCTCAAGTAGACGATCGGCTGGCCGGCGTCGAACCCCTTCACGAACAACAGGTCCGCGTAGTTGTCGAAGTACTGGCCCTGTGGCGCCGGAGGTGCTATGTGGACGTTCAGGACCCGGTCGCCGGTGTTGGTGTGATGGACGACGTCGAATGGCCCGTCGCCGGTCGCCACGATCGGGGCGTTGTAGACGACTTCCGAGCCGGCGATCTTGATGAACGGGCTATAACCCGCGCCCGCGACCGCTCCGGGGGAGAACGATTTCAGAGGGAAGCCGGTAGGTCCGGGTACGGCGGATCGGGTCGGGCTGAAGTCTGGCGCGTCCTGGAAGTGCACGAGCGCCGGCCCGAACCGGTTCTGGGCCGGGGTAGGGGAGTCCAGGGTGACCGTTTGCACGGCGGCCGGGTCGCTGATCGCGATGTTCGCGAGCTTCGGCGCGTAGTTGACGCCCAGATCTTTTGCGAGACCCACGTCCGAGGCATCGAGCAGGACGTACCACACGTGCTCGGTCTGCCCGGGATGGCCCGGCACCGGAGCATCCCCGGGATAGAGCGGCAGGCGAACGGTCTCGTTGCTGAGGTTCACCTGGATCGCGCTTTCGAGCGTCAGCTTGTTGCGCGGGAGTAGACCGCTCAGCTGCCCGAGGCCCCTGGCCGATCCCCGCCGACTGGCCACTGGTCCGCCGTGTCTGTTGCGGTGCTTGGTGGCCGCCGACGCCGGTCCGACGAGCTGGATCGCCAGCAGCGTTGCGGCAAGCGCGGCGGTCACCGCGATCGCCGCCCGCCGACGAGCGCTTATCGATGTGAATAGTGAGTACATGAGGCGAGGCTCCTGGTCCTTTCTTGCGTCGCTTGGTTGACAGGAGGCGCTGCAACCGGTTCGCAGCGACCCTCAAACTAAGAAGCCGCCCTTAGCGCGCTCTGGGCGTGGGCTGAGTGGGACACCGCCCGAGCGAGGGCTCAGCAGATCTCACGAATGTCGATTAGGTAGCCGGTTGGTGCATTTGCCCTATACCGCTGAGCTCGTGCGGGTGGGAGCTTTTCGGCATGTCCCTCCCTTGGCTGGCCGAGCTCGCGTCACAGGGGAACTGAGGCGGGATGAACGCTCCGTGTTCCAGCTCGCTGACGATTCGGCTGTTTGGCTCGATCGCGGTCGAGCATGGCGAACGTCGACTCGGTCCGCGTAGCTTTGGCGGCAGCCGGCCAAAGCAGGTTCTGGAGATCCTGCTCGCGGCTCGCGGCGGCCCGGTCACGGTGGAGCGGCTCGCCGAGATGCTTTGGGGCGAGCGCGTTCCGGGTAACTTCGCAGCGTCGATCCAGACGTTTGTGTCTACGCTGCGCCGCCACCTCTGCGCGGATACGGGCTGCGCACGGGAACTCATCGTCACCGAGCGGGGGGCCTACCGGTTCGCGGTCGAGCACGCCGACATCGACCTGGACCGCTTCGACCGGCTGCTGGCACGCGCCGGACGGGCCCCAAGCGAGTCGGCCCGGCGATGCCTTATCGACGCCCTGTCGCTCGCGACGGCGGAGGTCCTAGAGGACGAGCCGTACGCGGACTGGGCAGAGGACCTGCGGGGTACCTATCGGGGCCGGCTAATCGGGGCCAACCTGGAGGCCGCCGACGCGGCGCTGATCGCCCGCGACTACCAGGCCGCGCTCGAGCACGCCCAGGCCGCCGGAAGACTTGATCCCTTCAGCGAGCGCGCGCATCGGACCGGGATGCTCGCGCTGTACGCGATGGGTCGGGCGCACGAAGCGTTGCAGGGCTATCGCCGCCTCCGTGCCTTGCTGGTCAATGAGTTGGGCCTTGAGCCGAGTGCCGAGACCCGGTCGCTGGAGGCCGCGATCCTGCGCCAGGACGATGCGTCCTCGCTGTTCCCGCGGCCGTCGCGCGCGATGCAGCTTCGCTCCTCTGGCCAGCCCTGGCTGCTGTTTCTGGGCCGCCGGGCCGAACTGGACCTGCTCGGTCAGTGTTTCGGGTCCGCCGTTGGCGGCGAGTTCGCCATGGTCCTGGTGGAGGGCGAAGCCGGCATCGGCAAGTCGAGGCTGCTCGACGAGTTCGCCTCAACCTTGGACGGCATGCGGGTTGGTCGCGCCAGATGCTCTGCGCTCGAGGAACATCTTGCACGGGTGCCGCTCGCGGCGGCGCTTCGCGAGGTGCTCGATCAGCTCGATCTCGATCTCGATCGGCTCCCGGCGCTGCGCGGACTGCTCCCGGAGCTGGCGCTCGGAGAACGACCGGCTCTGTTCGCCGAGGTCGATGTGCTCGAGGCGATCGTGGAGGTGATCCGCCGCAATGCACCTCTGGTCCTGTTCCTCGACGACCTCCATCTGGCCGACGTCGGCACGATCGCCGCGCTCGAATACCTTCACCGCCGTTGCGCCAACTGCCCGGTGATGGTTGTCGGCGCGCTGCGCGATGACGAAACGCCACCCGATCACCCCGTGCGCCGCCTGGGCGTGACCGAGCGGATTCTGCTCGAGCCGCTGACGGAGCACGAGCTCGCCCCGCTCGCGATCCCGGACGTTCACCTGCGAACAGGCGGCCACCCAGCGTTGGTGGCGAGCCTGATCGCGGGCAGATCCGGTCCGGACCTGCGCAGTTCGCTGAGCGAACTGTTCGTCTCGCGCTGCCGCGCTGAGGGCGCCGCGGCATTCCGCATCCTGCTGACGGCCGCGACGCTCCCAGAGCCGTTTGAACCCGAGGTGCTAGCGGCGCTGCTCGAGAGCGATCCGATCACGCTGATCGAACGGCTCGAGCAGCTGTGCGATCGGCGCATCCTCCGCGTCGAGGGTCTCCGGTTCCGGTTCCGTTACGCGATCGTCCGAGACGTTCTAGCCGCCGAGGTGTCGCCGGCGCGCTGTCGCCTTCTGCGCGACCGCGCCGAGATCTTCAGAAAGCGGCGAGAGATCGTCCGCGCGGCGGGCCGCGATGCTCCCCTCATTTCTTCGGCAGTGACGAGGAGCTGATCGTTGCTCGGGCCCCCGGATCCCGGTACGTCGCTCGAGCAGCTGTTCGAGGAGTCCCGCGACGCGGTGTTCATAGCCGATCCTGGTCAGGACCGGATCCTAGACGCCAATGCCGCCGCCTCGCGCCTGCTCGGCTACACGCGTGAGGAGTTCAAGGTCACGCCGATATCGCGAATCCATCCGCATGAGCTTCCGCGGATGCGGGAATTTCTCGATGGGGCCCTCCGCGACGGGATTAACTGGACGATCGAGATGGCGTGCCGGACAAAGTCAGGCACCTTCCTGCCGACCGAGATCGAGCTGCTGGCGCTCAATATCGGAAACCGCGTCTACGTCATCAGCCTCGTGCGCGACCGCAGCGAACATCGCGGCTGATCCCTGCCGCCGCCGGTGGGCATGGTTCGCTGCTCGGCGGCCCCTGTGGACGGCCGCGATCTTCCGCAGTACGCTCGCCGGGGGCGAGCGAGATGGCGACGAATCTGGCACAGCGACGGGGCGCACTGGTTGGCCGAGCGCGCGAGCTGGCCAAGCTCGAGCGAGTGCTCGATCGGCTCGCCGAGGGTCGGCCGTGGGTCGTTCAGCTATACGGCGAGCCTGGGATCGGCAAGTCACGCCTGCTTGGCGAACTCGCGCACCGCGCCGAGGCCCGGGGCTGGCTGGTGCTTGACGGGCGGGCGGCCGAATTCGAGCAGGACGTCCCGTTCGGAGCGATCATCGACGCGCTCAACGATTACCTGGGAACGCTCGATTCGAGCTTCGTGCATGCGCTCGAGCCGGCCGCTCTGCAAGAGCTCGCCGAGGTCTTCCCGTCGCTGTCAGGGTTAGCTCACGACACATCGATCCGGCAGGCCCCGCCCGACCGCTACCGCTTCCGCTACGCGATCCGCGCCGTTCTCGAACAGCTCGCTGCTCGCCGGCCCGTGCTGCTTGTGCTGGACGACCTTCATTGGGCCGACCCGGCGTCGTTTGACCTGATCGCCCACCTGCTGCGTCGGTTCCACGGGCCGCTGCTCCTGGGGCTTGCCATGCGACAAACCCCGCCGCGCCTCGCCGGCTCATTCGAGGAGGCGACCCGCGCCGGTTTCGGCACGCGGCTCGATCTAGGCCCGCTCACCCTGGAGGAGGCGCAAGCGCTGATCGACCCCGGGCTGGACCGCACGACCCGCACCGAGCTCTACCGGGAGAGCGGAGGCAACCCGTTCTACCTCGAACAGCTGCTGCGCAACCGCCCACGCGGGCTGTCGAGCGCCGCCGCGCCCGAGCGGCTGGCCGAGTCGTGGGCACTACCGCCCGCGATCGTGGCTGCGATCCACGACGAGCTCGCGCGCATCAAAGGGCAATGCAGGCTCGTGCTCGACGCGGCGGCGATCGTCGGGGAGTCCTTTGAGCCCGAGCCGGTGACGGCAATCGCCGAGCTGACGATCGCCGCCGCTCTCGCAGCGATTGACGAGCTGCTCGAGGCCGACATCATCCGGGCGACGGCAACGCCGCGACGCTTTCGTTTTCGCCATCCGATCGTACGGCGGGCCGTGTACGACGGGATGCGGCCCGGGTGGCGGCTCGGCGGGCACGCGCGTGCCGCAGCGGCGCTGATCGCCGCGCACGCACCGGCAAGCGCGTGCGCGCACCACATCGAGCGCTCGGCGACCGCCGGCGACGAGCACGCGATCGCGCTGCTCATCGAGGCTGCCCGCGGAGTCGCATTGCGTGCCCCGTTGACCGCCGGAGGCTGGCTGCTCGCCGCGCTGCGCCTGCTGCCCGCGGACTCCGATCGTGAGCGGCACCTCGGGCTGCTCGCCGAGGCCGCGAGCGCACTCATCTCGGGCGGCGCATACGACGAATCGCTCGCCGCCCTGGAAGAAGCGCTCGCCCTCGTCCCCCGGGATCAGGCAGCCAGGCGGGCCGACATGATCGCCAGGCTCGCCTACGCCAAAAGACGGAGCGGCCGGCCGTTCGACTCCCGCCCCCTCCTCGAGGGGGCCCTCGAGTCGCTGGCCGGGATCGAGAGCCACGGATCGGTGGACGTCCGTCTCGAGCTCGCCTTGGACCGGTTCTGGCACGACGAGTTCTCGGGCCTCGCCGAGCTGACAAGGCCGCTCCTAGCGGACGCGCGCGAACAGGCGGATCCGGCCATGATCACGCTGGCGGGAGCGCTCAGCAGCCTCGCCTCGGCGGAGCGCAGCATGACAGACGCGGCCGCGGAGCTCGCCGAAGCTCGGGGGGCGTTTGACACCCTCGCGGATGAGCAGCTGGCCGAGCGCATCTATGTCTCGTTCTACCTCGGGCTAGCCGACCTGCGGCTGGAACGCGCGGACGATGCCTTCGCACACGCCAATCGCGGCCTCGATGTGGCGCGGATGACCGGCCAAGGAGTGACCGTCACCCCTTGGCCCGCGATCTCAAGCCAGGCGCTGGTGCTGAAGGGACAGGTCGCGGCGGCCGCGCGACTCGCCCACCGCGCGATCGACACCCCCCGGCTTCTAGCCGACGACTGGCGCACCGTCTGGGCGCTCGAGGCCGATTCGCTGGCGGCCTTCTGGGTCGGCGACACCGAGCGGGCCCTCGCCAGCGCGCGAGACATGGCGGCCCGCTCGGAACGGGCCCACCCGTTCCTATCCGGTCGCGCTGCGGTTCAGCTCGCCGCCGCCGAGTACGCCGACGGCAACCCCGCGTCGGCGAGCGCCAGGCTCTCCACGCTGGACAACGAACCAACGCGCCACCTCCTGGACTGCCGCGCCGCACACGGGTGGGAGCTGCTCATTCGCTCGCAGCTCGCTCTCGGCGAGACCGACCGGGCGCACGACACCGTCGCACGCGCGTGGCGACGGGCCGAGTCGGCGGGGCTGGCGCAGCAGATGGCGACCATCCTTTGCGCTCGTGGTGCGGTGCTCCTCTCGCGCGACGAGCTTGATGGCCTGGATCGCACTCTCGCTGAGGCGGTGAGCCTGGCGGACGCGGCCGGCAACTCGCTGCTAAGCGCTCGGGGCCACGCCCTCGCGGGAATCGCATTGAGCGCCCGCGACCTGCCCGCAGCCGGAATCGCGGAGCTGGAACGCGCGGAGGAAACGCTGTTCACTTGCGGGGCCGTTCGCGAAGCCGACTCCGCCGCACGGGAACTCCGGCGCCTCGGGCGAAGAGCACGCCGCCGCACACGCCGCCCCGACGAGCGCTCAAGCTTGGAGGCGCTCAGTCCGCGCGAGCATGAGGTGGCAGCCCAAGTCGCATCGGGCAAGACAAACCGCGAGATCGCCGCGGTCCTGTTCCTCAGCGAGAAGACCGTCGGCAACCACCTCGCTCGGATCTTCGACAAGCTCGACGTACATTCGCGCGCCGCGCTCGCCGCGCTCATCGGCCGCGAGGCCGGTGAGCGAGCCGGGGAACCAGGCGCGGAACCCCCAGCGCCACCTGCTCCCTAGAAACCAGCGTGCGCCTGCCGATCCTCGGGTCGCACTCAGATCCCGCTTAGCCCCAGCACAGCACCGCCGCCTAGGGTGACCCTCGATGTTCACACAGACGCGCCGCAGCGCCGTTCACATCCAATCTTCCAGGCGAGCGAGCTCGACCGCCGCGGGTAGCTCCACCCCTGGCTGTCTAGAGCCTGGGATACCTGGCCTGTCCGGCGCCTCCGGCTCGGGAAGCGGGCCCGCGGCGCTCGGCCTGACCGCCCTCCGACACGGACGTCGGAAGGGCCGGGCGCGACCCCAACCCGCACTTACATGAGCATCGAGCCGGGAAGCCCTCCACCACTCCTGGGGACGCTCGACTATCTCGCCGAGGTAGCCAAGGACTGGGCTCAGCACCAGTTCGCCGCGGCCAAACGCAGCGACTTCGCTCTTGCGCCGCATCGGTTTGAGCTGCGCGGCACCCGGGTGCGGCGCCGACGAATCCCCCCAGGCACGCCCGAGGCCGAGTCACCGCTTGCGATCGCCACGGCCACCACCGGGCCCACCGCGTGGGCCGCGCGGACACCACCCTCGTCTTCAGCGACACCGAAAGCGGGACCGTCGCGCATGAACAGGAAATCGTCGAGGTACTGGTTGTCGACGGCGACGATCTACTCGCCGAAGCCGGATTCGTCGCGCGGATGCCCGGATTCCCTCCCTGCCTAGGACGGTTCCGGCCAATATCGTGACGGGGGAGGGTGTCGGCGTGAGCTCACCGACCGTGCAGGCCGTGACGCCTGGAGATCGGCTCGACTCTGGGACGCTCAGCGACCGGACCGATCACCTCTACCGGGCCGCTCGGGGGCCTCTCCGGCTCACGCGAGGAGGCCGAGGACCTCGTCCAGGAGACGTTCGCGCGCGTGCTGCGCCAGCAAAGAATGCTGCGCTCCGAGGAGGACCTCGGCTACCTGCTACGGGCACTCCGGAACGCGTTCATTTCAACGCGACGCGCCGCCGCGAGGCGACCTCGGATGGTGCTCCCGCTAGATACGCTCGGGCTGATCGAGGACTCGCGCGCCGCCCAGCCACGGGCTCTGATCGAGGCGAGCCAGCTACCCGCGGAGATCATCCTGTACTGATTTGGGTCGGGCGCTTGAGCCTGCGGCTCAGATGTTTGCAGCGAGGGTGTTGGATCGGAGAGCGTCGCGCACGACCGCGGCCACAGTGGCGCGGTCGCTTGCCAGCACCGGCAAACTACTCAGGCGCGGCTCAGCGTCGGCCCAGCGACCTTGCCTAGCCTGACAGTCCAATCACCCTCGAAGGAGACCGGACATGGTTGCCGTCGGACTGTTTGTCGCGTTGCAAGCCAAGCCAGGCAAGGAGGAGGACGTAGCGACCTTCCTCCGGGGGGCGCTCCCCCTCGTCCAGCAGGAGGAGCAGACTACGGCCTGGTTCGCTCTACGTGCGGGACCTTCTCGGTTTGCGATCTTCGACGCCTTTGGTGACGAGGCCGGCCGCGAATCCCATCTCGCGGGCGAGGTCGCGGCAGCGCTGATGGCGCACGCTGACGAGCCCCTCGTCGAAGCGCCGAGCATCCAGAGGGTGGACGTCCTTGCGGACAAGCTTCCCGCTTAGCGCACCAACCCCTTGGACGGGTCGGGCTGGAGTCAGCCCAGCGCTACGAGCGGGAGCGACCGGGCGAGCTGATCCACATCGACGTCAAGAAGCTGGCACGGATCGAGCGCGGCGCTGGACACCGCATCACCGGAATGGCCAACAGGCCGAGCCGCCGGTCCGGATCGACGCCGACGGAATGCAGCGCGGGGCGACCGGTTAGGAGTACGTGCACATCGCCGTCGATGATTGCACTCGCCTGGCCGACGCCGAGGTTCTGCCAAACCACAAGGCGCCTAGCGTGGTCGCGTTCCTCAGGCGAGCGGTCAAGTTCTTGGCCCGCCATGGAGTTACCGGCCCGCCCGCGCTGACCGACAACGGCTCCTCCTATTGCGGAACTGTGCGTGCGATCGCGTGCCCCGCCCTCACGATCCGCCACCTGCGCACCCGCCCGTACAGACCCCAGACCAACGGCAAGGCCGAGCGCTTCATACCCACCATGCTGGCCGACTCGGGCTACGGAGCCGTCTACCGCAGCTCGGCCGAACGCGCCGTCGCCCTCGACGGCTGGCTCTGGTACTGCAACCACCAATGAAGACACTCAGCCCTGGGCCACAAGCCCCCCACCGCCCGACTCATCGAGCGCCAACCTCGCTGGACTTACACCTGAGCAAACACTGACCTGGCTCGCGCCAAACGCGCGCTTCGATCCCGTCGATCCGAGGGCCGCGAGCTTGCGGTCCCCGAGTTGGTTTGCTTCCGCATTGTCGCCACGCACCCACCGAGCCGCGACTGGTGCCTCACGTCCTGGCTGGCGGGAAGCAGCAGCGCGATGGCGACCAACAGCACCGTCGTACGTCCGGACGTTCGTGGAGGCCGCAGTTCGGGGATCCGTCGTTCGGGGATCCGTCGTTCGGGGATCCGTCGCCAGCGATGCTGTCCCTGCTCACATGCATCAACGTCCGCCGGTTCGCTCGCGGTGGTCTCGACCTGACGGCCGCCGAGGCTAGGCGCGTGCTTCAGTTCTCGCTAGTGGTCGTCTCGGCTGTCGCGTCGGAAGAAGACCCCGTTTCGCTCGTATCCGACCTCAGCGAAGTCGCTCGCCAAGGGATCGGATCGGAACGCAAAGCCTGACTCGCTCGCCGACCACACAAGCGTTGCCGTGTTGCGGACGTACCTGCCGCGGAAGCGTTGCTTGCCGTTTCGAATCGTGACCAGCAGATCGTCGTCGGACTGCGTGCTCCAGGAAGCGTCTAGGCTCACGCTGGCCGGTACCGAGGGCCCGTCTTTGAGCGCGTTGACGACGTTGCCGTAGTCCTCAACGTCCTGATCGGCGAGATGGAGGGATGCTGACCCGTCCTCGTGGACGCGCACGCTGTCACGCTTGATCGGGGTTGTCCAGAACAGACCGCTCGGCTGGATCCCGGGATTGAAGTCATGCACCTGGGACGTGAGACTCACGTCCGTGTAGATGTCAAGTCAGAGGAACGCGAACGCCCCGACGCGGCGGCGTCCGTCGAGCGCGATGAACTCTCCTTCCATGAAGCGGACGTCGGCCGCCCAGAACAGTGTGGTTCCGTGCTGGTCCTTGCCGGTGCCGCCCGACCACTCGCCCACGCCAATAGAGCCCCGGAAGTCGGTAATCAGCGAAGGATCGCCGCGGCCGTTCTCGACCGTGTCACGAGACCCCGCCGGGTTGGGGCTGGTCGGGAAGAAGAAATGAAACGTACCGAGCCCATCGATCGTCGTCCCGCCGGGTATCGGGCGGGGCTCCGCGGGCCCGAAGTTATCCGCGCTCGCGAGAGCAGGCAATCCCAAGCGCGAGGCTGCCGCCAGACCCCCCAGTCCGGCCGTGCCGCCGATCACCTGGCGACGCGAGAGCCCCCGCTCCCAGAAGTGGTCGTGGCCCACCGAAACATCGCCCACGTCGGCGTGCCAGATCGCCTTGAAGTCCTCCACCGGACCGGACATTGACAGCCTCCTTCCAGACCCCTTGTACGCCAGCTTCAACCGTACCACTCGCTCGGCGTCTTATGTAAATAAGCGGCATGGATTCAGGCAGCCGTCCTTGACGCCGAGACATCGGGTGGGGGCTTCAAGACACGGCTCCGTAGGAGGGCTGGTGGCCGGTGCCGGTTCACGCGCGAAACTGATCCACGCGCTTTCGAAGGCCGAGATTCATGCGCCGGGCTGACCCCTGCGGCCGCCGCTTCACACCGAGCGCAGCCGCCGCTGCGGCGAGGAGGGCGCCCGGCACCCGATACGCGAGCTCTGCACCAGCTGCTGGACGAGGAACGCACCCGCGACCATGGCCAGCGCCCCCGAACAGTGCTCGAAGGCATCGCCGGCTCAAGCGCTCGTCCTCGCACATCGTCGGCAGTCGCCCGCTGCACGAGGCCATACCACGCAGCCGACCCAGACCCCATGTCCAAGACCAGCCACCCCTCCCACCAGAAGGACGACAGGAGGCGATCGCGGCATTCGAGAGAGCCAACAAGGCCTTCCTGCCACCAGCGCGCCGTCCTCCATTGCTGCCACTGACGTCGAGGTGCCCGACAGGTAGCATTTCGATCCCTTCACTGAGCGCGGCACGAGCGATCGACGATCGCGTCGATCGAATCGGACTTCCGAGGTTTCGCGCACAGCGCGTCGGGATGTCTGGGTCAGGCCGGCGCGACTCTGATCACCCGGCCGCCGCGTGCGAGCAGCCCGCGCTGAAGCCGGCCGGAGACGTGGCGACAGTCCTCGACCGCCCAGACTCGCACCGGGTCGAGCTTCGCGGCGAACCGCAGCGCCAGCAGCGTGCCCTCATCGGTTGCCGGGCTCGTCAACTGCCCACGCGTGGCGGCGGTCGCCGCGTCGAGCGCAACGAGCGTGTGCGATCGCTTGTGTGTGCCCACGCCGATCACGATCATCTTTACCGTCCCTTCGTGGGAGCTATGGCCCGACGGAGCGGATCTCCGGCGGACACACCTCAGTCGGGGCGGTTGCCACGCTCCGATGAAGTCACGCGGAAGGTCCTCGGATGGCAACGGGCGACACAGCCAAAGCCCGTCAGACCCAGACAGGTCGACAGCGTAAAGAGAGTCAGCCCGCCGCCGTCCGAGAGCCAAACCGACGAGTCGGACGACACCGATCGCCGGCCGTCAGGTTCTCACTGAGGCGTCAAGCAGCACGGGACTCGCCCCCGACTCGGGCGACCGGCGGGCCACTCCCGACTCCAGCCCAACGGTTGTCGACTCCCCTTCGTCGCCCGCGCAGCAACGAGCGAGACACTGCCGCTTCGGGCGCTCGCGCGTTAGAAGGAGACAACCGGATCACGATCAATGCGGCTGGCCTCTCGCCGACGGGCGATGACGCTGGAGCACTGCCCTATGGTTCCGGGGCGGGCAGGAACTCGACGTCGTGCTCGGCGGAAACGCGGACCACCTCGTCGGTGTCGGTCATCTCGTGGAGCTGGTCGAATAGCTCCTTGAGACGGCCGGCGGGGGAGACCCAGAAGAGGCAGCGCGTGGGCTCCTGGGTAGTGTTGAAGTAGCCGTGCGGCACGCCGCGCGGCATCTTGACCAGCGAGCCCGCCAGTGCCTTGTGGCGCTGCCCGTCGAGCTCAACTTCAAGCTCGCCCTCGAGGATCGCGATGAACTCGTCCTGCGTGGGATGGACGTGGGGCGGCACGAAGGTGCCTGGCGGATCTAGCGTTTCGAACGCGAACGTGGACTCGCACCACGCCCGGTTCCAGTAGGTGTGGCCGAGAATGTGCCACTCGCCGCCCTCCTGTGGAGGTGAGATCCCGCCCTCGAGTTGCCCGCCTTTGACGCTCACTGCTGTCCTCCTTGCTCGCACAAACCCATTGGACCACCGATCGCGGTCCACTGGGCCGAAGGGCTAGCACCTTGCGCCGCCGCTGGCAAGCGGCCGAGAATCCGGCCATACCGGCGACGCCGTCGACCACACTGCCGCTTCGTCGCCCGCACAGCAGTCTCGGCCAGACAATTAGCGAGTGGAGCCAACGGGATTCGAACCCGTGACCTCCTGCAGTTCGCGGCGCATGGCAAGGGGGAGGCGACTGTGCGACATGTCCTGATGCACCAGGCGGGCGTGCCGGGGTTGCCGTCTGATCTGACGACCGAGCAGCTGTGCGACTGGGATCACATGTGCGCACTCCTCGCTGAGGCGGTGCCGTGGTGGCCGCCGGGGACCGCGTTCGGCTACCACGCTCAGACGTTTGGCTTCCTGCTCGGTGAAACGCTCCAGCGGAAGACCGGCGCACGCCTCGCCACCCTTCTTCGGGAAACACTGACCAAGCCGTTAGCCGTCGCCGACGAGCTCCACTTCGCGGTCCCGGCGCCCTTCCTGGACCGGGTCGCCCGCCAGGTGGCACCGCCGGGGCCTCCTCCGCCAGGCCCTGCCCCAGACAGCCCGCTAGCCCGCGCGATGCCTCCCGGCGCGGCTCCCGATGCCGCGTTCGCTAACCGCCGAGACGTGCTCACGGCGCAGATCGCCTCGTTCGGCACGATGAGCGCGCGTGCCGCGGCTCGCCTGTACGCCGCGCTGCTCGGACACCTGCCCGGCGTGCGCGTCCTCTCGGCGGAGCAGCTCGCCGCCGTTGCCGCGGTTGCCTACACCGGGACAGATCGCGTGATGGAGATGGAGAACATCAGCTGGTCGCCGGGCTACAGCCCCAGCCGGCCGAGCAGCGCGGCCTCGCGACCCGGCTCGACCTTCGGGATGGTGGGCACGAATGGATCGGCGGCCTACGCCGACATCGACACCGGCGTAGCGATCGCGCTGATCCGCAACCGATTCTCCCCGGACTTCACCGCAATCACCCGCCTCGACGCCATCGTCGCCGAGGCCTACCCGCGACCCGCCCAACCCGAATGAAGGAGCGCTCCATGACGACGCCGCGGACCGAGCTCGACACTCGCTTCAGCGAGCCGGGAGCAGAGCCGACGAGCTGGCAGGACACGCTCGAGGCGATCAAGCAGGCGGAAATCTTCTGGATCTCGACCGTCCGCACAGACGGCCGGCCGCACGTCACTCCCCTCGTCGCTGTCTGGCTCGACGACGCGCTGCACTTCTCTACGGGCCCCGACGAGCAGAAGGCGCGCAACCTCGCCGACAACCCGAGCGTCGCCCTGACCACTGGCACCAACGACTGGCAGAGCGGCCTCGACGTGGTTCTCGAGGGCGAGGCGGCCCGTGTCACCGACGCACACCAACTCGACCGGCTCGCCGCAGCCTGGGCGCAGAAGTGGGACGGGCGATGGCAATACGAGGTCGGTCAGGATGCCTTTCGACACGACGTCGGGACCGCGCTCGTGTTCGCCGTCCGCCCAGCGAAAGTCCTTGCCTTTGCCAAGGGCGGCTTCAGCCACACCCGACATCGGTTCTGAGGCGCCGACGCCACACACGACGCATACCAGCTAGACAACGACCGTAACGAGAGCCGAACCAACCCCGCGTCTCGAGCCTGAGCCGCGTCCGGCCGGGCCGCAACAGAGTGCTGTCACTGTCAGAGTGATCGGTCGTCTGGGCGGTGACGTCCGACGCGTCCGGTTGGTTCCCGGGCTGGCGACGGGCTGACTCTCGACTGCCGCGTCGACCGCTGGGTCTGACCGGCAAAGCTCTTGTCGCCCGCCGCCGCCCGAGGACCTCCGGCGTGACTTGATAGAAGCGTGGCTTTCGCCTTGCGTGACGGTTGTCCGCCGGTGATCCGCTTCATCGGTGGTTCAACCAAACGAAGGGATGGTGCTAAACATGATCGTGATCGGGGCGGACACGCACAAGGGGTCGCACGCGCTGGCGGCAGTGGACGAGGGAACCGGCAAGGTCCGCGGCCACCGCGAGATCAAGGCCGACGGTGCGGGGCACCTGGCCGCGGTCCGCTGGGCGCGGGGCCTCGATGCTGAGCGCGTGTGGGCGATCGAGGACTGCCGCTCGTGTTCGCGTCGGCTCGAGCAGGCGCTGCTGGCCGCCGGCGAGCGGGTCGTCCGCGTCGCGCCGCAGCGGATGGGCGCCTCCCGCAAGGGCGAGCGCGAGCCTGGCAAGTCCGATCCGATCGACGCGCTCGCGGCCGCCCGCGCGGTCGTCAAGGACGGGGTCGAGCGGTTCCCGGTCGCGTTCCTGGACGAGCAGGCGATGGAGATCCGGCTGCTGCTCGATCACCGCCAAGATCTCGTCGCCGAGCGGACCCGGATCGTGAACCGGCTGCGCTGGCATCTGCTCGGGCTGTGCCCCGAGCTCGAGTCCTCGCTCAAGCGGGGCGCGTTCAACCACGCGCGCGTGCTCGACCGCGTCGACCGGCGGCTGCGGAAGCTGGCCACCGGGGCGCGCGTGCGGATCGC
>JAFASF010000069.1 GCA_019244745.1 Solirubrobacterales bacterium | reverse complement strand
AGTTCGGCGGCACCGCCGCCGGCGGTGGGGACCCGGTCCAGGCCGCCGCCGCGGCGGGGATTTCGACCGGCCTCGGGGCGATCGTGCCCGTGATCCCGTTCATGATCACGACCGGCACCGCGGCGATCGTCGCGGCCGCGGCGATCTCCCTCGTGGCGCATTTCCTGGTCGGCGCGGCGAAGTCGCTCGTCACCCTGCGCACCTGGTGGGCGGCCGGCCTCGAGATGACGCTCGCCGGCGTGATCGTCGGCGGCGCGACCTACGCGATCGGGTTGGCGCTTCCGACCTGAGCGCGATCGGCGTCGGCACCCCGTAGGAGGGCCAGCTCCTCGCGCAGCGCGGCGACCTCCGCCTCCAGCGCGCCAACGCGCGATTCGAGGCTCTCGTGGGCCGCGGCCGCGGCCGCCGGCGCCGCGGCCGCCGGCGGCGGCGGCGGCACGGTGCTCACAGGCTCGGCCGCGCTTTCCGCGCCCCCCAGCAGGTGCTGGTAGCGGTCCTCCTTCTGCCCCGGACGGCGCTCGAGCCGGGCCACGTACTCGCGCTCGGCCAGCGTGGCGAGCACGCGCTCAACCTCGCTCAGCGAGGCCACGCTCGCCATCCGCTCGCTGCGGCTCTTCAGCTCGCCGGGCGTCTGCGGTCCGCGAAGGAGCAGCACCGCGAGCACCGCCAGCTCCTCCCGACCCAGGCCCAGCGCCTCTTCCGCCAGGTGCCGATATTTCGTCGCCCGGCTGCCGTGACCGCTCGCCAGGCGCGCCAGGCCATAGCGACCCAGCCGCTCCGCCGCCTGCCTCACGGTCACCTCCTCGTAGTCGGTGACCGGATCGCGGTTCGTCGACTGGTTACACGCCAAGCGCAGCGCGTTCAGCGACAGCGGGTACTGCTCGGGAGTGGTCCACCGCTTCTCGATCAGACAGCCGAGGACACGCTGCTCGGGTGCCGTCAGCTCGGAGAAGTGCACCGCGCGAGGATACGATGATCTCCGAAGCAATGGTCACCACCGAGCAGGCTCGCGCGCTCGCCCTCGGCCTCCCCGGCACCGTCGAACAGGATCATCACGGGCGGCCGTCGTTCCGCGTCTCACGCCGCATCTTCGCCACCCTGTGGGACCGCCAGCACATGAACGTGATGGTCGACGAGCCCGGCATCCTGACCGCGGTGCAGGCGCACCCCGATATCTGCACCGAGGTCTGGTGGGGCAAGCGCCTGGCGGCGGTCCGCGTCGAGCTCCCAGCGGCGAGCACCGATCTCCTCGGCGAGCTGCTCGCAGATGCCTGGGAGCAGAAGCGGGACCGCCCACCCGGCGGATAACGCCGGCATATTCTTGACAGATATATCGAACAGATGTATCTTGGTGATCTATGAGCGACGAGCTCACCGCCACCGGCCGCGTGATCCTGGGGATGCTGGCGCTCGGCAAGAACACCGGCTACGACATCAAGCAGCTGGTTGACAAGTCCACCCGCCACTTCTGGGCGGCCAGCTACGGCCAGATTTATCCGGAGCTCCGCCGGCTCGAAGAACAGGGCCTGGTCCGCGGGCGCTCGGAACCCTCCGGCGGGCGGCCGCGCACGGTCTACGAGCTGACCGGTGCCGGTGAGGCAGCGCTTCGCGGCTGGCTCGAGTCCCCGGCGGAGCCAATCTACGAGGTGCGCGACGAGAGCATGCTCAAGCTGTTCTTCTCGGACAGCGCGCCGGGCTCGCGCGCGGACATCCTGCGGGCGATGCGCGCGATGCACGAGCGGACCCTCGCCCAGCTACGAGCGATTGAGCAGCACGCCCGCGCGGGATCCCCGGGGCCCTCCCTGACCTGGCAGCTGGGCGTGGCGATGAGTGAATGGATGGTCGATTGGTGCGAGCGCCAGCTCGCCGAACAAGCGAAGGAGTAAGCCGATGCTGGAGAGACTCGCCACCTTCCTTCACGCCAACGGCCGCCGCGTGCTCGCGGTGGCGATCGTCGGCGCGGCGATCGCCGGCGCGTTCGGGCTCTCGGTGTCCAAGCACCTGAGCCCGTATGGCGCGAACGATCCGGCCACGCAGAGCGTCCAGGCCACGAACCGCTTTCAGGCCGCCGCCGGCCGCCAGATCGACGCCGGGGTGGTGGCGCTCGTGCGGTCGGGCAACGTCCGCACCGCCGGCGCCCACGCGCGCGTGAATGAAGTCGCCGCGCAGCTCCGCGCCCAGCCCGACATGGCCCGCGTGGTGAGCTTCTACGACACGCACGACCCGGCGATGGTCTCGCGTGACGGCCGCTCGACGTACGTCCTGGCCTACTTCAAGCCGCTGTCGGACAAGGAGCTCAAGGACGTCGCCCAGCAGGTCGAGAACCGCTTCTCCGGGCAGGGCGACGTCAAGCTGGGCGGCGACGCGGTGGCCAACGCCCAGGTCAACTCGCAGGTCAGCCACGACCTAGCGCACGCAGAGCTGCTGGCGTTCCCGTTCATCTTCCTGCTTTCCCTGCTGTTCTTCCGCTCGCTGGTGGCCGCGCTGCTTCCGCCGCTGCTGGGCGGATTGGCGATCGTGGCGACGTTCTTCGCGCTGCGCGTGGTGGCGAGCTTCGCGGACATCTCGGTGTTCGCGCTCAACCTGGTCACCGGGCTCGGGCTGGGGCTCGCGATCGACTACAGCCTGTTCATGGTCTCCCGCTACCGCGAGGAGTCGGCCGTCTCCGGCTTCGGCGCCGAAGCACTCCGGCGCACGCTCCAGACATCTGGGCGCACGATCGTGTTCAGCTCGCTGACGATCGCCGCCGCGATCGCCTCGCTGGCCATCTTCCCCCAGCGCTTCCTCTACTCGATGGGCATCGCCGGGGCGCTGGTGGCGCTGCTCGCGGCGAGCCTCGCCCTGGTCGTCCTGCCCGCCATCCTCACCGTGCTCGGCCCGCGCGTCAACGCGCTCGCGCCCAGGTGGCTCGCGCGCGCGGCGGAGCGGGAGGCGCGGCCCGACGAGCGCGGGGCGTGGTACCGGCTCTCGCGCTTCGTGATGCGCCGGCCGGCGCCGATCGCGATCGCCAGCGCCACCTTCCTGATCGCGCTCGGGATCCCGTTCACCGGCATCAAGTTCATCGCGGTCGACGCGAGCGTGCTGCCGGCGAGCGCCAGCTCCCGCCAGGTCAACGACACCCTGAACCGGGAGTTCCCGCCCAACCGGACCGCCCCGCTCGAGGTGGTGGTCGGCGCGCCCGCCGGCTCACCCGAGGTTCGCGCGCTCGCGGCCCGGATCCGAACGCTGCCCGACGTCTCCGCGGTCGCGACCGCGCAGCCCGCCGGCGCCGAGAACTCTCTGCTGGCCGTGGCGCCGGCGCACGGGCCGCTCACAACCGAGACCCAGCAGCTGGTGAGGGACGTCCGAGCGATCGACGCGCCGGTCTACGTGGGGGTCGCCGGGCAGACCGCAAGCTTCGTCGATCTCGAGCACAGCCTCGCCGTCCACCTGCCGGCGGTGCTCGCGGTCGTGATCGGCGCGACGCTGATCATCCTGTTCCTGCTGACCGGGTCGGTGGTGCTGCCGGTCAAGGCGGTGCTGATGAACGCGCTCAACCTGAGTGCCGTGTTCGGGATCCTCGTGCTGGTCTTCCAGCACGGGAACCTCGAGGGCCTCCTCGGCTACCGCGGCGAGGGGGCGCTCGACGCGACCCAACCGATCCTGCTGTTCGCGGTCGGATTCGGGCTGTCCACCGACTACGGGGTGTTCCTCCTCTCGCGGATCAAGGAGGCGCGGGACGCCGGCGCGCCGAACTCCGAGGCGGTGGCCATCGGACTCGAACGCACCGGGCGGATAGTGACCGCCGCCGCGCTCCTGTTCGCGGTCGCGATCGGGGCGTTCGCCACCTCGCAGATCGTGTTCATCAAGGAGCTCGGGATCGGCGCCGCGCTGGCCGTCCTGATCGACGCCTCGGTCGTTCGGGCTCTCCTGGTGCCCTCGTTGATGGAACTGCTGGGTTCGGCGAACTGGTGGGCACCGAGACCGTTGCGTTGGCTCTACCAGCGCGTCGGCTGGCGCGAGAGCCTGCCGGCGGTGAACTGACGCATCCTTCCGCCGTATAACGCGGGAAGAACGCATCACTTCTCGGAGAACTGAACGTCGCGCTCGCGCGACACCGACCAGTGGCCCCGGCGCCAGGCGATCCTGGTTCCGTCGGCGAGACGCACAGCCGTCCGCCCCAGCCGCGGCTCCCCCCATAGCGTCGCGCACAACGGGCGCCCGGACTCGGCCACGTCGCCCAGTCCGAGAGCCACGTGCGAGGCCGGGTAAGTGACCACGATCGACCCCGCCCGTACCCAAACCGGAATCCGGTGCAACGGTGCTTGTATGGTGAGCTCGGCGCCGCCACGAACGCGCGAGCCCGACCAGGTCTCGATCCACTCGCCGCGCGGCAGCCACACCTCTCGCTCCCGCGCGCCGTCGTCGAGCACCGGCGCGACCCACAGCGCCGGCCCGTACCCGTACGCGTCGGTGATCGTCCACCCCCGGGGATCCCCGGGATCCACCAAACACAGCGGCCGGATGACCGGCAGCCCGGACCGGGCTGCCGTCAAGGCGGCGGCGCGCACGTAGGGCACGAGCTGCTCGTGCAGCACCACGTACGCGCGGTAGAGCTGCACCACATTCTCGCCGTAGCACCAGGGCTCCTGCGCCATCCGCGCGTGGGCGTGCATCAGCGGCGTGAAGCAGCCGAACTGAAGCCAGCGCACCAGTAGTTCCGGCGGGCAGCGCTCGGTCAGCCGGTGGCCCAAATACCCGCCGATGTCGTGCGACCAGTTGGAGATCCCGCTGCACGCGGCGGAGAGGGTCGCGACCACGAGCGCCCGCAGCGACCAGAAGTCGGAGACCTGATCGCCGCCCCAGGTGATACCGCAAGCCTGCTGTCCGCTCCAGCCGCTGCGGCAGAACACCACCCCGGTGCCGGGATGGACCTCGTCGAGCGCCCGCTGCAGGCTCAGCCGGTGAAGGCCGCCGAGCGCCCAGGCGCCGGAGCCGCCCTTACGTCCGTCGGCCAGCTGCACTTCATCGGGCACGTAATAGCCCTCGCCGTCGTCGACCTTGACCCCCTCCACCCCGAGCTCCAGGACCCGCCGGGCCTGCGACCGCCACCACTCCTCGGCCACCGGACTCGTGAAGTCAACGGGCGACCCCTCCCCCATCCACCAGGTAGCGACGAACGGCTCCCCGTCACCGTCACGGACGAAGTGCCCGGCCAGAGCGCCGGCGGAGTAGTTCGCCGCCGGCGCCCGAAAAAGGCGCTCTGACTCGAGCTGCGGTGGCGATTGCCCGTCGCGCGAGTCCACATTCACCCACGGCGTCACCCACACCACGGTCCGCACGCCCGCCTCGCGCAACCGACGGATCATCCCCGCCGCGTCCGGGAACTGGTAGGGGTTGAACTCCCAAGTGTTGTACTGAGTGGCCCACGGCGAGTCGAGCACGATCGCGTCGAGCGGGATGCCGTGAGCCCGGAAGCCGGTGAAGTCATCGAGTACGTCGTTCCGGTGCTCATAGATGTCACGGCCCTTCCAGAAGCCGTACCCCCACTCCGCCAGGAGCCCGGGAAAGCCGCTCACGCGGCAGTAAGCGCGCAGAAGCGCCGCGGGAGTGGGGTCGGTCAAAAAATCCAAGCGAAGCGGGCCCGCGCGAGCGCGCGTGGAGACCGACAACCGCTCGCCTCCCAGCTCGAACCGGATGCCGTTCGCCTCCGATTGCAGCCACACGGCGTAGCCGCGGCTCGAGATCAGCCACGGCACCGGCGCGCAGTCGCCCTGCGGGATCCCGCCGTCGGACAGCATCTCGGGCGGGCAGTCCGGGCCCGTGTATCGGCGGTCGGCGCCGAGCTGGACATCGCGGCCCGATTGATCGAACTGGACCCCATGGCGGGCGCCGAGACCGACCAGTCGCTCGTCCGCGCGGCGGTCCCAGTCGACCCCGACGCGGAGCGGATCGCGGTCAACGTGGAGCTCTAAGGACACCCGACGATCGCCCCGGAGCAACACGCCCAGCCGTCCCACCCGGCCCTCGTCGAGCGCGAGCGTGAGCTCCAGCTGGTCGCGGCCGGCGTGGACGACGAGCGCCCGCCGGGCCAGCTGGCGCGGCGCCAGCTCCTCGCGCGCGATCACGCCCTCGGTCAGCTGGATGAACCGATCGTTCACCGTTCCGTCGGCGGCCCACATCCCGCCCGAGCGCACCAGCCTGCGGCCAGCGCGCCGGATCGTGAACCCGAACGGGCGCAGCGACACCTCGACGCGAACCGATCCGCGCTCCAGAACCACCTCTTCGCCATCGGGCACGGAGCAATGGTTCTCGATCCGCCGCAGGCCCCATGCCGCGTTCACCAGATGGTCACAGGACCTCAGCTTGTTCTTCACGCCCTGGCGCCGCCGGCAGGTCAACTTCTCACCCATGAACCACACGAGCCGCGCCGACATGCACGTCCATTCGTGCGCTTCGGAGCTGTCGAAGCTCGGAGTCCAGCGCTCGCTTCACATTCCCGAGTGCACGACCGACCCGCTCGAGGTCTACGAGGTGGCCAAGCGCCGCGGAATGGACTTCGTGACGCTCACCGACCACGACACGATCACGGGCGCGCTGGCGCTCGACGACCTGGACGATACGTTCATCTCCGAGGAGCTCACCGCCTGGTTCAAGGGCGAGCCCCAGGCCGTGCACGTGCTGTGCTACGGCATCACGCCCGCAGACCACGAGTGGCTCCAGGCCAACAGCGACGACGTCGAGACGTGTGCGGAGTACCTGCTCGCCAACGAGATAACGGCCGCGCTGGCGCACCCGTTCTATGCGGTGCACGCTCCGCTGACCGCGCGCCACCGCCGCCGGCTGGCCGAGCTGTTCCCGATCTGGGAGACGCGCAACGGCTCGCGGGCCAAAGAGCTCAACCTGCCGGCGTTCGTGTACATCGAGACCCATGGCGGCACCGCGATCGGGGGGTCCGATGACCACGCCGGAATCGATATCGGCCGCACGTTCACCGAGACACCGGCCGCCGCCACGCCGCGGGAGTTCCTCGCGCGCATCACCGCCGGCGAGGCGAGCGCACACGGCGCGCAGGGCAGCGCCGCGAAGTGGACGCATGCGGCGATGGCGCTTGCGATCCGCTCACTCGGACCCGGCGGCGGAACGCTCCGTCCAGACCCGTCGGCGGTGCTCGCGATCGTCGAGCGGGTGCTGCGCGAAGGAGACGTCCGCCACGGAGTCTCCGGCGCCGAGCTCGGTCCGACCGACGCGCTCGCGCTGCTGCGCGCCTGGCTGGTCGCGATGGACCTCGACGCCGACGAGCGCAAGCTGCTCGAGCTTCTCCGGGAGGGAGAGCTCAGCCATCCGGATCTGTGGCGGCGGGCGCGGCGCATCCACGAGCGCAAGCTGGCAGCCGCGGTGCGGGAGATCGTCGCAACGAGCGCCGTCGGCGACGTGCGCGTCTCCGAGACCCTGCTCGCTCTCTTCGACGCCTGCATCCCCGCGATCCCTTACGCCGCGGCGGCGACGTTCCTCGGCCGCGAGAAGGCCAAGCTCACCCGCACCGACGGCGATCGCCCGCGGGTGGCGCTGATCGTCGACGGCGTCGGCGGGATGCACGGCGTAACCCAGACGATCCGCCAGATCCGGGAGCGGGGCGTACGCGGCTTCGAGGTCGAGGTGATCGGCACCGACGCGGACGTGGACCGGCGGCTGAGCGCGGTGGCGGAGGTCGACATCCCGTTCTACCCCGGCCTTCAAATAGGAGTTCCGAGCCTGCCGGCGATCGTCGACGCGGTCGCCGAGGGCCGCTACGACCTCGTCCACCTCTGCTCACCGGGGCCGGCCGGGATCGGTGCCTGGCTGCTGGCGCGCGTGCTCGAGCTGCCGATCGCGGGGAGCTACCACACCGAGCTCGCCCGCTACGCCGGCCTGCGGACCGGGCAGGCGCAGGTGGAGGCGCTCGCCGCCGCGGCGCTGGGCGGCTTCTACGGAGCGTGCGACGTGGTGCTCTCGCCGAGCCCCGCGAGCGACGAACGGCTCGCTCGGCTGGGCATCGCCACCGAGCGGATCAGGCGCTGGGGTCGCGGCGTCGACCTCGGCCGATTCGATCCGGCGCTGCGAAGTCCCTGGTCGCTGCCCGGAGAGATCAACCTTTTGTACGCCGGCCGGCTGACCGAGGAGAAGGGCGTCGACCTCCTCGCCGACGCATTCCTGACCGCGCGCCGGCGCGACCCCCGGCTGCACCTCGTGCTCGCCGGAGGTGGGCCCGAGGAACAACGCCTCCGCGCCCGCCTCGGCGACTGCGCGACGTTCCTCGGGTGGCTGGCCGGCGATGAGCTTGCCCGCGCGTACGCGAGCGCGGATCTGTTCCTGTTCGCGAGCCGCACCGACACGTTCGGCCAGGTGATCCTCGAGGCTCAGGCGAGCGGGCTGCCGGTCGTCGCGGTCGAGGAGGGGGGCCCGGCCTCGCTGATCGAGCACGGAGCGACGGGGCTGCTGGCGCCGGCGGATCCGGAAGCGCTCGCCGATGCGGTGCTGTCGCTGGTTCGCGCCCCGCTGCTGCGCGGGCGGCTCGCGCGCGCGGCGTTCGCGACCGTGCGCGATCGCACCTGGGAGGGCTCGCTCGAGCGCCTCGCGGCGGGGTACCGGCTGGCGCTCGGAGCCGGCGCCCGGGCGCGCGCTCGCAGCGTGGCGTAGCCTGGCGTCGGCCGCGGCCGGCGCCTGGCGAGCGCGCCGGCGCCGGCCGACAGGAGCGACCGGTGGCGCGGCGAAACTCGCAGCGTGAGCACCAACCGGCTCGAGTCGTTCTCCGACGGGGTGATCGCGGTCGCGATCACGCTGCTCGTGCTCAACCTCGCGGTCCCGATCCCGGGCTTCGATCACCGATCGCTGGCGCACAACCTCGGCCACATGTGGCCCCAGTATGCGGCCTACGTCACCTCGTTCATCACGATCGGGATCATCTGGATCAACCACCACTACATGATCAGCCGGCTCGCCCAGGCCGACCGGACGATCATGCTGCTGAACCTCCTGTTGCTGCTATGCATCGGGGTCCTGCCGTTCGGCACCAACCTCATGGCCACCTACCTGCGGGAATCGCACGGTCAGTCGCTGGCCGCCGCTGTCTACGCGGGTCTGTTTTTGGCTATGTCGATCGCGTTCGCCTCGCTGAACCGCCACATCCTGCTGCGCAAGGCACACCTGCTCGGCCAGGACCTGGGCGAGGAGAGACGTCGAGCGATCTTGGGGCGTAGTGCGATCGGGCTGATC
>JAFASF010000065.1 GCA_019244745.1 Solirubrobacterales bacterium | reverse complement strand
GTCCGAACAGCCGCTTGATGTTCGTGCCGAAAGCATCGACGAGCACCATGCCAGCTGCCTCGCGGGGGTAATTCTGAGCGTAATAGCGCACGATCAGGCCGTCGTAGGAGTGGGCGACGAGCAGGTACGGACCGGGCACGCCCGCCTTGTGCAGCACGGCATGCAGGTCGGCGACCATGCTCTGAAGCGTGCGCGGCATCGGTGCAGGCGAGCTGCGCCGCGTCAGCGCGGGCGGATTGGTGTAGCGGATTGTCCCAGGCCGGTCGTACATACAGACATGGGTAAAGCGGGCGACGCCGCTGAACACGGTCGGGTACCCGACCACCGGCGGCTTGGCATCGCTCAGCGTCCACACGTCCGAGGAGTCGTGAATCCCCGATTCGAGGATGACAGTCGGCCCACCGCGGCCGGCGCACTGCAGGTACAGCTCGCGTCTCCCGCCGATATTGATCTCACCGGCGAAGTGGCCCTGCCTGGGGCTGCCCGCCGCTTCGTGCACACGGCCGGCGGGCCGAGCCAGGGACGGGACAGCGACCGCCACGCCCCCCGCAAGCGAGGTGAGCAGCACAGCGACGCCCGCTCGCACGAGCCACGTCCGCGTGGCCGCACCGACCGTCCCCCGCGTGCACGGCAAGTTCACCGGGCGAGCATATGAGTCGCCGCGATCACTAGCAACAGACGACCTCGCTCTAAGCGAGCCTTGGCATAGCGATAACACGCTGGCGTCGATCAGCATTGCCGACCGTTGGCCAGGTCTGGTCTAAATGGCTGCCCGCATCGCCGCCTTGATGAGCTCGAAATCGCGACATGCAATTTCGAACAAGCCAAAGCGAAATACGTATCCCCAGCGGCGCTTGTCTTTGATGAAGCTGAGCTCCTCGATGAGTGGCCCGATCGGCGCCTCGACGCACACCGCGAACTCGACGTTGCGAGTGAACCCGCCCGCAACCCCAGCCTGTACGTGATCCCGGCTGATCGTGTTCACCCAGCACCTCACTGCCGCTAATCCTGACGCAAACCGTCCACCACCGGCGTCCAACTCACGGCCCTGCACAACGAGTACCGCCACTGCTTCCTCGCGTGCTTGCGCGAGCGGCCGACGCTGGTCATCACGCCCTCGGCGCGAACCGCGCCATCGCCTCACCGCGTGGCAGCCGAGCCGGAGGACCTGGCCTGGCCGCCGCAGGGGTCGCCGGATCGCCGCCGCGCGCCCGGCGCCGCGAAGCGGGGAACTAAGGACCGCCCGCGCTCGCGCAAGCGCGTGCGACGGGGTCCTGGTGGCTAGTTCCCGTTGTAACCTGAGCCATGCTGAAACGCTGGGAGGACGACGAGCGTGGGCACGGCGTCGGTGACGCCGCTCAGCTCGTCGCGGGCGCAACCGAGTTGGTCGCGGCGTTCAGCCAATCCGGCTGGGTGACCGAGCAGCCCGAGATCCATCTCCGACCGCACGTCGGAGCATGGTGCAAACGCGACCAGCGGCTCGGGCTGCCTGACGCCCACACCGGTGACACGGACGCGTACATCCTCGAGCTCGAATGGCGCGGCTCGCCGGGAAGCGTTGGGAAGGCGCGCGCCAATGTCTTCTTTCCCTCATCGGGTCCTTTGCCGAGAGTCCGACCTATGTGTGCCGGCGCCGTGTTCGAGACCCGGACGATCGGGCGAGCACGAAATTGCGGTTCGAGGTCGGCCCGGGGGAGCTGGCTCCTGACACCAGGTTCGCTCCCCACGCCCACGTCGTGGTCATCGACGTGGCGGGGCTCTGCCGGATTCCCTGAGCGCGGGGGCGCGAGCGGCTTCGTCGGCGTCAGCGGGCGACGATCGTGAAGAAGTCCCGGCTCCACGGGGCGAGGAACTGGCCAGGAATGCCGGGCTGGCTGGCCAGCGCCGCAACCGGCGCGAGCCGGCCGTGACCGCCCCGGTGCCCGTAGACGTAGCCGGCCACCCACTCCGGATTGATGTCGAGCTCGGCCGCGCGCACCACGTGGGCTGAGAGCAGGGCGGTGGCCAGCTCCGAGACGGTCAGGCTCTCACCCCCCGCCCAGACCAGCTCGCCGCTCGCGGTGATTCCCAGGGCCGAGCGGGCTGGGTCAAGCACACCGCCGAGCGTCGCGCCCCAGCAGCTCACGCAGCCGACGTTGGCCGACGCGGTGCCGCCGTCGATCAGCAGGCTCAAGTTCTGGCGCACGGAGACGACCCGTTTACCCGGGGTCGGGACCTCTTGGTGCCAGCTGCCGATGTCGGTCGTCCCGTCCGAATAGGTGACGATCGAGGCTAGTCCGCTCTGCAGCGGAACGGCGACCCGCCCGTAGGACTCAAAGCCGCCCGCGCCCGTGGAGAGCCTGAAGCCCCCGTTGAACCCCGCCACCAGCCGGGTGAGCTCGAACCCTTCCACCGACGGGCCGTAGCGCCACCCGAGCCCCCCAGCATCGACGGTCCCCGAATGCAGGTGGACCTCGAGCAGCCGCTGATCGAAGGACATCAGCGTCACGCCGGAGGGCAGCCGCCTGAGCCACGCCGCGGTCTGGCCCCGCCAGCGGATGGCGGGCGCGAGCGAGGTCGGGGCTGTCCCGAGCGCCGCAGGCAGGAGCTGGGGATAGCTCGGAGGCGGGGGTGGCTTGGGAGCCGAATCGTCGGCGGTCGCGGTGGTCGTCGTGGAGGCGGTGTTGGCCGCTGGCGGGCGCCGCGTGCTCGCGGTCGTCTTGGACCGCGTTGCGCCTCCGCAGCCGACCAGCGCCAGCGCGGCGACGCAGGCGGCGGTGGCTCGCACACCGGACCTGAAAACCCCGAGCCGCAGTCTCGAAGCGCTGCGAGCGCGTACCCTGCTTAACCAGAGTCGGAAGCATCCGCGTGGCGCCGCAGCGCGCGCAGCGCCCGCGGCGAGCGTGGAAGCAGCCCTAGCGCGCGCCGCCCCGAATTGCATCGACCTTGTCATCGGTCCCCTATCAGGACCGCCAGCAGTAGCGGCGCTAAAGACACTCAGATACGGAGGCCGACTCGTCCAACTAGGGGAATCAGCCGGCAGAGAAGCGCACCTGACATCAGGCCCGCTGCGAGGCCGCATGATTCAAATCCGAGGCCATACCAACATCCACATCCCACTCGAGGTACGCCGCCAGACATACCGGCAAATGCTTAGCCATGTCGCCGCCGGGAACCTAACAGCAACAGTCGAACGAGTGCCACTCAACGACATCGCCCAGGCTTGGGAGAGACAGCAAAGCGGGCCCGGACGTAAGCTGATCGTGATCCACTAGCCAGCCTTCGTCACTTGATGGGCGCTCCCCTGCCGATGCTCAGCACCTCCGTCCGCCGCTGGCCTGAGGGTGGACGGTGGGTGCTGCAACCTAAATGGGATGGCTTTCGACTTCTCGTCGACGTGGGCGCCGACGGGGAGGTGCGCGGCTGGTCTCGCCGCGGCACCAATCTGACTGACCGGCTGGGCTCGCTACCCGCGCTCTTCACTGGTGTTGCCCCCGGCACGATGTTTGATGGCGAGCTTGTCGCCGTGACCGAGCGCGATGGCCAGCCGGTGCAGGACTTTGCCACAGTTACCCGCGCCGTCTTCGCTGGGGACTCGGTCGCGAGCAAGCGGTTGCGTTTCGTCGCCTTTGACCTACTTGCAGTCGGGGGCCGCGACGTCCGGCTGTGCCCGTGGGAGGAACGCGACGCGCGCTTGCGCGAGGCGCTCCCGCTCTGCGAGCGGATTCGAGTGGTGGCCTCACAACCAGCGACGCCGGCAGCACACGAGTCGATCGTCGCCCTCGGCTTTGAGGGCACTGTCCTCAAACGTCGCCGATCGACCTACCGGGCCGGTCGACATCGCTCATGGCTCAAGCACAAGGCGCGCCTCGCAACCTGCGCCGAGCTCTGTGCGGTCCACCAGGATCAGAACGGCCACTGGCACGCCCTGTGTGACCTCGGCGGTCGGCGCGTCCACGCGCTCGCCGGCGCCCACACCGGGGCGCGCGTCGGTCAGCTCGTCGAGCTGGTCTACTCACGCGTGGATGCCGACGGTGGGCTTCGCGAGGCACGCGTGGCGCCCGCCGCGTAACACGGCCAACCCGGCCAGGCCGCCGGCTCCTGCGAGACGATCCGCCAAGGCGATCCAGGACGCGGCTAACCACAACCGAGCACCGATCGAGCTCCTGCTAACGCCAACCTGCAATCCCGGGAGGAGGAGGTCGCAGGCACGAACGCCCTCGGAACATCACCGATAACGCGCCCGACAAGCTGAACCGCACCCGCGCCCCGGCGAACCTGAAGACCAAAACGACGCGGAGAACTCCCTTTCCGCAAATAGCTGATCATGTATCGGCATGCGCGGAAGGCTTTAAGCCCGGGCAACCCTGGCGTGATATGCGCCGATTATCGGGAGCTGGTAACCGCGTCGGAGCGCCCGCCAGCTGCCACGCGAGCAGATCCGCCCGCCCGCGGAGGACTCGAGCTTCGCCGGCGACGTGATCGGCGCGTTCCTCCTTACTACGCTCGATGTATGCCGGAGTTGCCCGAGGCGGAGCGCGCCCGCCAGACGCTGGAATCCGCCCTGGGGCGGAGGATCGTCGGCGTCGACGACCGGGACACCTACGTTTGCCGCCCGCACGCCCCGGGCGAGCTCGCCGGCGCACTCACCGGCCACACGCTGATCACGGCTCACCGGAGGGGCAAGTTCATGTGGCTCGAGACCGAGGATGGGCCGGCGCTCGGGCTCCACCTCGGCATGGCCGGGCGGATCGTGGTCGACCCTGAAGACGTCTCTCGGTGGGACCGGTTCGCCGTCGAGTTCGAGGACGGCGGTCGCCTCGTGCTACGAGACAAGCGCCGCCTCGGCCGCGCCGTGCTCAACCCGGACTTCTCGCACGTCGGACCCGACGCCGCGCAGGTCGGCCGCGAGGACTTTCGCCGTCTGATCGGGCGCGGCCGATCCCCGGTCAAGGCCCGCCTCCTAGATCAGCGAGCGATCTCCGGGGTCGGCAACCTGCTCGCCGACCAGATCCTCTGGCAGGCGCGTATCTCGCCGCGGCGTAGGGTGTCTGACCTCTCCGTCGAAGACCTCGACCGCCTGCGCCGCGAGGTCCGAGCCGCCGTGCGCTCCGCTATCCGGCGCGGCGGTGCTCATACGGGTCGCTTCATACAGTCGCGCCGGCACGAGGGGACCTGTCCCCGGGACGGGTCCCTGCTCCAGCGAGGCCAGGTGGGTGGAAGGACCACGTTCTGGTGTCCCGTGTGTCAGCGCTGACGGTTACTTTGGTGAAGGCCGCGCGCTTGTGGCAGCGCGGCCTTCACCAGGCTCGGCGTTGACGAGCAGTGTTACCTCATTGACCACCGGCGCAGACCCAAGCGCTCGGGCCGGCGCTGTTCCAGATTCTCGACGCGACGGCCGCCTGCTGCTGCGGCGTCGCCTGGTACGCGCTCGGCGCATACTGACTCCCGCCGTAGGCCTGCCATGTGCCGGGGATGATCTGGTAATAGCCCGAGGCACCGGAGGAGTTTGGCGGCAGGTTCTGCCCGCCCGACTCACACTGCACCACTGAGCTCGGGATCGCCCAACCGCCACTGCCTCCCGACGGCTGTGACGATGAGCTCTAGCTCTGCTCCGACGATCCTGACTGAGTCTCGCTAGACGCCTGCCCCTGCTGCGACTGCGTAACCTGCGCCTGCGCCGCCGCCTGGGCGGCGGCAGCCTGACCGGCCGCCACGCGCGCGTCGTGGATCTGGGCCCGGTGACGGTCGTAGCCGCGCACGAAGCCCTGCGCCGCCGGGTTACGTTGACAGCGCTCGATGTACCCGAGCACCTCGAGATCATGCTCGGTCGCCGTACTCGTGCCGGAATAGATCAGGTTCGCGGCGCCTTCACCCATGTTGACGGTGAACAGCTTCGTGCAGTCGCGCTGCGCTGCGGTCCGCACGGTCCGGCGCTTCGGCGTAACCGTACGTGGAGCGCCCGAAGGCGCGGCATTCGCCGCACCGTTTGGAGCCGACAGTGGCCCGGCCGTAAACGCGACCGCCGTGGCCGGGACCACGAGCACCACCGCGCCCGCGCCCGCGTAAATCAGGCGCGTCCTGCGCCCGCCTGTAATGGGCCTCATCCCGAGGTCCTCCTTGTTCTTGCTTGGATCGACCGGCGCCTACGGGGTTAGTTGTCGGGCTCGCGGCAACGCGTGAGCCCGCGTGCGAGCTGACCGCAGTCGCTACGGCCGCTGCTGGACGTGCCGGGCGGTCGATTCGCCCCATCCGAGCAAGAACACCACGCTCGGCGTGGGTCCCCCGCTCGCCCCCGCACCGGCGGGGACGACTCGGCAGGTCGAGTTACAAGCGCAGGAGGCTGGCAAAGTGAGATCCGCTCTTGTGTGACAGCGCTTACACAAGAACGGAGTCTTCGGTTCCTCTTATAGTCGCATCGAGCTCGCCCGGCACCTTCCTCCTACGTGGCCGCCCGGCGTGGTTGACCTTTTGATGCAGATATGCGCTGGCGTCCGTCGGTCGCCCGGGTCGCCGTGCTCATCAACGTCCCGGTCCTGTGTTGGCGCCGGCTTCTAGGAGCACGGCGCGAGTAGCCGCTTCGAGCTGGCCCCGAAGATCGACGGGAAGCTTTGTGCCGGCGATCAGGTGGCGCCGGATCACGCCGATCGGGATATCCGACACGGCACAGACCGTCGCCTCCACGGTGCTGCGGGTCGCTCGCCCGAACAGCCGACGCGCGAGCCCGGCGAATGCCCGCTCGAGCGGCCGGTTGAGCCCGTCGAGCTCAGCCGTCAGATCCGGCGAGAGGGGTGACTCGATGAGATCCTCGCGGCGCATCGCCGCCAGTAGCCGCGCGTCGCCGGGGTGGGCCCCGGCGAAGTCGTACAGGGAGCAGGCGGCGGCCAACGCCGCAGCCATCGGTTCGGGCTGGTCGAGCGCGGCGACGAACTGCACCTGCGCGCGGCGGGCGGCGCGAATCCACATCTCGGCGAGCAGGTCGTTCAGGGAGGCGAACCGGTGATACAGCGAGCCCTTCGGTGCACCGCTGGCGAGCGCGATCGCGTCGATCGTTATTGCGCGGGCGCCGCTCTCGAGCACGAGCGTTCGTGC
>JAFASF010000064.1 GCA_019244745.1 Solirubrobacterales bacterium | reverse complement strand
GGTGACGCTGAGGCGCTCAGGGAGCTCGGCGTCCGACTCGCCGCCGAGCTGAAGCGGCGGAGGCCGCTGGGCGAGCGGCTGAAGGTGATGCTGAGCCGGGCCGCGCGAGCGGCCCGCAAGCCTCTGTTGATCCGTCGCCGGCAGGGGCTGGGGCTAGCGCTGCTGGGTCCAAACGGGGTCGGCAAGTCAACCGCGGCCGCCGAGTTGCGGAGGTCCTTGCCGTTTGAGGTGCGAGTCGTCTATATGGGAATGTGGAAGATGTCGGTAAAGCCCCGGCGGCCAGCGGCAGCGATGACGGAGATCGCGGTGCGACCCTTCCGGATCTGGGGCCGATTCGTGGTGGCCCGATACCACCAGCTTCGCGGTCGATTGGTGGTGTTCGATCGGTACGTCTATGACGCGCTGCTGCCCGCGAGCCCTCCGCTACTGGTGGCAAAGCGCGTCTACTTCCGGTTCCTGGCCCGGGCGCTTCCGCCCCCGTCCGTGTCGGTGTTCCTCGACGTCCCCGGAGATGTCGCGTACGGAAGAAAACCGGAGGCCTTACCCGAGGAGCTTGAATCCGAACGGCAGCTGTACGGAGAGCTCACCAGGCGCTCGTTCGCCATTGAGCTCGTTGATGCCGGTGCCGACGCCGACACCGTGCGGGCAGAAATCACCTCGATTGTCTGGCGCGAGCTCACGCTCCGTTGGCACGGCGCATATGCGCCGGCGTGACGATGCGGCTTGAGACGTTGACACGTGAAATCACGGCGCTTCACGCTGAGGCGCTTCCAGCGGGCGTGGTGACGTGCGGTGCGGCCCTCACCTCTGCCGGGGTCGCCGTCGTGAAGCTCGGGCCGCCCGGCGCGCCGCCGTTTGCGATCCTCAAGGTCACCGCGACTGTGGAAGGCAAACGTCTGCTGCAGCGCGAGATGGCCGCCCTCACCGCGCTTCATGGCGATGAGCGGCTCGACGGCTGGCGGGATCTCCTCCCTCGTCCGCGAGGGCATGGCGTGTTGGCGGGACACAGCTACCGCCTCGACTCGGCCCTCCATGGGCGCCCTATGACCGCGCCGACGAGAGCGGCTCGTCACGCGGTGATGAGCGCCGCCGCCGAGACGATCGCCGTCCTCCACAGGCAAACGGCAGGCACGGTCGCAGGCGGCCCCGAGGTAGCCGAGCGCTGGGTCGATGCGCCGTTGCGCGAACTCTCGTGTCGGGCCAGGCGCTCACGGTGGGTTGCCTACCGCATCGAGCGGTTGCGCGACGAACTTCATGACGCGGTCGGCGCCGGCACACTCGCGGCGGCTCGGATACACGGAGACTATTGGCTCGGAAACCTGCTCTTCTCCGGCACGCAGTCTCCCACCGGCATCGTCGACTGGGAAGCCTCGGCGCCACTCGAGCCCCCGTTCCACGACGTGCTTCACCTGCTGCTCTACACCAGGCGACTCGTCACCGGTGCCGAGCTTGGCCAGATGCTCCACGATCAGCTCCGCGGGATTGGATGGTCGGCCGAGGAACGCGCCGTCATGAACCGTCACTGGGAGTGGCCGCCGGATGGGACGCTCTCAGAGCGTCACATGCTGCTCTTGTACTGGTTGCGCCACGCTGCCGGCCACGCGCGCCAGCAGGGCTCACCGGCCGGGTACCGATATCGGTGGTGGGAGCGGCGCAACGTCCTACCTGTGCTGGAGTCGCTGTGAGGGTGGAGCTGAAAGCCGTTGGTGCGGGCGCGAGGGAGGCCTGGGAGCAGGCGGTGGCGACCGACCCGGATGCGCTCGCCTCGCAGACACCGGCATGGATGGATTGTGTGTGCGCCTCCGGCCATTACGAAGACGCAACGCGCGTGTACGAGACCGAGGACGGACATCACCTCGTCCTCCCGCTGGCTCGCCGACGCCTGCCCAGGCCGGTGAGCGCCGTGAGCTCGATGCCATTCGGCTGGGGGTCAGGGGGGCTGGTCAGCTCCCGCGGTCGGGTGTCGGTCGACGACGTCGCCGGCGTTGTGGCCGACCTGGCGCGTGAACCTTCGTTGCTCATCGATGTGCGGCCGTCTCCAGTGGCGGTCCACGCATGGGCGCCCGCGGTACCCGACGGAGCCGTGCGGATACCACGGATGAGTCAGATCGTGGACCTGTCAGGAGGATTCGACAAGGTGTGGCATGCGTTCTCCTCGACGGTCCGCAGCAACTGCCGCAAGGCCCAGCGACGCGGTGTGTCGGCAGAACGGGACGACACCGGGCGACTCGTTTCCATTTTCGATCGGCTGTACCGCACGTCCGTGGACCGCTGGGCACGCCAGCAGCACGAGCCTCGCTGGCTCGCCCACTGGCGCGCGCGTCACCGCGACCCTCCCCAGAAGTTCCAGCAAGTGGCCGAGCGACTCGGACCGGCATGCCGCGTCTGGGTAGCCTGGCGCGGCGGCGAGCCGATTGCCTCGGTATTGGTCCTCACCCACGGATGCCACTCGACGATGTGGCGGTCCGCGATGGACAAGGAAGCGGTCCGTGGCACCGGCGCAACCGAGCTGCTCCATCAACTGACGATTGAAGAGGCCTGCCAGAGCGGCCACCGGTTCTATCATCTCGGCGACTCGGCGCCTTCGTCGGCTCTGGCGCGCAACAAGAAGGGATTCGGCGCCAGCGACGCCAGATACGAGGGCTACCGATTTGAGCGACTGCCGGTGACCGCATTTGATCGCTTCGTGCGCACGCAGGCGAAGAAAGTCATCGGATTCCGCGATTGACTCGTCTCAAAACGAAACGACTGGCGCCAGGAGCGATCGCCATCGCCGCCGTGTTCGCGGCGGTAGTCGCGCTCGCCGCCGCGGTCGCAGTGAGCGTCGCCCCGACCGGCAAGTGGCGTCGCGTCTTCTTCGACGATTTCACGCACGGCTTGCGATCGTCTCATTGGGGCGTCTATAGCGGCCAACCCGGAGGCGATCCGGGAGGATGGTGGTCCCCCGCGCACGCCGTGGTTGCGCACGGTGTGCTCAACCTCGAGACATACCGGGACCCGCGTTACGGATGGCGGTGGGTGTCGGCCGGCATCTCCAGCGCGCCTGCCCTGACGCAGACGTATGGGAAGTACGAAGTGCGCGTCCGGGTGGATCGCGGAAAAGGGGTCTCGTTCGTAGCTCTGCTGTGGCCGTCGGGCAACACTTGGCCACCGGAGATCGACTTTGCCGAGAACGGCGGGGGGACCACGGCTCGAGACCACATCACTGCCACGCTGCACTACGGGAGCGACAACGCTCAGATCGCGCGCACGCTCCCGATCGACCTCACCCGATGGCACACGGTCGGGGTGGAGTGGCTCCCGGGCAAGCTGATCTACACGATCGACGGCCGGCAATGGGCACTCGTATGGAGCGATGCCGTGCCTGACCAGCGGATGGAGATGGACCTGCAGACGCAAGCCGGGACCTGCGGTGACTCTTATGCGCCATGCCCCGACGCGCAAACCCCGGCCCACGTAAATGCCCAGATCCAATGGGTCGCGGCCTACGCCTACCAGGGCCGCTAGTCCTTCCTGACCGCACCTGCGGTGGGGAGGACTTGTCCGGATCGTGAGCGCAATCGACCTTGGGGGCAGAGGCCGGCGCGGCCCGGAGCGCAGACCCGGGGGCGCGCCCGTATCCGGCCGCGGGCCCCGGGCCAGGCGCGGCTCGGACCATCGTCCTTGGACCCTGCGCTGCCTCCTCGTTGCCGCACTGCTATTAGGGGCTCTGTCTCCCGAGGCGGCACACGCGTACAGCCCCCCACCGATCAAGCACGTATTCGTCCTGATCGACGAGAACGAGAGCGCTTCGACCACATTCGCGGCTGGCTCTCCGGCTCCGTACCTCTCACAGACGCTCGTCGAACGGGGCGCCTACCTTCCTGACTACTACGGGATAGGTCACGCCAGCCTCGATAACTACATCTCGATGGTCAGTGGGCAGGCACCGAACCCTTTGACCTCCACTGACTGCCCGAGCTTCGTGGACTTCCCGGCGGGCTCCTTGGATTCGAGCGGCCAGGAGAACAACGAAGGGTGCGTATACCCCGCCGACGTTCCTAGCCTGATGAGCCAGTTCGATGCCGCGGGGCTGACCTGGCGAGCGTACGAGGACGGGATGGGCGCGGATCCGAACCGCGAATCGGCAACGTGCGGTCATCCTCCGGTCGGCGCCGCCGACGATACGCAGACGCCGACCGCAGTCGACCAGTACACCACCCGCCACGACCCCTTCGTCTACTTCCACTACGTGATCGACAACCCAGTCGAATGCAACGCGAACGTCGTCAACCTGAATCGGCTTCAGAGCGATCTCCAAAGTGCGGCGACGACTCCAAATTACATCTTCCTCACCCCCGACCTCTGCGACGATGGCCACTACTCGACCTGCCCTGACGGCCGACCCGGTGGACTCGCCCAGGCCGACAGCTTCCTGAAGACCTGGGTGCCGATCATCACGTCGTCTGCGGCCTTCAAACAGAACGGGCTGCTGATCATCACCTTCGATGAGGCGGTGGGGGATGCAAGCGCGTGCTGCAACGAGGTGCCCGGTCCCTACGAGGCGGCGAACTCCCTCCTGCCGGGCGTAACCGGCCCGGGCGGAGGTGACATTGGCGCGGTCTTGCTGTCGCCGTTCATCGCAGCCGGCACGAGTTCTACCGCCGGCTACAACCATTATTCGATGCTCGCAAGCATCGAGGACCTGTTCGGCTTGCCGCGGATTGGCGAGGCGGCAGGCGCCGCCGCCTTTGGTTCTGATGTCTACACGCAGCCGAACGGTCCGGAAGGCGCTGGCGGCACGGGCACCGGGAGCGGCGCGAGCGCCGGCGGGAGCGGGGCCGGCGAGACCACGGCCAACGGCAGAGAGACTACCCGCTCGGCCGATCAACGCACCGGCGCGCAGCCGGCGCACGGGGGCGCGACTCACGGCACGCCGCGCGTGAGCGCCGCTCAGTTGACCGCCATCATCCGCCGGCAGATCACTCCCTCTCCGAGGGCAGCGAGCATCGCCCAGCTCGTCGAGCATCGTGGATTCTCGTTGCGGTTCCGCGCACCCGAAGCGGGTCGTGCGGTGGTGCGGTGGTATGGGGCTCCGGCGGGCCCGAGGCTCCCCGAGTCCTGGCGGTTCCGGCCGTCACCGGTGCTCCTCGCCTCCGGGCAGACGGCGTTCCCGTCCCCGGGAACGCGGACGATCGTGCTCAGATTCACCCGTGAAGGCGGACAACTTCTGAGACGTGCAACCCGCCTTGCGTTGACCGCGAAGGGCATGTTCACGGCTATCGGCGGCAGGCCCGTAAGCACGAGAAAGACCTTCGCGCTAAGGGCATAAGTTCTCTGGTACCGGCTGCGGCCGCGCCTCGACCGCCGGCATGCGTCCACGCGCCGGCGAGGGCCGAGGCCAATTGAGCGCGTAGGAACCCGGTCCCGAGGGTATACGGGGCGCGCCCACAGCGCCGCGCCGGGCGGCGCGCAATTCCACACGGGAGGGACCGATGCGGAGCCTGGTCGCGTTCGCGATGCCGAGGCCAAACCAGTGAGACGAATCTTGCTGTTTGCCGTTCTGGCGGCAGGTGGGCTGCTGATGGGAGGGGTCGCCACCGCCACGGCCCGCGACCACCACCATCACCGTTCGCGGAGACGTCACTGTGCGCGGAGCCGGCACCACGAGCGCGCTCACAACCATAAGTGCGTTCGTCAGGGCAATCCCCGCCACCGCCGTGGGCATACCAGGTCAAGGAGGGGCCACCGAGCAGGGTCCACGTCTACCTCCGGTGCGACACCATCGAGATCGCCTATGACATCGACCACCTCCGGCCGCACCTCGCCACAGATCCAGCACGTGGTCTGGATCTTCATGGAGAACCATGGTTACGACGACATCATCGGCTCCAGCCAAGCGCCATACGTCAATACGCTGGCGAGCACGTACGGCCTGGCGACGAACTACTTCGCCATCGCGCACCCGAGCCTACCGAACTACATTGCGGCCACCAGCGGCGACACCCAGGGGATCTCGGACGACGGCGATCCCTCCTCCCATCCTTTGAACGTGCCGTCGATCTTCAGCCAGCTACCGAACGGTCGATCTCGGTCGCTGCAGGAGGGCATGCCTTCGAACTGCGCCGGGTCTGACGCGGGCGAATACGCGGTTCGCCACAACCCGGAGGCGTACTACACCAACCTCGGTTCGGACTGCTCAAACTTTGACGTCCCGTTTGAAGCAATGCCAGACCTGAGCGCGGCGTTCACGTTCGTAACACCGAATCTGATCGATGACATGCACGACGGAAGCATCTCCAGCGGGGATAACTTCCTGAAGAGCTACGTCCCATCCTTGATGGCCACCCCGCAGTATCAAGCTGGGACGACGGTGATCTTCATCACTTGGGACGAAGATAGCGGACCATGCCCGGGCTGCACGAACCGCGTGCCGTTGATCGTGATTTCGCCCCACACCAACCATGTCCAAGACGGAACCGCTTACAGCCATTACTCCCTGCTGCGTTCGACCGAGGAGCTGCTAGGGCTGCCGCTGCTGGGCAACGCCGCCTCGGCTAACTCGATGGTCGGCAAGTTCGGGTTCTGATCGGGGCGGCCGGGATCGAGTGGCCGGCGTTAGCGCCGTTCGCGCGGTCGCCGCCGGCCACGGGCCTGCCCTTGCTCGCGAATCTGATCCTGGAGTGACGTGATCGTGTGGCGCAGCGCGCTCAGCTCCTCTGAGATCTCGTCGCGCTCGCGGAGCAACTCGCGACGTTCCATCACGCTCGATTCAACTTCCGCGAGGGCGAAGATCCGATCATCCAGTCGGTGGCATTCGGCGTCGAGGGTCAGCGCATACGCACTGAGGTCGGTGAGCGCTTCGTATGCACTCTGGTCGGCAGGCTCGCTCTCGGACTCGAGCTCACGCTGAGAGCGATGCTTAGACGGCATGTTGTGCGCGGGCCTCGTGGATGATGTTCTCGATCCTCGCCACATCCCGGCTGAGCCATCCTGGCATGGGCATGAGTCTGTCCGTCGGACCTACGTCTGTAAATGGGTCACCCCGCGGATACATCGTTCAACGGGCTGAACTAACCCGTCGATCCGCCTTGAGCTGACCCGGGACAGCCAAGGTGTGAATACACAGGATGTGACAGGATGGCCGATGACGATCACGCGCGCAGCGTTCAGCCTTGAACGCAGGAGGGGCGAGGAGGGCCATAGCCGGTCGGCCGGCGAGCGGACAAACTGATACCTCGGCATGGGGTATCACCGAGGGACACCGGATCTGTTGTCGTGGGCCGCAAGACGGTAGCCGCGTGTTGCGCGCACTTCCGCGGCGCGCTTCACTGGGCCCCGCGGGTTAGCACCTGGTTCATCGCACTCCTGGCGGGGGGCGGCGTCGCGTTCGCGGCGGCCTCGCATGCCAAGAACAAACCCCACCCGGTGAAGTGCCGTGCGGGCTACGCACGTCGCCTCGTCCGCGTGCCGGTACGCAGGCACGGCCGAGTGGTGCGCGTTCACGGGAAGATCGTCTATACGCGCGTCCACCAGTGCGTAAAGGTCAAAAAGCCCAAGCCGAAGCCGCCGCCGACGACGCCCACAACGACCACGACGACCACGCCGACCACGCCGACCACGACGACCGCGACGACCACGACGACCACGCCCCCGCCGCCACCTCCGCCGCCACCCCCGCCGCCGCCTCCGGTGGCCCCCACCAACACGTCGCCGCCCCAGGTGTCGGGCAGCACTCGCGTGGGCCAGGCATTGTCCGCTGCGCCCGGCGTGTGGGCCGGCAATCCGACCCCATCGTTCGCCTACCAGTGGCAGCGCTGCGACGCCGGCGGAGGATCCTGCGGGAACGTGGCCGGCGCGACGAGTTCCACCTACGCACTTGGCGCCCAGGACGTTGACTCGACGCTACGCGTATCCGTGACTGCAACCAATACCGCAGGCTCGTCCTCGGCGACTTCCGCAGCCACCGCACCGGTCGGGTTGGCGGTCGACCCAACCGTCGTCGCCGTCGGAGATGTCGCCTGCCCCGTCGGCGATACGACCAACTCATGCCAGCAGCAGCAGACGGCGACGCTCGCAGCGAATCAGAAGCCTGCCGACGTTCTGATGCTGGGCGACGCCCAATACAACTCGGGACTCTACAGCGAGTACACGAGCGCGGGTGCCTACGCGGCCACTTGGGGGGTGTTCAACGCGATCGTCCATCCGGTTCCAGGCAACCACGACTACACGATGAGTTCCAGCGCGGCGGGCTACAACCAGTACTTCGGCAACCCGCCCAGCGATTACTCGTTCAACGTCGGCACGTGGCACATCATCGCCCTCAACTCCAATTGCTCCAACTCCGGCTGCGCCGATCAGATTCCGGGCTTCACCACGTCAGCGCAAACGTCGTGGTTGCAGGCCGACCTCTCGACGGACCGGAGCGCGTGCACGCTCGCGTATTGGCACCACCCTCGTTTCGCGTCGGGCTTCGTGGGCAACAGCCCGGGCGTCGGGCCGCTTTGGAGTGCGCTTTACAGCGCGCACGCCGACGTCGTGTTAGGCGGGCATGACCATCTGTACGAGCGTTATGCGCAGCAAGACCCCTCGGGAGGGGCGACGAGCAATGGGATTCGCGAGTTCGTGGTGGGAACCGGGGGCGAGAACCTATCCCCGATCACCAACGCCGAAGCCAATCTGCAGTTCTCGGACGCGAGCGATTTTGGTGTGCTCGTGCTCACGCTTCACGCCAGCAGCTATGACTGGGCGTTCAAAAACACAAACGGGCGCGTGGTCGACAGCGGCACAACGACCTGCCACGGTCCAGGAAGCGGATCTGCGAACGCTCTCGTCGCCCGCGACATGGGTGCGCTCCATACGCTGCGGCACAGCGAGCCGCAGCTGCTTTTCGACGCCCGTCCGCTGGCTTCGTCACGTCCGGCGGTGGCGCGCCGAGGTCTGCCCGTGGCGATTCACTGCTCGCGTGCCTGCGATGTCACCGTCGACGCGTGGCTGCGTCGAGATGGTCATCTGACGCGCATCGCGAGATTCCGAGAGACCGAGTCGGAGATCACCAGGCCTTACAGCCAGATCCTCCTGCGCTTGCCGGCACGCCGCCTGCAAGGCGCCGGAAGCGTCACGCTCGTGCTGCGCTTCTCAGCGGTTGACGCGGCCGAACACCACCGCACGGTCACGAGGATCGTGCTGCTCAAGCGGCGCTGAACGGGGTTTCGCCGGATGCGAGGAATGGCGACCGTGAGCGAGCGATCCCGCGGAGCACTGGATCACGGCGGCGTTCCCGTGACTGTCTCCGACGGGCTGAGCGATGCCATCGAGAGGTTCAGGCTCGGTCTGCTGCTCGAGGAGCGTGGGGATCTCACCAGCGCCGAGCGTGCTTATCAGCAAGCCGACTCACGGGGCCATGGCGGTGCGGCGCTCAACCTCGGCGTCCTATTGGAGAGGCGCGGCGAGTTGGACGACGCGGAGCGGTGCTACCGCCGCGCCCACGAGCGCGGGGAGTCCAACGGCGCATACAACCTCGGAGCACTGCTCGAGGGGCGAGGCGACCTCGCGGGCGCGGAGCAGGCGTATGCGCTCGCGGACGCGCGGGGCCACGCCGAGGCGGCGTGCGCCCTGGGTCTACTGATTGCCCAACGGGGCGATACGGCTGCGGCCGAGGCGGCGTTCCGTCGTGCCCAGGAACGCGGCGATCCCGATGCCGCGTTCAATCTCCCCACGCTGTTCGCCGCCAGACGGGTTCGTGGGAGTCCGATTCGCCGCCGGCGGCACCCGCTGTCCGGGCGCAGAGCGGCGATCGCGCTCAGCGTGCCCGCGATGGGAATTGGGGCGGCGGTTGTCGCGACATTGCTGCCCACCGGCACCCCGAGGCGGCCGCTCGTGGCTCACGCGGTCACCACCACGGCGCATCAACCGGTGGCCCGGGAACTCACGCTCGAGCCCCTACTGCCGTCTCCGACGCACCGAAGGACCGCGCATGAGGCCCTCGCGGGGAGGCCGAAAACGAGAAAGAGACCGAAACCGAGACCGCTTCAAACACCTCGCGCAGCGACCGTGGCTACTTACACCGCCCCCACGAGTGCGTCCGTCAGCGGCCCCTCGCCCTCTCCCGCGGTGGCCAGCGTCCAGAGCACGAGCTACGCCAATGCCAGCAGCGGTGTCGCCAGTTCGCCGGCGCCCGCCGTCTCGCCCGCACCGGCGGTAGCCCCCGCCCCGGCGGTCCAGTCGCCGGCGCCGGTCGCGTCCCCGCCCCCCTCCGCGCCTGCTGTCGCGTCCCCGCCTCCGCCCGCGCCGCGACCGACGGCTCCTAGTCGAAATGGAAACTCGGGCAGCGGCTCCGGCGGCGGCTCTGGCTCGTCCGGCAGTGGAACGGTCAGCGGCGGCGGCTGATCGCGATTCTGTCCCCGCCGCCGTTGGGCGCGAGCCCTGCCGTCAGCTGACGGCAGGGCTCGTAGCCTGGGAGTCGATCAGCTCGGCCAGCGCCAGGCGCAGGCGCTCGGGATCGTGCCGAGCCGGGTCATCGCTGCTGCATAGCTCCCGCGGTACCGGCTCCACCCCATACCGGTTCAGCTGAGCGGGCTCAAAGGCGAGGCTCGCGGAGGGGTCGTAAATCACCGCATCGACGCGGATCCGGTGGAGTCGGAGTACGCGCAGATGATCGATTGGACTCATGCGCGCCGTCTCACGCGAGCCGGGATCAAGATTCGAAATCCACAGGACCCGGGCGCGGGTGCTCCTCAAGGCGCAAGCGAGGTCCGGCACCGCTGCTGTGGCCAGCACGCTTCGGTATAGCGATCCGGGAGCCAGAAGCACCGACCCCGCGTGCCGTATCGCGTCGATCGCCGCCTCAGGAGCCTTCACGTGTTCGCCGAGGAATCGCAGCCGGCTCGGCCCGCGCGGAGACCGGCCCGACGACCGGGCTCTCGGAGCACCCGCGGTACCTTCGACCTCCAGCCGAACGGGCTGGACCGTGGCCGTTATCACCGCTCCGCTGATGCCGAGTTGCTCGCCGAGCCAGGTGCTCGCTCGAGCATAATCGCCCAGGGCGCCCGCGACCGAGGGGATCACGAGGTTCCCAAGGGTGTACCGGCCCAGGCGCTCGATCGACACCGGCCTCCTGATCGCCCGCGCAAGCGCCGGCTCCTCGCCGGCGAGGGTCTCCAGCGAGCGACGCAGGTCTTCGACGGCGGCGCCGCTCACGCGCTGCTCCGGTTCGCCGCTGCGCTGTTCCTGGTAGGCAATGCTTACGATTGCCGTCAGCCGGCTGAACTCGTCTCGTAATGCTTGCAGCACGGATGCCAGTCCTCGACCTCCGCCGAGAACGACGACCGCGCTATTCAACTGTGACTGTCTTGGCAAGGTTTCGCGGCTGGTCCACATTGAGCCCGCGAGCGCGAGCCAGGTGATAGGCGAACAGCTGCAGGGGAACGACCGCCAGCACCACCTGTAACAGCGGATCGGTGCTGGGGATGTAGATAACGTGCTCGGCGTGCTCGGCGATCTCCTTACATCCATCGCTGGCGATCGCGAGCACCTGAGCACCGCGGGCCCGGACCTCTGACACGTTCGAGAGCAACTTCGGCAGCACCCGGCGATCGGTGGCCACGCACACGACGGGCGTTTCCCGTCCCAGCAGCGCAATTGGGCCATGCTTCATCTCGCCGGCGGCGTATGCGTCGGTGGGAACGTACGAGATCTCCTTGAGCTTCAAGGCACCTTCCAGCGCGACGGGCAGACCCGACAGGCGTCCGAGGTAAAGGAAGAAGGGGCTGAGCGCCAAGCGCTCCGCAAGCCCACGAACGGGCTCATCAACCGACGCGACCACGCGATCGATCATTGCCGGCAGATCCTCGAGCGCTGAGCGCAGGTCGCTCAGCGTCGCTTCGGACCGGGCTCCGTTGGCGCCGGCGATTCGAAGCGCGAGCTCGTACAGCAGTACCACCTGAGCGACGAAGGTCTTCGTCGCCGCGACTCCGATCTCAAGCCCCGCGCGGGTGAACAGCACCGCGTCCGACTCACGCGTGGCCTGGCTCGCCGGCGCGTTGGTCACCGCCACAACCGCCGCTCCCTGAGTTTTGGCCAAGCGCATCGCCGCGAGCGTGTCGGCAGTCTCCCCGGACTGTGAGATCCCGAGCACCAGGGTGCCGTTTTCGATGATCGGCTCGCGATAGCGGAACTCGGAAGCAACCTCCACATCCACCGGTATACGAGCCCACTGCTCGAGCGCGTTTCTCCCGGCCAAGCCGGCGTGATAGGAGGTGCCGCACGCGACGACGATGATCCGCTTAATGTCGCGGAGGCGGTCCGGAGCGAGGACCCCGCTCCCTTCCCGGTCCACGCTCCCGCGCCACTGGGAGAGCGTCTCTCTCACCGCGGCGCCCTGCTCGTGGATTTCCTTGAGCATGAACGTCTCAAATCCATCCTTCTCGCAGCGATCGTCGTCCCACTCGACCTCGGTGGAGACAGGTCGATGAGGAAGCCCGGAGACGTCGAATACCTCAACGACGTCCGGTCGCATCACCGCTATCTCTTCGTCCTTGAGCACCGCCACTTCCCGGGTGTGGGTGAGGAAGGCGGAGATCGAGGACGCGACGAACTGCTCGCCGCTTCCCAGGCCCACCACCAGCGGGCATTCGCGCCTTACTCCGACGAGCGTATCGGGCTCGTCCTCGCACATAGCCACCAGGGCGTAATGTCCTTCGAGATCTTCCAGTGACCGTCGCACCGCGTCGGCCAGGCTTCCCGAGTAGTACAGCGCGATCAGGTGCGCCACGACCTCGGCATCGGTATCGGAGCGCAGCGTGACCAGATCGGCGGCCAGCCGGTCGCGGAGCTCGAGGTGATTCTCAATGATTCCGTTGAGCACGATCCTGAAACGACCGCTGAGATCTGCATGGGGATGGGCGTTTCGTTCGGTGACGCCGCCGTGGGTGGCCCAACGGGTGTGACCAATACCGGCCGACAGGGGCTGGGTGGCGGTGGCGCTCGCGTAGGTGCCGTCCGCGGTGCGCACCAGCGCTGCCTCGAGCGAGTCGAGATTCCCCACCGCCCGGATGCACCGTGTCACCTCACCCTCGCGCCAGGCGATCCCCGCCGAGTCGTATCCGCGGTACTCCAGTCTGCGTAGCCCCTCGAGCAGCAGCCGCTGACAGGGCCGACTGCCGACATAGCCGATGATGCCGCACATCCCGGGCGCCCCCCTCCTAGAAAACCTTTCGGTGTCGATTAACACACCGCGAGGACCGGGCGTCAATGGGCCGTGGGGCTATCCGGCGTTCATGAAGTGATCGCTTTTGCGCTAGCTGTCGGATAGTTGGACGCATCCGTTTGTGCCAGCTTCGGCAAAGTCGGCTATGCGAGTTATCAGTTGGGGGCCACCCGGATGAGCATCGGGGCGCGCATGTCCTGTCGTCTCCGTCATTGGCGGATCGATTGTGCTGCCGCCGCGTGCGTTCTCTTGGTCCTCATTGCGATGCTCGTTCCGAACGCGTCGGCCACGTCCCCGGCCGACGCACCAGCGAGTGGGTCGGTTCCGGCGGCAACGCCGGCAACCGACCCGCCGCAGACGGCGACGACCCCGCCGTCCAACACGCCGACGCCGACCCCGTCCATGGGCACGTCGACGCCGACGACTCCGGCGACGACGGCGGGCCCGTCGACAGGCGCGCCCACGCCAACGGCTCCGAGCACGACGCCGTCAACCAAAACCACAACGCCGTCGTCTTCCACGCCACCGGGCACCACGACGCCACCCGCCGCCCCACCCACGGGCACGGCGAACCCCTCGAGCACACCCCCAACCGCCCCCAGCACATCGACACCCACGCCGTCGACCGGCAGCACCGCGACACCGACCACACCCTCGACCGGCACCGCGACGCCGAGCAAGAGCCCGTCGTCGAGCGACTCGACTGTCGCCGTAACGCCTGTCGATCCGCAGGCGGCCGCGTCGAGCGGGATCGTGGCGGACCCGTCCAAGCCCAGCGCTCAACAACCCACCCCGGCCCCAACGCAAACTGCTCCCGTCGTGGCGCCTAATCCCACGGCCGCCGGCAGCGCGCCCACGACCTCACAAGCGCCGCCGCCGCCGACGCCTGTCGGCGGGTCCGGCACCAGTCCGCCGAATTCAGGGAACGCGTTCGGCGCCGCCGCCACGCTCGTCGTCGGTCCCCAGCCCGCGAGCGCGGACGGCACCAGCCCGAACCCTTCCACGCCGAGCACATCGAGCAGCCCGTCGACGAGCCCGGCGGCTCCCGTTTTGATGACGGCGCACGAGGCCACCGCGCACCTAGACCTGATCACGGGCAACTTCGTCGCAGCGTATGGTCTCCCCACTCCGGCGCCCGCGCTAAGTGGACTGGTGGCCGTGCAATCGCCCGCGCTCCCGTCGGTGATTCAGTTCGTCAGCGCTCGTCGAGCACGGGTGGCGGGCACGCGGCACCCGGACGCCGAGGCCCCCATCGCTCCGCCGCAGGCATCCGTGACCGACACGCTGCCGCACGATTCCCGCGGCCCCGAGGGCGGCGCGCCACCTGCGGCCGGTGCGGGTGGCACCGCGGGCCCCATGGCGCTGATGAAGGCATTTGCGCTCGTCGCCGAGCGCTGTCTGAAATTCGTCCCCCCGCCGACCGCCCACTTCATGTGTGTGGAGGCTCGGCGCCTCGAGCGACCCGGATAGCCGAGTCGCGGACGACTTCCGTCGTTCGCTGGCAAAGCTCGATCGCTGCCGAGGTGGCAGCGGTCACGGTCGCGACGCGAGGGCCGTTCTCGCCCTTCGTCGCGGGCGAGTTCGGTTCACGTCAGGAGGGCACGAAGATGCGAGAGAACATTGAAATCGAGCGTGGGCTCGCCGACCCGGGTACGCCAGTGATTGGGTACGCCAGCTGTCTGTGCACCGGGAGCGCCGGCACCCACGAAGTCAAGCAGCAGGCGACCATAATCCAGCGCGAGTGTAAGCGTCGCGGACTGATTCTCAACGAGGTGGTGGGAGAGCGGGAACCTGCGACCGGCAAGGCCCTCTCGCGCCCCGGTCTCACGTACGCGCTCGAGCGGATCGCCAATGGCGAAGCCCAAGGGCTCGTGGTGGCGGAGCTTTCCCGAGTCACCTACTCGGCGGCGGAGCTCGGCACAATCATGGAGTGGCTGACGACGCTGAACGCCCGGTTCGTCGCCGCCGATCATGCGTTCGACACCGAGAGCGATGACGGGCGACTTGCCGCCCACATGCTGATCGAAGTTTCCCGATGGGAACGAGTCAGACTCAGCGAACGGACGCGCAACGGCCTGGAGGCCGCCCGCATGCGAGGCAAGTCGACCGGACGCCGTTCGGTGAGCGACGACCCCGACCTGAGCGAGCGGATCACAAGGATGCGCGCGGAAGGGATGACGCTGCAGGCCATCGCCGACCGGCTGAATGAGGAGGGCGTGCCAACGGTTCGGGGAGGCGCCAAATGGCGTCATTCGAGCGTTCAGGCGGCGGCAGGTTACCGGCGAACGCAGAATCCCCTCCTGGGCGCACTGGTTGCGCGCAGACGGCCGGCATAGGCCGGCTTCCTGAAGAGGCTGCTGATCGTGTTCCAGAAAGAAGGCGCTTTGCCGACCGCTGACGTGGGTAACTTGCGGCGGCCAGATGAGACGCGTCCTCGTCGCAACGGCGCTTGCCGTACTCGCCGCGGCAAGCGGTGGCCGAGCGCTACTCGCCGCCGGCTCACAGGCGACGATGAGAATCCCGGCAAGGCGTCCACTGTGCTCAATTGACCGGCATCGCGCTCGGCCATGCTTGCGCTTCTATTTGTTGCGCCCCGGGCACGCCCTTCGGCTCCGAGCACGCGCGCCGGTGTTGGTGGTCGTGAGGTCAGCCCACAGCCATGAGCGCCTGGCGGCCGGCTCGCGACTTTCGGTCGCAACCACGGGCGGGCGCCCGCTGTGTTCGATCTCCGGACATCGCGCTCGGGTGTGCTCGCCCCTCTACAGGCTGCATACGCGAGAAACACTGATGGTCCGCGCAACCAGGAAGCGCCGGCGGAGGAGAGCGCCGAACGCGGCGTCGCCGACGGGGCCGTCGCGTGGTAACGCGACCACTCGTTCCGGCCCGAGCGGTTCAGCGGGTCCTCGGCCAACCAACAGTCTCGACGGCTGCCCGCCGATGCCAAACGGAAATGTCGTCGCGGGGGGTCACACCTGGACACTCGAGGGGCAGGACGACTTCACGAAGAACGCGGCAATCGGCTCGTTTGCCTCAGACGGAAACACCCCCGTATACACGGGTGACCACGGAATGAGTTGGGATGAGTACGGCGATGGGTGGACGTCGACATACAGCGGAGGCGCCCCGGGCTATATGCCGAGCGCGGTTCAATCGGTTCACGACGGGGTCCTCGACTGGTATCTGCACAACTACAAAGGCACCCCTGTGGCCGCCAACCCGTCGCCGCTTCCAGGCGGTCACCAGACTCAGACCTACGGCCGGTACTCCCTTTGCGAAAAGCTCGTCCCCGCCGACTCACATATGCTCGATGACTTCTACCAGGCGATGCTGCTCTGGCCGCAGAACGACAGCGACTCGCCGTCGGCGGAGTCTGACTTTCCCGAGGGACCCCTCAACGCTTCGAGCTTCAGCGCGTATGCCCACTGGGGAGGGTCAGGTGCGCAGGACGTCTTCGACACGCAGACGATCAACACGACTCAGTGGCATGTCTACACTCAGGAGTGGGGTCCCGGCTTCCGCCGCTATTACATCGACGGAAACCTACTCGGGGTGAGCACGAATCAGGTTACGTCCCTGCCGGAGCGCTGGCAGCTTCAGGTCGAGCCGTCGGGGTCGGACGACGGCGACACCGGCCACGTCTACGTTGGCTGGGTTGTCATTTGGAGCTTTTAGCCGCCTGTATCTAACGTTCCGGAGGCCCTGCTCACCGCACCATTGGAGCTCATTGCCACCATGACGAAGCGCGCGCGCATCCTGTCGTTCGGTTGCGCCGGCCTGCTCGTCCTCGCCGGTGTAGCCGGCGCGGTGGCGTTCGGCGGCGGAACCGGGCAGATCCTGGCGCTGGTGCTGATCAGCCTCGGGTGCGTGCTCGCCACGGCGCTCGTGTTCCTGGAGGTCGGACTCAGCGAGGACCGCGAGCGCGCCCGGGAGGCCCAGGCAGCGCGCGAGCGCGAGGAGCGCGAACACGCCCGCAAGCCACCCAGCGAACGTGTCCCGGGCCCGCCCGGCGAGGGGCGGGGCTCGCGCCGGCTGAGGCCACGGCTCGACCGGCGGCGCGGACGTCCACGACGACTTGGCTGACTACCCCGATGACATCACCTCAGATGAACAGCCCTGTTCGGCGAGCGGGTAACATGCCGTGAATCTGGATTCACGGACCGACGGGAGACGAAATTGGACCTGAACGACACGCCCGAGCAGGCGGCGTACCGCGAGAAGGTGCGCGCGTGGCTTGAAGCCAACAAGCTCCAGGCACCGCCACGATCGGGATCTTCCGAGGACGGCGCCTACATTGCCTCGCGCCGCGCCTGGCAGCGGCGGCTGGCCGAGGCTGGGCTCGCCGGCGTGACGTGGCCGCGTGAGTACGGTGGACAGGGGCTCGGGCCGATCGAGCAGGTGACGGTCAACCAGGAGATCTCGCGCGCGGATGTTCCCGGAATCCTCGATGTGATCGGGATCGGGATGCTCGGTCCGTGCCTCATCGCCCACGGGACCGAGGAGCAGAAGAGCCGCTATCTGGGGCCAATGCTGCACGGCGACGAGGTCTGGTGCCAGCTGTTCTCCGAGCCCGGCGCCGGATCGGACCTGGCGGCAGTCCAGACTCGCGCCCTGCGCAACGGTGACCGAGGCTGGATGCTGAGCGGCCAGAAGGTGTGGACGACCAACGCACAGTTTGCCTCGTTCGGGCTGCTCCTCGCGCGCACGGATCCAGACGTTCCCAAGCACAAGGGCCTGACGATGTTCATCGTCCCCATGGACGCCGACGGCGTGTCGGTGCGCGGACTACGCCAGATCTCCGGCGAGGCTGAGTTCAACGAGGTGTTCCTCGACAACGTCCCGCTCGATGAGGACGCGGTCGTCGGCGGGGTGGGCAACGGCTGGGCCACCGCGCTCACCGTGCTCATGTTCGAGCGTCTGACCATCGGGTTCGGCTCTGAGAATTTCGGCTCGCCGGCGCGGCTGTCGGAGTTGATCGCGTCCGATCGGGCGGCGCGGCAGGACGCAGAGGTGCGCCGCCGTCTCGGCCACGTGATCACCGAGCTCCTCGCGGTGCGCTTCAACGGCTACCGGGCGCTCACCATGCTCGCTCGAGGACAGATCCCGGGGACCGAGGCCGGCCTGGCCAAGGTCACGATGGTCAACTCCGCCGTCGTCGCGACGGACCTGGCTGCCGATGTCATCGGGCCGGAAGCGCTCGATGCGGACAGCGACTGGAGCTACCTGATCTCGTTCCTGCCGGGTCTGAAGTCGGCCGGCGGCACCGAACAGATCCTGCGCAACACAATCGGCGAACGGGTCCTTGGCCTCCCTGCCGAGCCCCGGCTCGACAAGGGCATGCCGTTCAGCGAGCTGCGCGCCAAGGAGCGCGAGGCGGTGGCGCCGTGAACTTCGCGCTCTCAGACGAGCAGGTGCTGTTGCGGGAAGCGGCCCGCGGCGCGCTCTCTCGCCACAAGACCGTCGAGGCCGCCCGCGAGGCGCTGGAGGATCCCCGTGCGCTACCGGATCTGTGGCCGCTCGCCGTGGAAGCCGGGTGGCCCGGGCTTCTGATCGGCGAGGAGCACGGCGGAGCCGGGCTCGACGCCTTCGACGCGTTGCTGGTGGCGGAGGAGTGCGGCCGGGTGCTGGCGGCGGTGCCGCTGCTCGGTCTGCTGCCCGCAACCGCGATCCTGGACGCGGCGGGCGACAGTTCGCTCGGCGCGGTCGCAGCCGGAGACCTGCGGCCGGCGTACGTGCCGGCGCGCCCACCGAGCGAGCTCGAGCAGGGCTGGACGGTGCAGCCGCGCAGCGGCTTCGCTCGCGCCGAGGCGCCCCACGCAAGCGTCGAAGGGGCCGAAGTGGTGCTCGAAGGAGAAGTTGCCTTTGTCCCTGATGCACCCGGCGCAAGCCTGCTCGTGGCAATCGGCGAGGACCGTGACGGCTCACCGGTGGCCGCCGCCGTGTCGGCCGACGCCCCCGGGCTCTCGGTGGACGCGGTCACGCGCTACGACTCGACGCGCTCGCTCGGACACGTGGCGTTCGCCTCGGCGCGAGGTCGACTCCTCGGCGTGGGCGCCGACGTGCTTGCCGATGCCTGGTACCTGGCGCACGCGCTGATCGCGGCGGAGTCGCTGGGCGGGGTGCAGACGTGCCTCGACGTGAGCGTCGCCTATGCCAAGGAGCGGTTCACGTTCGGGCGCGCGATCGGCTCCTATCAATCGATCAAGCACGAGCTCACCGAGATCCTCCGCCAGCTCGAGAATGCCCGCGGCCTTCAGTACTACGCCGGCTGGGCGCGCCAGTCCGCGCCCGATGAGTTCCCGCTCGCGGCGAGCGCCGCGAGGTCGGCGGCGGGCCACGCGCTGGACTCCGCCGCGCGCTCCATGATCAACATCCACGGCGGCATCGGCGCGACCTGGGAACACGACGCGCCGCTCTTCTTCCGGCGCGCGCAGCTCTCGCGCCGGCTGCTGGGCGGCACCGAGGACGCCACCGACCGGGTGGCGGAGCAGTCGCTGCTCGCGGCGGCCCCGGCTTAAGCGCTCCGGCCGTCGAGCCGGATCTCCCACGGTTCGACGGAGTCGACCCGAAGGTGCGTCTCGCTCCAGGGGTCGCGGGCGAGCGTCGCCCGGATCTCTTCCTCGGACTCGGCCTCGACCGCGTGCGCTACGCGGGTGCCGTCGGAGAGCGGACCGCCAAGAACGATGAATCCGTCCTCCACCAGGCCGTCCATGAACGCGGCGTGCTCGGTCCAGCCCGACTGCTCCTCCATTGGTGATGAGGGATCCCATTCGGGCCCGGAGCGGTGGATGGTGACCAGGAACATCGGCATGGAGCGTTGTTAGCACAGCCCGGATCGTCGAACTGTCGCGTTTTGAGGTCGCTCAGTGACCTCGAAACGCATCAGTTCGCGCCCTTGCCGCGTGAATCGTGATTCACTACGATGTGAATCAAGATTCACGCGCTCCGTAGGGGTGCGGTTTTCCGGCTACGACCAGGAGCAACCATGGCCACGATCGAGGGTGCGGTGGTCCAGGTCTACGACGAGGAGCGATGATGGCCACGATCGACGTGACGAACCCGGCCCGCGAGGTTCTCAACCAGGCCCCGCCGCTCGAGCCGGCCAACCTGTTCGAGCTCGATCTCGCGCTCGGCGAGGCGCTCGAGCGGGAGGGCGGAGGGTGGGCCGTCGATCGGGCGCGCGAGGCGGGCGCCACCTCCGGGAGCGTCGAGGCTCGCGAGCACTCGCGCCGGGCGGAGCGCAACCTGCCGATCCTCCGCACGCACGATCGCTACGGCAACCGCATCGATGAGGTCGAGCTCGATCCCTCGTGGCACTGGCTGTTGCGCGGCGCCGTGGAGCGCGGGATCGCGGGCCTTCCGTGGCGCGAGCAGAAGCCCGGCGCCCATGTGGCGCGGGCCGCGCTGTTCACGCTCTGGGGCAACGCCAACGACGGCGTGATGTGTCCGGTGTCGATGACTTACGCCGCCGTGCCGGCGCTGCGCGATGGCGCGCCCGAGCTCGCCGCCGAGTGGGAACCTCGGCTTACCAAGCCCGACTACGAGCAGGGCGCGCTCGCCGGCATGGCGATGACCGAGCGCCAGGGCGGCTCGGACGTGCGAGCGAACAGCACGCGCGCAGATCCCGCCGGCGACGGCCTGTATGAGATCCACGGCCACAAGTGGTTCTGCTCGTATCCGCCGTGCGACGTGTTCCTGGTCCTCGCGCAGGCGCCCGGGGGCCTCTCGTGCTTCTTGATCGAGCGGGGCGCCGGAATGGAGTTCCAGCGGCTCAAGGACAAGCTCGGCACCCGGTCGCTGCCGTCATCGGAGGTTGAGTTCCGCGGCGCCCACGGCCGGCTGGTGGGTGAGGAGGGCCGTGGCGTCCCGGCGATCATTCGCATGGTCAACCACACCCGGCTCGACTGTCTGCTGGGGGCGACCACCGGGCTGCGGCGGGGCACGCTCGAGGCCATCCATCACTGCCGCCACCGCGCCGCGTTCGGCGCGCGGCTCGTCGAGCAGCCCGCGATGCGAAACGTCCTCGCGGATCTGGCGATCGAGTCCGAGGCGGCGACCGCGAGCGCGCTGCGGGTGGCCCGGGCCTACGACGATTCCGGCGAGGCCCCGTTCCGGCGGTTCGCCACCGCGGTGATGAAGTACTGGGTGTGTAAGCGCGCGCCGGCGCACGCCGCCGAGGCCCTCGAGTGCCTGGGGGGCAACGGGTTCGTCGAGGACTCGGGGATGCCGCTGCTGTATCGCGACGCGCCGCTTAACTCGATCTGGGAGGGCTCGGGGAACGTCGCCGCGCTGGACGTGCTCCGCGCGATGGTCAAGGAGCCCGACGGTCTGCCGGCGTTCCTGGCCGAGTGTGAGCTCGCGGCGGGTGCCGAGCCGCGCCTGGATGCTCATCTCGCGCGCGTGCGGGAGCGCACCGTGGCGGTGTTCTCCGAGCAGGATCCCCAGTCCCAGGCCCGCCGGGTTGTCGAGGACCTCGCGGTGGCGCTCCAGGCATCGCTGCTCGTCCGCCACGCGCCGCCGGCCGTCGCCGATGCGTTCTGCGCCTCGCGGATCGCCGGCGAGGGCGGCCGTGTGTACGGAACCCTCCCGCCCGGGGTCGACGCGAGCGCCATCATCGAACGGGCCTTCCCGGTATGAGCGCGGTCCTCTACGAGGTGGCCGAGCGCGTCGCGCGGATCATGCTGAACCGGCCCGAGCGCGGCAACGGGATCACGCGAGCCCTGCTGTCCGAGCTGGAAGCCGCCGTCGAGCGCGCCGATCTCGACCCGGAGGTGCGGGTCCTGCTCCTGTCGGGGAACGGGAAGGGATTCTGCGGCGGCTACGACCTGGTGGAGTCGGCCGAAGGACGGCGCGCGGTAGCCGGCGAGCCCGGCACTGTGCAGCCGGGCTCGCCGCTGGACCCGCGGGTGATCGCCGCCAACCACGACGCCGCTCACATCTGGGACCCCATGGTGGACTACTCCATGATGAGTCGCAACGTCCGGGCGTTCATGTCGCTGTATCGCTGCAGCAAGCCGGTGGTGTGCAAGGTCCATGGCTTCTGCGTGGCCGGCGGAACCGACATGGCGCTGTGCTCCGACCTGCTCGTGATCGCAGCGGACGCGAAGATCGGCTATCCGCCGGCGCGCGTCTGGGGCTCACCGACGACCTCGATGTGGGCCTACCGGCTCGGACCGCAGCGGGCCAAGCGGCTGCTGTTCACCGGAGACTGCCTCTCGGGCGCCGAGGCGCTCGAGTGGGGACTCGCCATCGAGGCTCCGGACCCGGAGGAGCTCGACGCGCGCGCCGAGACCCTGGTCGGCCGGATCGCGCGCGTCCCGGTCAACCAGCTGCAGATGATGAAGCTGCTGGTCAACCAGTCGCTCTACAACCAGGGGCTCGACGGCACCCAGATCCTCGGCACCATGTTCGACGGGATCGCGCGCCACACGGAGGAGGGCTACGCGTTTCAGGCGACTGCCGCGCGCGAGGGATTTCGGGCCGCGGTGCGAGAGCGAGACGAGCCCTTTGGGGACTACGGCGCTTCGACGTTCAAGGGATGACCGAGGTCCTGAGCCCGACCCGCGAGCGGCTGCTCCGCTCGGCCCGCGAGCTGATCGAGGAGGGCGGCTATGGCGCGGCCTCGGTGGTCGCGATCGCGGGGCGCGCTGGGGTGGCGGCGGGCACGCTCTACCGCCACTTCCCCTCCAAGGAGGAGCTGTTCGTCGAGGTGTTCCGCTCGGTGTGCGATCGCGAGCTGCGGGCCATGCGGGCGGCTTATGAGGGGATGCCGGACGGCGCCTCGCATGTCGACCGCGTGGTCACGGTGCTGGCGACGTTCGCCAGGCGCGCCCTGGCCCGGCCCAGGCTGGCCTGGGCGCTGATCGCCGAGCCGGTCGACCCCCTCGTGGATGCCGAGCGGCTGGCGTACCGGGAGCGCTACGGCGCGCTGATGGCGCAGGCTCTGCGCGCGGGCATTGACGACGGCGAGCTGCCCGAGCAGGACGTCGAGCTGACGGCGGCCGCGCTTGTCGGAGGGTGCGGCGAGGCGCTGGTCGGGCCGCTCTCGCCGCTCGCCCGGGATGCCCCCTCGACCAATCGCCTCCTGGAGGCGCTTCAGACGTTCGTCCGCCGGGCGGTGGGGGCTCCGTGAGCGAGGCGGTGCGCGTCGAGCGCGACGGTCCGGTCACGACCGTGTTGCTTTCTCGCCCAGAGCGCCGCAACGCGGTCGACGGACCCACGGCCGCTGCCCTGGCCGGCGCGTTCGAGGAGTTCGAGGCCGACGCCGGCGCCGCGGTGGCCGTGCTCCACGGGGAGGCCGGCGTGTTCTGTGCCGGCGCCGATCTCAAGGAGGTGGGCTCGCCGCGCCGCAACCGGGTGGCGGCCGACGGCGCCGGACCGATGGGCCCGACCCGGATGCGGCTGAGCAAGCCGGTGATTGCCGCCGTCGCGGGACACGCGGTCGCCGGCGGCCTCGAGCTCGCGCTGTGGTGCGATCTGCGGGTGGCCGAGGAGAGCGCTGTGTTCGGCGTCTTCTGCCGGCGCTGGGGCGTCCCGCTGATCGACGGCGGAACCGTCCGGCTGCCCCGCCTGATCGGGGTCAGCCGAGCCATGGACATGGTGTTGACGGGCCGCGCCGTGGGCGCCCGGGAGGCGCTCCAGATGGGC
>JAFASF010000449.1 GCA_019244745.1 Solirubrobacterales bacterium | reverse complement strand
TATCGCCGACGCTGAACCGGTCCCCGGTGCCCTCGCCGAGCGCGGCCACCGTTCCCGAGACCTCGTATCCGACCACGCACGGAGGCTTGGGCGCGTCTGGGTAGAACCCGAGCCGCGCCATCAGGTCCGCGAAGTTGATTCCTGATGCGCGCACATCGATGAGCACCTCGCCGTAGCCCGGCCGCGGATCCGGCCGCTCCTGCACCTCGAGGACCTCCGGCGGCCCGTGGCGAGTGATGACGATCGAGCGCATGTGGCGAAAGCTACTCGGTACCAGCGCTCAAGGCGTTGACCCGCCGCGGGCGGAAAGTGTCCCTGACTACAACCCTATGACGAGCGCTTCTGAGCGCCTTTGATCGCGCCGCGCGTCGAGAGCATCTCGACCAACGGCCGGAGCCCGTCAGGCAGGTCATGCTCCCCCACGAAGACGGACTGGCCGCGCCCGGGGATCCCGATCTCGTACTCGAACATGTCCGGGTGCGCCGCAGACGGGGTCCGCGGCGTCTCAAACAGCCGACCGAGCGCGTCCTCAACGCGCCCCGCCACGTCGCTATCTAACTCCGTCGTCTCCACGTCGGCGCGAAGGGTCACGCCGGCAAGGCCGCCACGCCTCTCGATCTGGATTCGCACTCGGGTGTATTAGCTACAGGGGAACCTTGACGGTGTCCCAACCGGCTCGCACGGCGTCCGCCTCCTCGCTGGTGGCGCCGTAGCGGCGCTGAGCGTGGACCACCGTGAGGCGGGCAAAGTCCGAGAAGCTCGCGTTCGAGCTCAGCTGCGAGTCGCACAGGGTCGCATACCAGATGGGGCCCGCCGCGTCCCAGGATTTTCCGCCCAAGGTTGTGTCCGCGACCGCGAACGCTCGGTTGGGGATGCCGGAGTTGAGGTGCACGTCGCCGCCGTCCACGTAGCCGTCCATGTCCGCCGGCTGCTCATCGTGCGGGTTCGCGGTCCCCGGCTCCTTCATCGACCGCAGAGCCGGTCGGAGCTCGGGTCCGACGATGTCCTCGCCGATCAGCCAATCAGATTGCTCAACGTCCTGGCCGAGCGCCATCTGCTTGACCTGGATCCCGAAGACATCCGAGACCGACTCGTTGAGCGCCCCCGACTGGCCGGAATAGACGAGGTTCGCCTAATGCTGGGTGACTCCGTGGGTCAGCTCGTGGCCGATGACGTCGATACCCGCCGTTGTCTCGGTCAACACCTTGCCGTCACCATCGCCGAAGAACATGTGGCCGGCGTTATCCCAGAAGGCATTGTCATAGTCGGTGGCGTAGTGGACCAGCCCTAACAGCGGCAGTCCCTGCCCGTCGATCGAATCGCGCTGAAACGTCGACCAGTAGTAGCTGTACGTTGCTCCCAGGCCGTCATACGCCTGATTGACCGCAGTGTCGGTGACTTGGCGCTGGGCTTCTCGGCGCACGACCCTGCCGGGGGTTTGGGCCGAGCTGTGTTGCTGGTCATAGATCGTCCGATTGGGCTGCCCGCCGATCCGACTGAACGTCACCGGCGCGGCCGAACGGCCACCGCGGCGCGCGGCTGTCTCTGCACGAGCGAGCCGGAACTTGTGATCGAGCTCGAGCGTCCGGAGGGCCGCCGATCGCACCTGCTCGTCACCGGTGCGCGCGAGCTTGTGGAGGATCCCCGGCGGGAGGATGCAGTGGAGGGGGTTGTGTGTGTTCATATCGCGAGGACTGTCACTGGCATCACGCCGCTCAGAGCCCACGGTAGGCGATTTCGACCCGCTGAGCGGTCTCGCTCGAGCGGATGATCGCGTCGCACACTTCGGCCGCGCGGTACCCATCCTCGAAGTCCGCTCCGTACGGGCGCACCTGGCTGTCGTGTGCGATTGCATCCAGCAGATGGTGGATCTCGTGAACGAACGTGTGCTCCCAGCCGATGATGTGACCGTGGGGCCACCACCACTCGATGAACGGGTGGTACGCCTCGGTTACCAGCACCTGCCTGAACCCCTGCGCGTGCGCGCCCGGGCGTGAGTCCGCGAGGTGCACCGAAAGCTCGTTGAGCCGTTCGAGCTCGAACGCGAGCGACCCACGGGAGCCGTTGATCTCGAACGTCATCGCGTTCTTGCGCCCGAGGCAGAAGCGCGAAGCCTCGATCGTCCCGACCGCTCCGCCTTCGAACTCCACCACCGACTCAAAGGCGTCATCGACGTCGACGCGGCCGCCCGGTCGCTCGGGAACGAAGGTCCGGGTCCGCCCC
>JAFASF010000441.1 GCA_019244745.1 Solirubrobacterales bacterium | reverse complement strand
CACCTTGAGCGAGGTGTCGCGGACCTCGCGCGCCTTCTCCTTGAAGATCGCGCGGATCAGCTTCTCCTCGGCCGTCAGCTCCGTCTCGCCCTTCGGGGTGACCTTGCCGACGAGCAGGTCGCCGGAGGACACCTCGGCGCCGATGCGGACGATGCCGCGGTCATCCAGGTTGCGCAGCGACTCCTCGGACCGGTTGGGGATGTCGCGGGTGATCTCCTCGTCGCCCAGCTTGGTCGTCCGCGCGTCGATCTCGTACTCCTCGATGTGGATCGAGGTGAGCTCGTCGTCCTGCACGAGTCGCTTGGACAAGATGATCGCGTCCTCGAAGTTGTAGCCCTCCCAGGACATGAAGGCGACCAGCAGGTTCTTGCCCAGCGCCATCTCACCGCCGTCGGTGGCCGAGCCGTCAGCGAGCACCTCGCCCTGCTTCACGGGGGCGCCGACATCGACAATCGGCTTCTGATGGATCAGCGTGCCCTGGTTGGAGCGCATGAACTTCTGTAGCTCGTACTCGTCCTGTCCGCCGTCCTTGCCATCGACCACGATCTGCTCGGCATCGACGTAGGACACCGTGCCCGGAGCCTCGGCCATGATCACGTCGCCGGTGTCGATCGCCGCCCGGCGCTCCATGCCAGTTCCGATCAGCGGCGCGTCGGTGACGAGCAGCGGCACCGCCTGGGCCTGCATGTTCGAGCCCATCAGCGCACGGTTGGCGTCGTCGTGCTCGAGGAACGGGATCATCGCCGTGGTCACGGACCAGATCTGCTCCGGCGACACGTCGATCAGGTCAACGTCCTGCGGGGCGACGGTCACGTACTGACCGGCCTGGGTACGGCACAGGATCTCCCCGCCGGTGAGCTTGCCGTGCGAGTCCACCGGCGTGTTCGCCTGCGCGATCAGCTGCTCCTCCTCCTGAGTGGCGTCCAGGTGGACGATCTCGTCGGTTACCTTGCCGTTCTTGACCACCCGGTAAGGGGTCGTGACGAACCCGTGCTCGGAGATCTCGGCATAGCTCGAGAGCGAGCCGATCAGGCCGATGTTCGGACCTTCCGGGGTCTCGATCGGACACATCCGCCCGTAGTGGGTGGGGTGCACGTCGCGCACCTCGATCGGGGCCCGCTCTCTCGTCAGTCCTCCGGCGCCGAGGGCGGAGAGCCTTCTGCGGTGCCTCAGACCCGCCAGCGAGTTCGTCTGGTCCATGAACTGCGACAGCTGGCTGGAGCCGAAGAACTCCTTCAGCGCCGCGACGACCGGCCTGATGTTGACGATCGTCTGCGGGGTGATCGTGTCCGCGTCCTCGGTGGTGAGGCGCTCACGGACCACCCGCTCCATCCGGTACAGGCCGATCCGGAAGGCCTCCTGGATCAGCTCCCCGACGGTCCGCAGACGGCGGTTGCCGAAGTGCTCGTACTCGTCGAGGTGATCAAGGATGGGCTCGCGTGGCAGCGCCGCGGCCTCGGCCGCGTAATCGGCTTTGACCTCGTCGTCGTTGTCCTCGGCCATCCCGAGCAGCGTCGGTAGCGACACCAGCTCCTTGACCAGCGCGATGATGTCGTCGTGGGTGAGGGTCCGGGTCTCGAGGTCGATGTCGAGGCCCAGGCGCGAGTTCAGCTTGTAGCGTCCCACGCGCGTGAGGTCGTAGCGCTTGGGGTCGAAGAACAGCTGGTGCAGCAGGGCCCTGGCGGCGTCGACCGAGGGCGGCTCGCCCGGGCGCTGCTTCTTGAACAGCTCGATGAGCGCGCCCTCCTCGGAGCGCACCATCTCCGGGTCGGCCTCGAGCGTGAGGCGGATGTAAAGCGAGTTTTCGAAGAGGTTGAGGATCTCCTCGTCCGAGGAATAGCCCATCGCGCGCAGGAGCACGGTGACGGGCAGCTTGCGCTTGCGGTCGATGCGGACGTAGACCCGCCCCTTCTTGTCGATCTCGAGCTCCAGCCACGAACCGCGCGCGGGCATCAGGTTCGCGATGAAGACCTGCTTTTCGCGGTCCTTGGGCTCCATCACGTACGCGCCCGGCGAGCGCACCAGCTGCGTGACCACGACCCGCTCGGTGCCGTTGATGATGAATGTCCCGCGGTCGGTCATCCACGGGAAGTCGCCCATGAACACGGACTGCTCGCGGATCTCGCCCGTCTCGCGATTGATGAAGGCGACCGTGACGGTGAGCGGCCGCGCGTAGGTCAGATCCTTCTCGCGGCACTGCTCGAGGCTCGCGACGGGCTCGTCAAAGGTGAACTCGCCGAACTGGACGGCGAGGTTGCCGGTGTAGTCCTCGATCGGCGAGATGTCGTCGATCGTCTCGCGCAGGCCGCCACTTTCGGGATTAGTCAGCCAGTCGAAGGACTTGCGTTGGATATCGATGAGGTTGGGGACTTCAAGAACCTTGTTCAGACGCGCGAAGCTACGGCGCGTCCGGGGGGCGTGAGTGGTTGCCAAGACGGCGACTCCTCGGGCGGTCGAGAGGGAGGCAGGAGCGCCCCCAGAGTCAACTCCGACCCCTAAAAGGGCGCGACCAACAAAGATAGCACACGGCATCGCTGCCCTGTGCAGGGGCTACCAGCTCTCACGGACCCCGCCCCTGGCAACCGCGTATGTGGCGCGGCGCCGCATGTTCGGGCGGCTACGACTATTGGCTGACGCGGGGAGTTTAGGGGGAAATTGCTCAGGGAGCAAGGGCGGGGGCCGCGGGACCGATGGCACCGGTGGCTCTGGGGCCGCGGGACCGATGGCAGCCGGTGGCTCCGGGGCCGCGGGACCGATGGCGGCCGGGGCCTCCTGGCCCGCGCGCGCCGGCGGCTCAGGCGCAAGGCGCGCCGGCGGCGCGGGTGCCGTGGCGCCAGCGGCGCGGGTACCCGTGGCGCCAGCGGCGCGGGGTGCCCGGCGCGCCGCCCAACCCGCGCCGCCCACCCCCGGGCTCGCCGAGCAGGACGTGCTTGACGTTATGCGCGTATGCGCATCAAAAGCTCAATCACGTCCCCTTATCGCCGAGCGCCGGCTCTCGCTACTTCAGCTCGACGCTCCCGCCGGCCTCTTCGAGGTCGGCCTTGAGCTTCTCGGCCTCCTCCTTGTCGACGCCCTCCCTAACGGGCTTGGGAGCCTCGTCAACGAGCGCCTTGGCCTCCTTCAAGCCGAGGCCGGTGGCGGCACGCACGACCTTGATCACCTGGATCTTCTTGTCGCCGGCGGCCGTTAGGACCACGTCGAAGCTGGTCTGCTCCTCGGCCTCTTCGCCACCGCCGTCGGTCTGGGCCGCGCCGACGGGCGCGGCTACCGCGGCGGCAGTCGCCGAGACGCCAAACGCCTCCTCGAGCGCCTTGATCCGCTCGGACAGCTCGAGCACCGAAATGCTCTTGAGCTCGTCGATCCATTCTTGCGTGGTTGGCATGTTTCCTCCTTATGCCTCGGACTCGCCGGCGTCGCCGTCGGTGGCCGGGTCAGGTTGTTCAGATTCTTGTTGCGGGGCCTCGGGCTCGCCGCTGGGTCTGGCCTCGGGCTCGGGTCTGGCCTCGGGCTCCGGGCGCGCTTCGGCGTCCGTTGGCGCCTCGGGTTCGCCGCCCGCCTCAGGCATAGACGCCTCAGCCTCCGCCGGCGCGTCAGCCTCCGACGGCGCATCAGCCCCCGCGGGCGCCGGCGCATCAGCCCCCGCGGGCGCCGGCGCCTCAGCCCCCGCGGGCGCCGGCGCATCAGCCTCCGCCGGCACCGAAGCGGGCGCCTCACCGCTGACGAGCCCCCGATCCGCTATCTCCTTCAGCTGGATCGCGATCCCCGCGATCAGCGCGTTCAGCGTCCGTACGAGTCCGGTGATCGGTGACGCGATCGTGCCGACGAGCTGGGCGTGGAGCACGTCTCGAGCGGGAAGGCGGGCGATCGCTCGGACCTCGTCGGCGCTCAGCGCGCTCCCGTCCATCAGGCCGCCCTTGAACTCGAGGATATTCAGGGCTCGGGCCGTGTCGCTGAGCGCCTTCGCCGCCACCGCGGCATCCCCGTGCACGAGCGCGAGCGCCGTGGGGCCCTCGAGCAGCGCCTTCAGCGATTCCGCGCCCGCCTTGTCCGCCGCGCGCTCGGTGAGCGAGTTCTTGACGATCCGGAACTTCGTGTCGGATTCGCGGAGCCGCGCGCGTAGGTCGGCCGCCTGGGCGACGGAGATGCCGCGGTAGTCCACGGCAAAGACTGCCTGAGCCCCTTGGATCTGCTCGGCGATCTCCTCGACTACAGCTGCTTTCTGGTCTCGGTTCATGGTTCCTCTCACGAACGACGCCCGCGGCCGAGGCGGGCGCCCACACCGAGACCCGGGAGAGCCGGGCTCAGATGAAGAGGCTCGCCTGCTCCGGGCTTACACGCGCGGCGCGCGGCCGGAGGTCTCGGGCAGCGTCTCTTTGAAACTTAAGGAGCAGTCTACGCCGCCACCGGCTCCTCGACGATGTCGCGGGTCCGCGACGGGTCCACTTTTACGCCCGGGCCCATGGTGGTGGCAAACGTGACCGACCGGATGTAGCGCCCTTTGGCCGCGGACGGCTTGGCGCGGATCAGCTCGTCCATGACCGCGGCGTAGTTCTCGAGCAGGCGGCGCTCGTCGAAGTCGCGCTTGCCGATCACGAGGTGCACGATCGCGTTGCGGTCGGTGCGGTACTCGACCTTCCCCGCCTTGGCCTCCTCGACCGCGCGGCCGACATCCATCGTGACCGTTCCGACCTTGGGATTCGGCATCTTGCCGGCGGGGCCGAGTATGCGGCCGAGCCGGCCGACCACGGGCATGAGGTCGGGGGTCGCGATCGCGACATCGAAGTCGTCGAACCCGTCTTGGATACGTTGCGCTAGGTCCTCGGCCCCGACCACGTCGGCGCCCGCCTCTTCCGCCTCGCGGGCCTTGTCGCCCTGGGCGAACACGGCCACGTTGACGTCCTTCCCGAGCCCGTTCGGCAAGGCCACGGTGCCGCGCAGCTGCTCATCGGCGTGCCGGACGTTCAACCCGGTGCGCACATGGACCTCGACGGACTCGTTGAACTTGGCCCGTCCGAGCTGCTTGATCAGCGACACCGCCTCCGCTGGCGAATATTCGCGCTCGCGGTCGAACCGCTGCTTGGCGTCCTCGTATGACTTTCCATGCTTTGACAGCCTACTCCACCTCCACGCCCATCGAGCGGGCTGTGCCCGCGATGATCTTCGCCGCCGCGTCTACGTCGTTCGCATTGAGGTCGTTCATTTTCTTCTCGGCGATCTGGCGCAGCTGATCCTGAGTGATCCGCCCGACCTTCTCGCGGTAGGGCTCGGACGATCCCTTCTCCAGCGACAGCGCCTGCTTGATAAGCACCGCGGCCGGCGGGCTCTTAGTGACGAACGTGAACGAGCGGTCCTCGTAGACCGTGATCACGACCGGGATCACGGTGCCCGCGTCGGACTGCGTCTGGGCGTTGAACGCCTTGACGAACTCCATGATGTTGACGCCGTGCTGGCCGAGGGCCGGGCCGACGGGCGGAGCGGGGCTCGCCTGGCCGCCCGGCGCCTGCAGCTTGATCTGGGTCAGAACTTTCTTGGCCACCGCACGAACGCCCCGGCTAGATCTTCTTCACCTGATCGAACCCGACCTCGACCGGCGTCTCCCGGCCGAAGATCGAGACCAGAACCTTGAGCCGCTGGGCGTCCTCGTTGACCTCCGAGATCTCGCCGGAGAAGTCGGACAGCGGACCGGATATCACCTTGACGGACTCGCCGATCGAGAACTGGGCTCGGCTGCGCGGGCGCACTTCCTGCTCGCGATGGAGCAGGCGGTTGACCTCGTCCTGTGTGAGGGGGACCGGCTCGTTGGACGCGCCGACGAACCCGGTGACACCGGGGGTTCCCTTCACGAGCGACCACGAGTCCTCGTTGAGATCCATGTTCACGAGCACGTAGCCGGGCATCGTCCGCTTCTCCACGGTGACCTTCTGGTTGTCCTTCATCTCCGAGACGGACTCGGTGGGCACGACGATCTGCCTGACGGCACGCTGCTGCCCGAGCGACACGATGCGGTGCTCGAGGTTGTGCTTGACCTTGTTCTCGTGACCCGAATATGTGTTGACTACGTACCAGCGGAACATTTCTACTTGGTCCTTCGCGGGGCCGCCCGGGGCCCGCGCATGTTGAAGATATCGCGAGGCGTCCGGCCTCGCCCGACTGATTGCACGATGCGCCGCGCTACTTGAGGATGTAGGTGACGATCTTGCCGGCGGCCCAGTCGGCGACGCCGAGGAACACGCCGGCGACGATCACGAACCCGATCACGACTCCCGTGGCCTGCATCACCTGACGGCGATCGGGCCACTGTACCCGCTGCAGCTCGCGCCAGCTTCCTTGGAGAAAGTGTAGAAAGCGGCCGCCGACCCAAGGCCGGCGCTCGGGCACGGCCGTGCCCCGGGCCGTGAGCGCTCCAGCGCCGGCGGACGTGGAGCCATCGCCGCCGGGGCGGGCGCGCCCGTCCTCCGGCCCGGCCGGAACAGCTTCGGACTCGAGGTCGTCGTACTCGTCCGCCTCCTCGGCCTCCGCGTCGACCTCGTCGACTAGCTCCGAGCCCCGGTCGTCCGCGTCCAGCAGCTCCGAGTCGGCTTCATCGAGTACCTCCGGGCGCTCATCGCCCTCGTCTGAGAGCTCCGCGGGCCCCGCGGTCTCAGCCTCATCGAGCAGCTGCCGGCGCCCGTCCGCCTCGTCCGCGCGGTCTTCGGCCGCGCCTAGGCTCTCCGGGCGCTCATCGGCCTCATCGGCGGCATCCGGCCGCCCGACCTCGAGCTGGGCCTCCGCGAGCTCGACGTCCGGGGTGGCGTGGCTGATCGGCGAGGGCGCCGACTGCTCCCGACGGGCGCGGGCCGCCGCGACCGACTCGGGTCGTCGCGCACGCCGTTCCTTTGCTCGTTTGCGGTTGCGAGCCACCAACTGCCTCAGTCAGCTCAGCGCGTCTCGCGGTGCGGGGTGTGACGCCTGCACCAACGGCAGTACTTGCGCAGCTGGAGTCGCTCGGGGTTGTTCCGCTTGCTCTTGTTCGTCTGGTAGTTGCGGCGCTTGCACTCTTCACAAGCGAGAGTTGCCGCGATCCGCACGTCTCCACGGGCCATCTAAGCGTTCCCGTCCGGGATGATCAGGGCTCTGGCTGCCCGAAAGCGGGCGTCAAAACTAACGCCGCCCCGGCGCCAGAACCCATGAGTGTAGCTGTTCGGCCGCGGTCTATTCGCGCAATTCGACCGGGGACAGCTCGAGGTCGAGCAGCTTCTCGCCCCGCAGCACGCGGACCGTGAGCCGCCGGCCGATCGCTTCATCGCCCATCAGGCGCTGGACGTCGTCCACGCGCTCGATCGGGCGCTGGTCGAGCTCCACGATCAGATCCTCGGCCCGCAGCCCCGCGCGTTCCGCCGGGCTTCCCGGCGAGACCTCGACGATCTCCACGCCCGACGTCCTCCCCAGCCGGACGCGCCCGTGGGGCGGCAGGGGCCGGGGACCTCCGGCGATCCCGATGTACGCGCGGCGGACCCGACCATCGCGCATCAGCGAACCGATGATCTGCCGTGTCGCCGCATTGATCGGCACCGCCAGACCGAGTCCGACGCCCGCCACGGCGGTATTGATGCCGACCACACGGCCGCGGCTGTCCACGAGCGCTCCTCCGGAATTACCGGGATTCAGCGCCGCGTCGGTCTGAATCACGTTGTCGATGAAACGCGTGGTCCGTCCCGCGCGGGCCGGGAGAGATCGGCCCAGCGCCGAGACGACGCCTGCGGTCACCGAGCCCGCGAAGCCGTTCGGGTTCCCGATCGCGACGACCAGCTGGCCGACGCGCAACGCCTCCGCGTCACCGAGGACCGCCGGCGCCAGCTCGTCGCCGTCCACGCGAATCACAGCGAGGTCGGACAGCGGGTCGAGCCCGACCACGTGGAAGTTCAACTCGCGACCATCGACAAACGACGCGCGGCCCGCAACGGGCCGCCCCTGGGAGCCAGGGCCGCGGCTGGAAACCACGTGCGCCGAGGTCAGCACGAAACCGTCGGGCGTGAGGGCGACCGCGCTGCCGGCGCCCGTCGGGACCTGTCCTGCCCGGGTCCGGCGCATCAGGCGCAAGTTCGCCACCGAGGGCGCCAGCCGCTCCGCGACGTCCACGACCACACGCGAGTAGGCATCGAGCGCCTCGGCCTCGCGAGGGTCAGCTCCGCCCAGATCGGGTTGGTCCAACACGGTGCTCATCGACTACCCCTCCTAGAACGTGACCTCGACTTCGCGCTCCTCGGCGCCGCGCACGATCGTGAGCGCCAGCCGGCCCTCCGCACTCGCTGCATCGAGGGCGTCGTACAGCGCATCGACTCGCTCGATCTCCTGACCACCGGCGCCGACGATCAGATCGCCTCGCTCCAGGCCGGCGCTCTCGGCGGCGCTTCCCTCCTGGACCGCGCGGATCAGAACCCCATCGCGCTCGGGTAGTCCGACCGCGCGGCGCAACCGGCGCGCGACGCGTGGCGGCGCAACCGCGACGCCCAGTCGGGCGCGCTTCGGCGGCTCACCCCGGCCGAGGCCCTCCACGCGATCGCGGACGGCAGCGTCGGCGGGAATCGCCAGGATCAGGCCACCGTCGACGCGCACGGCGTTGATCCCCAGCAGGCGGCCCGAACTGTCGATCAGCGGGCCGCCCGAAGAGCCTCGTGGCAGCGGCGCCGTGTGCTCGATCGCGCCGGCGATCCGGCGGCCGCGCGGGCCGCGGAAGCTGCGGGCGGTCGACGACACAAAGCCAGGAGTGACGCGCAGCCCGCGCCCGCCTGGGTTGGCCAGCGCGAACACAGCACGCCCGATCTCGACCGAGTCCGTGCCGGTCTCGGCCCACTCGATCGGCTCGACGTCGCCGGTATTGACATCGATCACAGCGAGGTCGAGGTCCGGATCCGAGCCCGCGACCTGGCCGCTCTCCAGGCGGCCATCGGCGAACGCGACCGTCACCTCGTCATGGCGGAGGTTGTGCGCGTTGGTGAGGACGCGCCCGGACGCGATCACGACGCCCGAACCTACTCCCCAGCCTCGGCCAAGACCGACCACCGAGGGGCCGGTGCTCTCCGCCGCCTTCTGAACGGCGGACCCCAACTCTTCAAGCAACGACATTTCCTTCTCCTTTGGTGGTGGCGCTTCTTGCTCGCCACCGCCTTACACTAGTTACTTGCAACGTGCAAGTCGCTACTCTACCACAAGGAATTTGGGTGGGGAGCCGGGTGCCGGCGGACCACCCGACCCCGGCGCCGGCGGACAATTCGCACCGCGGCGCCGGCGGACCACCCAACCCCGGCGCCGGCAAATCGCGCAACCCCGGCGCCGGCGGATCGCGCAACCCCAACGCCGGCGGCCCGAAGTCCAGCGGAGTCGGTCCGTATCCCTACGATTCCGATTGACATGGCCGAGGCCACGGGACGAACCGAGCCCGAGCCGCCGGAGGGCGGATCAGCCCTCGCCGAGGCGCTCGCCGCCGTCGGCGACCGCTGGACGCTGCTCCTCATCGCGGCTCTCCTCGACGGGCCACGCCGGTTCGGCGAGCTGCAGGAGCAGGTCGAGGGCATCGCGCCCAACGTCCTCACGCAGCGTCTGCGCCAGCTCGAGCGCAACGCGCTCCTGGTGGCGCGGCCGTACTCGGAGCGGCCTCCGCGATTCGTCTACGAACTCACGGCGGCCGGCCGGGAGCTGGGCGGAGTTCTGAGGCTCCTCGCCGGATGGGGTGCCCGAAACGCCGAGGACGCCACCGCGCCACGACACGTGGCGTGTGGTACGCCGATGGAAGCCCGGTGGTGGTGCCCGACGTGCGAGCGTCCGGTCTCCGACGACGAGGGCGAGGAGCTTCACTTCGCGTAGAGCCTGTCGCACAAATCGCGACCGGTGCACCCAAGTTGTGAGCCGATGACAAACGACGTATCTCGGCAACCACGCGCCGAAGGGACGTGGTTGACCCTTTGACGAACATACGCGCCTAAAGTCACGCACGTGGCCGCTCTCCGCGATTTCGCCCTGCGGCTCATCGTGATGGACACAAAGCGCGGTTCGTTTTTGCAACACCGTCGTAGCGACCCGATCTCGCCGCACCCGGGCAACGTCGACACCAACCCCCCGCATGAGCAACGTCTAATAGCCGAGCCGGTTGACTCGGCCACCCGCGGCCCGGGAACATTGCCTCGATGTTCCGTTTGATCGGTCTCGCGGTCTCAATCGGTTTGGCCGATTCGCTGAACCCGTCGACGATCGCGCCGGCGCTGTATCTCGCGACGGGACAGCGGGCGCGCGAGCAGATCACCGAGTTCAGCCTTGCCGTGTTCGCGGTCAACCTGGTGTGCGGGGCGGCGGTGGCGCTTGGCCCCGGGCAGCTGATCCTGTCGCTCGTGCCGCATCCCGAACGCGACGTTCGCTATTCGCTCGAGATCGTGGCGGGCTTGGCGATGCTGGTGGCAGGTGCGCTGCTGTGGCGCCATCGCGGCCGGCTTGCTGACCGCAGCCTTCCGCAGGTCGACCCGCACGGGCGGTCGGGGAGGTTCCTCGGCGCGACGATCAGCTTGGTCGAGTTTCCGACCGCGTTTCCGTACTTCGCCGTGATCGCCGCGGTCGTGGCGTCCGGACTCGGACCGACCCGGCAGCTGGTTCTGCTGCTCATTTACAACATCTGCTTCGTGATTCCGCTGATCGCGATCATCGCCACGCTCGTCTTTGCCGGGGACAGCGCGCAGCGAGTCCTGAACACCGCCCGGAACTTCCTGCAGCGCAATTGGCCGACGCTGCTCGCCGTCCTCGCCTTCGCCGCGGGGTTTTTCGTTGTGTTTCTGGGCGCCACGGGGCTCGCGAGCCACGCGCACGGCGGTTTGGGTCGGGCGGCGCGCCGGCTGCACCACATCGTCACCCATCCCTTAGGCGGAAAATGAACGCGTCAACCGGCTTCGCTTTCCCGGGCGGAACGGACTAGACCGCGCATCCCGGCCAGCCAGCGCTCGTGGTCAGCGCCCTTGAGCGCGACGTATTTGGCCACCGCCGGGTGGGGCAGGACCAGGAAGCGCTCGTCCCGGATCCCCGCCACCGCCGCCTCGGCAACATCGTCGGGTTCCAGGAGCTCGTCGCGGAGCAGCGCGGCGGCGCCGATCCGATCCTCGAACGCGGTGTCGAGCATCGGCGTGCGGACCCCGAGCGGACACAAGCACGACACCTTGATCCCGGCGTCGCCGTAGTTGATGGCGATCCATTCCGCCGCTGCCACCGCGGCGTGCTTGGTGATCGAGTACGCCAGCGCCGAGACCTGGGTGAGCAGGCCGGCGGCCGAGGCGGTGGTTAGCAGGTATCCCTCGCCGCGGTCAACCATCTCGGGCAGCACCGCCCGCGCCGCCCAGACGTGGGCCATCACGTTCACCTCCCAGGTGCGCTGTAGCTCATCATCGGGCGCCTCGGGGCCGCCACCGGGACCGGGGACGCCGGCGTTTGAGCAGAACAAGTCGATAGCGCCGGCGTGCTCGCGCGCGCGCTCCACCAGCGCGCGGATGTCCTCCTCCCGGCCGACGTCCGTCTGAACCGCGAGCCCCCCGACCTCACGCGCGACGGCGCCAGCCGCGTCCAGGTTCACATCCGCCAGGACGAGCGCGCGCGGGCGCTCGCAGGCGATCCGCTTCGCCAGCGCGCGTCCGATGCCGCTGCCGGCACCGGTGATGACCACGTGTCGCTCCGCAAGCTCCATGACCGAACGGCGCTGGACGTTACTCGAACTTGAACTCAGATTCAACTCGTTGTAGGGTTTGCGTCGTGCCGGTTCGCGAGCCCGCCCCAGGGATGCCGAGAGACCTTCCCGCCACCACGCGCCGCCCGCCCGCAAGCTCCCGCGGAACACGGACGCGTCAAAAGCTGGTCCAGGCCGCCCGCCACATCTTCGAGCGCGACGGCTTCCTCGACGCCCGCATCACGGACATCACCGCTCAGGCCGGCGTCGCCGCCGGCTCGTTCTACACGTACTTCAAGAACAAGGACGACGTGTTCGCCGCGGTGATGGAAGAGGTCAACGAAGAGATGCTCCATCCCCGGCTGCATCTCGCGGCCGATCGTGACGATCCGGCCGCGGTCATCGAGGCCACCAACCGCGCCTATCTCGCGAGCTACCGGCGCAACGCCAAGCTCATGGCGCTGCTCGACCAGGTCGCGCACATCGACCCGGACTTCCGGCGCATGCGACTCAGACGCGCAGAAGCGTTCGCACGTCGCAACGCTCAGTCAATAGCCCACCTGCAACAACGGGGCCTCGCCGATCCCGAGCTCGATCCGCAGCTCGCCGCCGATGCTCTGAGCGCGATGGTCGGCCGGATGGCGTACTTCCGCTACGTCCAGGGCTACGGCAACGCCTCCACGCGGACCCTGGCGAAAACGCTCACGCGGCTGTGGACGAATGCACTCGGCATCACTTCTAATCAGTGACCCATTCGGGAAATCCTTACCGTCTTCGCGGCTGCGAATCAGGCAACGATTTCCCGGATGAGCCACTGGGTCGCCCAAACACCCACGAACCGCACCAGGACAACCGCCAGAAGGAGATAAAAAAGCACATGGAGTTCGAGCTCTCAGACCGCTGCACCGAATTGCGCGAGCGCCTGCTCGCGTTCATGGACGAGCACATCTACCCCGCCGAGCCCGTCTACTACGAGCAGCTCCAGGCCTCCGGCGAGCCGCACTCTCACCCACCGGTGATGGAGGAGCTCAAAGACCGCGCCCGTGAGCTCGGCCTGTGGAACCTGTTCCTCCCCCACGATGAGCCCGACCTTCCCACCCCCGGACTGAGCAATGTCGACTACGCGCCGCTCGCTGAGATCATGGGCCGCAGCCACATCGCCTCCGAGGCGTGCAACTGCGCGGCGCCCGATACCGGCAACATGGAGGTGCTCGCCCTGTTCGGCACCCCCGAGCAGAAGGACCGCTGGCTGCGGCCGCTGCTCGACGGCGAGATCCGTTCGGCGTTTGCGATGACCGAGCCCGCCGTCGCCAGCTCCGACGCGAGCAACATCGAGCTTCGGATCGAGCGCGACGGCGACGAGTACGTGCTGAACGGAAGGAAGTGGTGGACCTCCGGAGCGCTGCGCGAGCGCTGCCGGATCCTGATCGTCATGGGCAAGACGGATCCCGACGGTCCCCCCTACCGCCAGCAGTCGATGATCCTCGTCCCGCGGGACACGCCGGGAGTCAACCTCCTGAGAAACCTGCCCGTGTTCGGCTACATCGACCAGGAGGGCCACGCGGAGATCACCTTCGAGGACGTCCGCGTCCCGGCCTCAAACCTCATCGCCAACGAGGGCGACGGGTTCCTGATCTCCCAGGCGCGCCTCGGGCCGGGGCGGATCCACCACTGCATGCGCTCGATCGGGGCCGCGGAGCGCGCGCTCGGGCTGATGTGCGCCCGCGCCGCCTCGCGCGCCACGTTCGGCGCGCCGGTCAGTGAGCGGGCCAACGTTCAGGACTGGATCGCCGAGTCGCGGATCGAGATCGAGATGGCGCGCCTGTTGACCATGAAGGCCGCGTGGCTGATGGACACAGTGGGAAACAAGCACGCCCGCACCGAGATCGCGGCGATCAAGGTCGCCGCCCCGAACGTCGCGCTGAAGGTGATCGACCGCGCGATCCAGGTTCACGGGGGCGGTGGGATCAGCGACGACTTTCCCCTGGCCATGATGTACGCGCACCAGCGCGCGCTGCGCCTCGCAGACGGGCCGGACGAGATCCACAAACGCACGATCGCACGCCACGAGCTGCGCCGGGCTGAGCGCGTACCCGAGCGCGTGGCCTGACCTCAATCGGACTCGGCGTGCTCCTTGAGCTCGCCGGCGCGCGCCCCAACGAGCATTCCACGCAGGACGTCGACGAGCGGGCCCCGGATGATCATGCCGAGCATCCGCCCCAGATCCACGTCCAGCGAATAGGTGGCGCGGGTCCTGCTCCCCCCCAGGTCCTGCAACTCCCAACTGCCCTCGACCGAGCGCAGCTCGCCCTTCTCCTGCCGCCAGCTGAGCCGCGTGGGAGCCTCATACATGAAGCGCACGGTCGACTTGATCGAGCGGACCTTGGCGTCCGATTCCGATTCACAGAGCGTCGCGCGCTCCTCGCCGTCGCGCTCGAGCACGCGGATCGCCTTGAGGCCGCCCTGCCACCGCGGGGCCGCCTCCACGTCCTCGATGAGCGCCCACACCCGATCGAGCGGGGCGTCGATGTCGGCGCTTGAGCTCCCGGTCAAGTTCGCCATGGTGCTCGGATCGACCGTACAAGGTTTCGCGCGGGCGGGCGGCTTGTGTGCTCGCCCGCCCGCGAACCCGCGCTTTCAGGAGCGCGCGCCGGCGCCGTTGGCGGAGATCAGGCGCACGTCGTCGGGCGCCGGCCGGAGGATCATGACCTCGGCCGGAACCTTCTCGAGCAGCCACTCGAGGTCGTCGGCGCTGAGTCCAACCCGGGGGCTGTCGGTCGCCGAGACGATTATCCGGTCGAAGTGCTCGTCCTCGAGCAGGTGGCGCAACGCGTCCCGGTAGGAGCGGCCCCGCGCGATCCGGGCGTCGACCGAGATCCCCTGGCTGACCGCCCGCTGCTCGATCGTCTCGAGCAGCGGCATCGCCTCCGAGCACTGCGCCGGCAACGGCGAGTCGAGCGGCAGGTTGCGCGGCACGCGCGCGAGGTAGGCGGGCATGATCGTCGCGTTCTCGGCTTTCGCGAGCCGGACCGCGGCTTCGAAGGCCCGGCGGGAGATGGCCTGCCCGGTGAACGGCAGCAGGATGCTCCGCACCGCTCGCGGTCGGGCCTTGCCCGGGCGCCGGCCGTGCGGGGGAAGCCAGAAGCCGGCGGCGAGCCCGACGGCCAGCGCGGCCACCGCGATTGCGATCACGATTACAACACTCATGGTTGCGCCTCCTTGGTGGCCCGGTGGCCGCGGTCGGCCACGATGCGTACGTCGACTCCCGGGAGCAGCTCCATCAGGCGCTGGGGCAGGGGAGTCCTGAGCCTCGCCAGCCCGCGCGGGTGGCGGCCGCGGCCCATCAGCACGTAGGTGGTCCCTTGCCGGCGGGCGACCTCGGCGACCGTTCCGGGGATGTCGTCGGACTCCTCCACCAGCAAGCGCGCTCCGAGTACCGAGGCCAGCTGGCGCAGCGCAGCCAGCGAGGCCTCCTGCTCGGCCGAGAGCTTGCCGCTGGGCGGTTGAACCCAGAGGATGTCGAGTTCCGCCGCGAGGCGCTGGGCCGAGCGCCAGGCCCGGCGGACGAGGCGCTGCGCGCCCGGGTAGGGCTCGACGAGCGCCAGCAGCCGCTCGCCGACCGCCTGCCGTGCGTCGGCCGCGATCGTCTCCGCGCGAGAGCCAACCGCGGGCTCCACGGTCGTCAGCCGTTTGTGCCCCACCTCCTCGGCGACCTGGCGCAGCGCGACCTCTCGCAGCGCCGAGAGGTTCTCGATCCGGAAGAAGTTGTTGAGCGCCGACTCGACGCGTTCGGCCGGGTACACCTTGCCGGCGCGCAGCCGTTCGATCAACGCCTCCGGGGTGAGGTCGATCATCACGATCTCGTCCGCGCGCCCGAGGACGTCGTCCGGGATCGTCTCGCGCACGCGCACGCCGCTCAGCTCGGCGATCTGGTCGTTGAGCGACTCCAGATGCTGGACGTTGACCGTCGAGAGCACGTCGATCCCGGCCGCGAGCACATCTTCGACGTCCTCGTAGCGCTTGTGGTGCTCGACTCCCGGGGCGTTGGTGTGGGCGAGCTCATCGATCAGGCAGACCTCGGGCGCGCGGCGCAGGATTTCCGGCAGATCCATCTCCTCGAGCTCGGTGCCGCGGTACTCGACGCGCCGACGCAGCAGCACCGGGAGCCCGTCGGCGAGCCGCGTGATGTCGGCGCGGCCGTGGGTCTCGAGTAGCCCGATCACCACATCGCGCCCCGCCTCCTGATCGGCGTGGCCCTCTTGCAGCATGCGATACGTCTTGCCGACGCCGGCGGCCATGCCCAGGAATACGCGCAGATGACCGCGGCGCGACTCGTTCGGGCGGTCAGGAGCGTCCAACTCGGACGTCAGTCGCTGACTTCCAACCATCTCGACACTTCTCGCAGCTCGATTGTGAGTGCATCCGGATGCATCCAGACATAGCAGGGCCCGGCGCCGTCGCGGAGCAGGTCACGCAGCCGCACCACGCCGGTGGGGTCGACGGGGACGTCGGAGCGCAGCCGGGCGCAGACGTCGAGGATCTCGGGCAGCGCCGCGCGCACGTGGCGGCGGCACGGCGCGATGACCGCGCTAGCCAGCGAGGGCCCGGGCGCCTGGTCGGACTGCGCGACCAGTCGCTCAAGCGCGCGCGCCAGCGCGCGCCGCCTGCGGTCGCTCGTGACCTGCACCGCGCGGGCCGCGTGAGCCGGCGATCGCCAGGGCGCGACGCCGTCGGCGAGCTGCCGATCGAGCCACGGTCCTCGCAGCCGGGCGGCCGTCCGGTCGAGCCAGCGCGGAGGCCGCCGGGGGCTGCTCCTGGCGAGCGGGAACGGAGCGACGGCGTGCGTTTGTCTCATGCCCCGAGGAGGTTGTGGATGATCAGGTCGATCAGCTTGATGCCGATGAACGGTGCGATGATCCCGCCGAGGCCGTAGATGCAGAGGTTGCGCCGGAGCAGCGCGCTGGCGCCGATCGGCCGGTATCGGACGCCCCTCAGGGCAATCGGGATCAGCAGCGGGATCACGAGCGCGTTGAAGATAATCGCGGAGATCACGGCGGACCTCGGCGTCCCCAGGCTCATGACGTTGAGCACGTGCAGCGGGCTCTTACCGCCTTTGGTAACTGCCCAGGTGGCCGCGAAGATCGCCGGCAGGATCGCGAAGTACTTCGCGACGTCGTTGGCGATCGAGAATGTGGTCAGCGCGCCGCGGGTGATCAGCAACTGCTTGCCCACCTCGACGATCTCGATGAGCTTCGTGGGGTTGGAGTCGAGGTCGACCATGTTTCCGGCCTCGCGCGCGGCCTGAGTTCCTGTGTTCATCGCCACCCCGACGTCCGCCTGGGCGAGCGCGGGCGCGTCGTTCGTGCCGTCCCCGGTCATCGCGACCAACCGGCCGCTTGCCTGCTGCTCCTTGATCAGGGAGAGCTTTGCCTCGGGCGTCGCCTCGGCGAGAAAGTCGTCGACGCCGGATTCGTCGGCGATCTTGGCCGCCGTGAGCCGGTTGTCGCCGGTGATCATGATCGTTCGGATGCCCATTGCTCGGAGGTGATCGAAGCGCTCGCGCATCCCCTCCTTGATCGTGTCCTTGAGATAGATGACGCCCATCACCTGCGAGTCGGACGCGACCGCGAGCGGTGTTCCGCCCTCGCGCCCGACCCGGTCGAGCACCGGTTGGAGCTCCGCCGGCGCCCGGCCCCCTTCGTCGCCGATGAACTTGATGATTGCGTCGCCGGCGCCCTTGCGCAGCATGCGACCGTCGAGGTCGACGCCGCTCATTCGGGTCTGAGCGGTGAACGGCACGAACCGCGCGTCGAGCTTCGACATGTCGTGTTCGCGGATCCCGTACTGCTTGGCGAGCACGACGATCGAGCGACCCTCGGGGGTCTCGTCCGCGAGCGACGCGAGCTGTGCGACCTCAGCCAGGTCCGCCTCGCGGACCCCCGGCATCGGGATGAATTCGGCGGCCAGGCGGTTGCCGATCGTGATCGTGCCGGTCTTGTCGAGCAGGAGCACGTCGACGTCACCGGAAGCCTCGACCGAGCGTCCCGACAGGGCGAGCACGTTGCGGCGCACGAGCCGGTCTATTCCCGCGATCCCGATCGCCGACAGCAGCGCGCCGATCGTGGTCGGGATCAGCGCCACCAGCAGCGAGATCAGCGTCGTCTCCGAGATCGGGGTGTGGGCAAACAGCCCGAACGGGCGCAACGTTGCCACGACGATCATGAAGATCAGCGTCAACCCGGCGAGCAGGATGTTGAGCGCGATCTCGTTCGGGGTCTTGCGTCGCGCTGCCCCTTCGACCAGCGTGATCATCCGATCCAGGAACGAGTGCCCGGGCTCTTGGGTGACCTCGACCACGATCCGGTCGGACAGCACTCGCGTGCCGCCGGTGACCGCCGAGCGGTCGCCGCCCGACTCGCGGATTACCGGCGCCGACTCGCCCGTGATCGCCGATTCGTCCACCGACGCGATTCCCTCGATGACGGTGCCATCGCCGGGGATCAGCTCGCCGGCCTCGACCACGACGATGTCGCCCTTTTCCAGCTCGGACGCCATCTTGGTCGTGCCGTCCTGCATCCTGGCGATAGTCTCCTGGCGCATCGCACGCAGCGTGTCCGCCTGGGCGCGTCCCCGGCCTTCGGCGAACGCCTCGGCGATGTTCGCGAACACGACCGTCAGCCACAGCCAGATCGAGATCGTGACCGTGTACCAGGCCGGATCGTTACCTCCTAGGGCCCTACCCCCGAACACCTGGATGAACCAGGTCACGGTGGTGATCGCGGCGCCGATCTCGACCACGAACATCACCGGGTTGCGGATCTGAACGCGCGGGTCGAGCTTGATGAAGCTGTCGACGACCGCGCGGGTGACGATGTCTCGCCGGAACAGCGAGATCGCGCGGCGCTCGGAAGGGGTGCTGCCCGGAGCTGTGTCCACGGACATCAGGTGCTCCCCCTCAAGCGGTCGAGGGCGAGGTTGAGCTGCAGCACGTTGACTCCCGGCTCACCGGAGAACCCGAGTCCCCGCCCGTGTGTGTACTTAGAGACCAGTGAATCCACCTGCGACAGTGGCAGGCGACGGACCGCCGCGACCCGATGCGCCTGGATGTCGGCGTTCGCCGGCGAGATGTCCGGGTCGATCCCCGAGGCCGACGTGTTAGCCGCGTCCACCGGAACCTGTGCGACTGTCAGTCCCGGGTAGTAGGGCTTCTCGAGCTTCAGGTAGGCCTGGATGTTCGAGGCGATCGCCTGCTCGGTAGCCACGTTGTTAGGCCCGAGGTTGGAGAACGTGGTCGAGGCGGCGTTGTTGGGCGGGGTGGTCGCGGACGGGCGGCCTTGGAAGTAACGGGGATCGGGGTTGGTGACCGGATTGCCGTTCTTATCGACCTGGGGCTTGCCGTTCTTGACCACCTGGTCGGCGAACTGCTGACCGATGATCTTCGACCCGACGAGCTTGCCGCCGACGTACACCTTCTGGCCGTTGGCGTTGCCCGGGAAGGCCACCTGGCTCACGCCGGTGACGACGAGTGGATAGAGGACCCCACACAGAAGAGTGAGGACGATGATCCCGATGGCGGAGGTGACGATGTCGCGTTTCATGGTCAATACAGGTGGCCGGTGAGGCCCTGCACGATCGGTCCGAGCAGCAGGGCGGGGAAGAACGTCAGGGCGCCGACGAGCACGATCACCCCGATCAGCAGCACAACGAATGTCGGGTTGTCGGTGCGCATCGTCCCCAGGCCGGCGGGGCTGATGCGCTTGCCGGCCAGTGAGCCGCCGACCGCCAGCGCGAACAGGATCGGGGCGTAGCGCGCGAACAGCATCGTGAAGCCCCCGAGCAGGTTGGCGAAGGTGATTCCGTGGGAGCCGAGGTTGCCGGCGTTCGGCTGAACGAAGCCGCCGTAGCCTCCCAACGCCGAGCCGTTGTTGTTGGCCTGGGACAGGTAGGCGTAGAGCGTCTCCGAGAAGCCCTGGGGGCCGGTCGCAGCGGCGGAGATCGACGCCCGACCGGCATGGCTCGCGACCGCCAGCGCGGTCGAGAACAGAGCCGACAGCGGCGTGATCAAAAGCCCGATGGCGACCAGCTTTATTTCCCTCGCCTCGATCTTCTTGCCCAGGTACTCGGGGGTGCGCCCCACCATCAAGCCGCCGATGAACACCGCCAGCAGCACGTATAGGAGAATCGAGTACAGCCCGGTGCCGACCCCGCCGAAGATCACCTCACTGGCAGACAAATTGGCAAAAGGCACAGCG
>JAFASF010000417.1 GCA_019244745.1 Solirubrobacterales bacterium | reverse complement strand
CGCCCAGGCAAACGAACTCGGGCTCACGATCGTCGGGGTGCCCGAGGAGCTGGGCGGCGCCGTCGAGCAGCGCTCGGCGGTCACCTCGGTGCTGATGAGCGAGGCGCTGGCACACGGCGACATGGGCATCGCGGTCGCGTGCCTCGCGCCGGCCGCCGTCTCGACCGCGCTCAGCCTGTGGGGCGACGCCGACCAGCAGGCGACCTACCTGCCCGAGTTCGTCGGCGAGCACCCCCCTGCGGCGGCGCTCGCGATCCTCGAGCCGCGAACCCTGTTCAACCCGTTCGAGCTGGACACGCGCGCGCGCGAGGCATCGGGCGGCGGCTACGTGCTCAGCGGAGCCAAGGCGCTCGTCCCGCGCGCGGCCGACGGCGAGGTGTTCATCGTCGCCGCACGGCTCGAGGACCGCGGTCCCGCGCTGTTCATCGTCGAGTCCAGGACCGCCGGCATCAGCGTCGAGCCGGACCCGGGAATGGGGATCCGCGCCGCGGCGACCGGCCGGCTGATCCTCGAGGACGTGAAGCTGCCCGCCGGCGCCCTCCTCACGGGCGAGACCGACCCCTACCGCGAGTGCGTCCACCTCGCCCGCCTGGCCTGGTGCGCGCTCGCCACCGGAACCGGCCAGGCCGTGCTCGACTACGTGATCCCGTACGTCAACGAGCGCGAGGCGTTCGGCGAGCCGATCGCGAACCGCCAGGCGGTGGCCTTCACGGTCGCCGACATGGCGATCGAGCTCGACGCCATGCGCCTCGCCACCTACCGCGCCGCCAGCCGCGTGGACCAGAGCCTGAGCTGCTCCCGAGAGGTGGCCCTCGCCCGCCGTCTCTGCGGCGAGCACGCGACGCGGATCGGCTCGGACGGGGTCCAGCTGCTCGGCGGCCACGGATACGTCAAGGAGCACCCGGTCGAGCGCTGGTATCGCGACCTGCGGGCGGCGAGCATCCTCGAGGGAACACTGCTGGTCTAGTGGTCCACGAATGATCAACCTCGAGATCCCCCGGAAGTTCGAGCAGCTCGTAACCCAGGCCCATCACGTCGCGACCGAGATCTTCCGCCCCAACTCACGCAGGTACGACTCCGCCGAGCACTCCTACCCCAAGGAGCTCGACATGCTCGCCGCGGTGATCGACGGCATGAACGAGGGCGGCGGGCTCGATGGCGCCGGCGCCGGCACCGTCGGCAACGGCTCGCGCGCCGGCAGCGCGACGAGCGCCGAGCGCAACCGCAACGGGAGCAACATGGCGAGCCTGCTCGGGCTGATCGAGCTGTGCTGGGGCGACGTGGGACTGATGCTGGCCATGCCCCGTCAGGGCCTCGGCCAGGCCGCGATCGCCGCCGTCGCGGACGAGCAGCAGCTCGCGCGGTTCGGCGGCAAATGGGCCGCGATGGCGATCACCGAGCCCGAGGCCGGCTCGGACTCCGCCGCGATCCGCACCACCGCGAGGCTCGACGGCGACGAGTACGTCCTGAACGGCGAGAAGATCTTCGTCACCTCGGGCGACCGGGCCGAGCTCATCGTGGTGTGGGCCACGCTCGACCGCCACCAGGGCCGCGCCGCCATCAAGTCGTTCGTCGTCGAGCGCGACAACCCCGGCCTGAAGCTCGAGCGGCTCGAGCACAAGCTCGGGATCCGGGCCTCGGACACCGCGAACTTCAGGCTCGAGGACTGCCGCGTGCCCAAGCAGAACCTCCTCGGGAGCCCCGAGATCGAGCCCAGGCGCGGATTCGCCGGCGTCATGCAGACGTTCGACAACACCCGCCCGTTCGTCGCCGGCATGGCGATCGGCGTGGCCCGCGCGTGTCTCGACCGCACCCGCGAGCTGCTGGCCGACGCCGGCGTCGAGATCGACTACGACCTCCAGCCGCACGCCCAGAGCGCGGCCGCCGCGGAGTTCATCGCGATGGAGGCCGAGTGGGAGGCTGCGCGTCTGCTCACGCTGCGCGCCGCCTGGATGGCCGACAACCGCCAGCCCAATTCGCTGCAGGCCTCGATGGCCAAGGCCAAGGCCGGCCGCGTCGGCACGGACGTCGCGCTCCGCTGCGTCGCGCTCGCGGGCGCGGTCGGCTACGGCGAGCGCGAGCTGCTCGAGAAGTGGACCCGCGACGTGAAGATCCTCGACATCTTCGAGGGCACGCAGCAGATCCAGCTGCTGGTTGTGGCCCGCCAGCTCCTGGGCAAGACCTCCTCCGAGCTGAAATAGCAGGGCCCGGTCGGCGCATGCGCCGACCGGCGGCGGGGCGCATGCGCCCCGCCGGGCCGGGCTGCATGCAGCCCGGCCTTCCAAGTTCTTACCTGGAATCCCGGAGCGCGATGATGCCGTCCAGCACGCCCAGGTAGGCCGTGCGGTTCGGGCCGATCGCGATCCCGGAGTAGTTGTTGTTGTAGTTGAACGACCCCGTGCCGGCGAGGGCCTTGAACACCGCACGGCCGGTGCGGAAGTCGAGCGCGGTCCAGTACCACGGGTCGCTGCGGCCGGGCCCCTTGGTATAGGTGTAGATAAGCCCGTTGGCGACGGACAGCTTCGAGACGACGGTGGGCGCGCGCTCGCGGCGGTTGATCCAGACCACGCGGCAGCCGCGCCCCTCGCGGCTCAAGTCGATGCGCTCGAACCCGGGCGCGGTCAGCTTGCCGCCGGCGATCGAGGTGGGGCCGGTGTAGCCGTAGTTGTTCTCGACGATCATCGAACGACCGACCGAGATCAGGGAGTTCTCGTCGGCGCTCGCGCCGCGGGCGAACACCGGGACCCGGCAAACGGTCCGACCCCACTTCGGGCGCAGCGCCGTACGGTAGACCATGACGTCCATGGGGTCGGCGTTGTCGATGATGTTCACGTACCCGCCCGGCATCACCGTAGGGGTCGTCCCGGTGCCGGCATCGACCTGCCCGGGCTTGCGCTCGAAGGTGTTCGGATAGGCGATCCGCCAGGTGATCTTCGCCCGTCCGTTCGCGTCGGCGATGAAGCGATACAGACGACGGTTCGTGGCGATGTACACGCCGCCGTGCTGGTCGGTCGCGAACGAGTTCTCAATTTCCCCATCCGCGCCGCGCCCCAGGCGGATGGCGCGGATCCTGCCGGTTGTGAAGTTGAGCGTCCCGACCACGCCGTCCGTCCGCGCGACGAACCATTCGAGGCCGCGCGAGTCGGGCAGCGCCGATGTGATCTGCTCGGCGGGGCGCAGGACCCGGCTCAGGTCGTAGTCGCGAACGAGCCTGAAGCCGGGTGCCCCGGTGCGTTCGGCGATCACGCAGATGTGCCGGGTGTTGGTGCCGGTGATGACTCGGCCCTGGTCGTCGAGATAGAAGTACCCGCCCCCGGTGAAGTCCTGGAAGATATTGGTAGGGACCGTCTGGCGCGGCGGCAGGTCGAACGTCGCGAGCGGGGCCAGCGTCCGCGGATCGAACATGTACAGCCGCGGCCCGCCCAGCCCGACGCAGATCGACACCACCCGTCCGCGCCGGTCGAACGTGATCGAGCCGCAATCGCCGATCGGGTTGAGCATCGACGAGAACGTCCGCGGCGAGCGCCCGAGCGGGCCGCCGCGCGTGTAGGCGTCGGTCTGCCAGGCGTCATCGTGAATCTCGGAGTCGCCGTTCGGCGCGATGAACGGGTTCCGCGGGATCGGCGGGATGCCGCGAACCGGGCGGCGCACGGCGGGCGCGCCGATGAACGCCGGCGGCCGCGGGAACCCGTTCGACGGGATCGGAACCGCAGGAACCGCGATCACAGCGTGCGCGCCTCGCGGCGGAGCACGTCCCAGGCGCGGCGCACATCGTCCGCGGTAGTGTGCATCTGCCCGACCGCGAGCCTCAGCACATAGCGACCGGCGAGCATCGCGTGGGAGATGAAGATCTCGCCGCTCGCGTTGACCCGCTCGAGCAGCGCCCGGTTGCGGTCGTCCTCGCCCTCGAGCCGGAAGCACACGACCGAGAAGTGGCGCGGCGCGCACACCTCCCACCCGGCCTCCGATCGCACCCACTGCTCGAACGCTGCCGCGAACTCCACCCCGCCGCGGATGTGCGCCTGCAGGCCGTTGCGTCCGTAGCAGCGCAGCACGGCCCACAGCTTGAGCGCGCGGAAGCGCCGCCCGAGCGCGGGTCCGTACTCGCTCAGGCTGAGCGCGTCCTCGGCGTCGGGCGTCCTCAGGTACTCGGGGATCAGGCTGAACGCGTTGCGGAAGTCCTCGGGCCGGCGCGTCCACAAGAGCGAGCAGTCCATGGTGGTCAGCATCCACTTGTGGGCGTTGACGACGACCGAGTCGGCCCGGTCCACGCCGGCGAACGCCCAGCGGTGCTCGGGGCACACCATCGCCGAGCCGGCGTACGCCGCGTCGACGTGCAGCCATGCGCCGGCGTGGTCACGGCTGCCGGCGCGGTCCCGGCTGCCGGCGTGCCCATGGCCGCCACCGTCCTCCCGGCCGCCACCGTGCTTACGGCCTCTCGCCCGGTCGCACGCGTCCGCGATCGCCGGAACCGCATCCACCGCCGTCGACGCGGTCGTACCAACAGTAGCCACGATAACGGCGGCCTCGGACAGGACCTCATCGAGCCCGTCCGTGCGCATCCGGAACTGTTCGTCGCACGGAACCTTGTGCAGACGCATCCGCAGCATGCGCGCGGCCTTGTCGACCGAGGAGTGCGCGTGCTCGGAGCACACCACGAGGTCGCGCCCGGTCGCCTCCCGCGCCGCGATGATCGCGGTCAGCGTGGACGTCGACGCGCTGTCCTCGATGTGCCCGTGCCAGCCTGGCGGCAGCCCGAGCAGGTGCGCGGCCCAGTCGAGCACCACACCCTCGAGCTCGGTTGCCGCGGGCGCCGTGCGCCACAGGATCGCGATCGAGTTGAGCGCGGCGGCGAGCAGCTCGGCGAGGATCGCCGGCTCGGCCGAGCTGGTGGCGAAGTAGGCAAAGTAGCGGGGGTGCTGCCAGTGCGTGATTCCGGGGAGCAGCACTTCGTCGAGATCCGAAAGGATGTTTGAGAACGGCTCGGGCTCCTCGGGCGCGGTGGTCGGCAGGCGCCGGCGGATCTCGCCCGGCGCGACCTGTGCGAGCACCGGGAGCTCGCCGACGCGCTCGAGGTAGCGCGCCGCCCACTCCAGGGCGGCGGCGCCGTCCGTTCGTAGATCGGTGCTCGGCCGCGACCTCGTGGTCGACATCGCCTATTCCACGACCTTGAACTCGATGCCTGCGTTCCGGAGGCGCGCGAGCAGGGCATCGCCCATCGCGACCGCCGGCGTCAGCTGCCCGGCGCGCTCAGGCAGCTCGTCATGCGCGAGGCACAGCGCCGACTCCGCGAGCATCTTCGACGTCTCGCCGTAGCCCGGATCGCCGCCCGAGATCTCGGTGACGAGGCGCGTGCCGTCGGCCCGCGCGACCATCCGCACCCGGAACCACCCCTTTGCCCGCTGCTCCGGCGATGGCCCCTCCCCCGGGTCCTTGAGCCTCCCCAGCAGGTCGCGAGCCGGCGCCAGCTGCGCCAGTGCGACAAAGCCCGCTCCGGCAGCGATGATCCCCGCCATGACCGGCAGCGGGCCCGCCACCAGATAGTGGCTGTAGCTGAAGTCCGGGCCGTAGCGGTCGAGCGCCCGCGCGGAGCGCAGCACGTTCTGGGCATCGATGGTGGGGAACGGAACGACCCACCCGCCGGCGTCGCTCTGTTCGTGCGGCTTGCCGCGGATTCCCCGGACTCTTCGCCCCTTGGGCCGGGGCTCGATCTCGCGGCGCTGGGCCGCCACGCGCTGTGCCTGGCGGAGCCGCCCCATGATTTCCAGCGCCGAGTGGAACGTGCCGCCGGAGAAGGTTCCGCGCGCGCTGACGAATCCCTCGAGCGCGATCGGCACGCCCTCGGGGAGCTGCTCGACGGTGAACAGCGCGCCGAGATCGTACGGGATGGAGTCGAATCCGCAGGAATGGACGATCCGGGCGCCGGAGCGCTCGGCCTGGGCGTGGTAGCGCAGCCACATCAGATCGACGAACTCCGGCTCGCCGGTCAGATCGACGTAATCGGTTCCGGAGGCCGCGCACGCGGCGACGAGCGGCTCCCCGTGGAGAATGTAGGGACCGGCGGTCGAGATCACGACCCTGGTCGAATCCGCGAGGTCGCGGATCGCGGCGGCGTCGCCCGTGTGCGCCTGGAGCAGGGGCAGTTCCGCGCAGCGCGGATTGGTCGTCGCCAGCCGGCTGCGCACCCCCTCGAGCTTCTCGCGGTTTCGCCCCGCCAGCGCCCAGCGCGTGGTCTCGGGGGCGTGGGCGGCGAGGTACTCGGCAGTCAAGCCGCCGGTGAACCCGGTGGCGCCGAAGAGCACGATGTCGTGTTGGCGCTCAGCCGTCGTCGCCGCCGATCTCCTTGGCCCGGGCGAGAGCGTCGTCGAGCGGGATTCCGGCCTTGGCCGCGACCCAGCACGCGACCGGGGCGGCCACCCGCTCCGAGGCATGCGCCGCCTCCGCCGACAGGTCGAGGAGCTTCTTGAACTCCTCGGTCGTTGGCGGCGTGGTGCCGAGCTTCTCGGCATAGGCTGCCAGCCATTCCCGTGCGTTCATGGATGAAGTTCTCCGGTCGGAGGCCATGCGTCGCCGGACTCTATCTGTTGACGTACGGCATGATCTCCCGCCTGCCAAACGACAAACCAAAGAAGAGAGGCAAGCGAGATGGCACTCCTGGATGACAAGGTGGCGATCGTCACCGGCTCGGCGCGCGGGATCGGCCGTGCGACGGCGGAGCTGCTGGCCGACCACGGCGCGAAGGTTCTCATCAACGACCTCGACGGCGACGTCGCCGAGCAGACCGCTTCGGAGATCTCTGGCGACGCGCTCGTGTTCGCTGGGGACCTCACGCAGCCCGGCGTCCCCGACCGGCTCGTCCAGCACGTGATCGACGAGTGGGGCAAGGTCGACATCCTCGTCAACAACGCCGGCTACACCCTCGACGCGCCGATCCACAAGATGAGCGACGAGTGGTTTCAGAAGATGATCGACATCCACTCGGTCGTCCCGTTTCGGATGTGCCGCGCCGTCGCTCCGCACATGCGCGAGCCGGCGAAGCGCGAGCGCGAGGAGGGCCGCGAGGTGTTCCGCAAGATCGTGAACGTGACCTCGATCTCCGGGACCATGGGCAACGCGGGCCAGGCGAACTACTCTTCGGGCAAGGCCGCCGTCATCGGCCTCACCAAGACCCTCGCCAAGGAGTGGGGCCAGTTCAAGATCAACGTCAACGCAGTCGCGTTCGGGTTCATCGAGACGCGCTTGACCGCCGTCAAGGACGAGCACAACGTGGCCGAGATCGGCGGCGAGCGGGTCCAGCTGGGGATCCCCGAGCAGCTGCGTGCGCTGGGCGCGATGGTGATCCCGCTCGGCCGCCCCGGTGTCCCGCGCGAAGCCGCCGGCGGCGTGTTCTTCCTGTGCTCACCGTGGTCGAACTACGTCCACGGCCAGGTTCTGGGCGTGACCGGCGGGCAGTTCGGGGGAATGATCTCCTAGGGGGGTCTCGCGCGGCTACCGCCCGTTGTCCCGAGCGGCGCGGACGAACCAGTCGAACACCGCCTGGAAGCGGGGATCGATCCGCCGTTCCTCCTGGAGCTCCCACTGGACGCCCAGCACGGGCTGCCCATCGAGCTCGATCGCCTCGACGACGCCGTCGGGGGCGACAGCGGTCGGCCGCAACCCATCGCCCAACTGGTCGAGCGCTTGATGGTGGAACGAGTTGACCGTGACCTCGGTGGTTCCGAGTGCCGAGGCGAGGATGCTCGGCTCCGAGATCGCGATCTCGTGGCGGGGATGGGCCGGAATCGTTTCGCGGTTCAGCGCGGAGGCCTCCATCAGCTTCCACGCTCCCCACCCCGGGTCGGAGGGATGCTCCCGCCAGCGTTCGGCGAGCCGCAGGTCCTGAACGAGCGTGCCTCCCAGGGCGACGTTGAGCACCTGCATCCCTCGGCATACGCCCAGAACCGGTAGCCCGCGCTCGAGCGCCGCCGGCGCCAGCGCGAGCTCGACCTCGTCCCGTTGCGGCTCGGTCGGCGCCAGCAGCGGGTCCGGGCGCTGCCCGTAGCGCACCGGATCGATGTCGCGCCCGGGCGCGAGCACGACCGCGTCCAGGAGTTCGAGCGCGGCGTCGATCCCTTCCGGAAGCTGGGGGAGCATCACCGGCATCGCGCCGGCCTCGAACAGGGGCCGTTGAATGCCGACGCCACCGTAGTCCCCGAAGTCGTGGAGGCTGGCCGACACGCCGATGAGGGGACGTCGCATCAGGCCGGCACCAGCTGAGTGGCGGGGACGAGCGCCTCCTCGATCAGCTCGGTGAGCTCACGGAGCTGGATCCGCTCGGCGTTGCCCGAGGTCTTGATCGCGTCCTCGTACATGGTCACGTCCTTCGGGCACGAGACGACGAACAGCTCGACGCCGGGCAGGCTGACCGCTTCGCGGATGCGGTTCTCGGAGGGGCGTTCCTGCCCCGGCGTGTCCGGGATCCAGATGCGCCCGCCGCCGGCGCCGCAGCAGAATGAGTTGTCGCGGTTGCGTGGCATCTCGACGAGCGTGCAACCGAGCAGCTCGAGGATCCGCCGCGGGTGGTCGTATTCGCCGTTGAACCGGCCGAGGTGGCAGGGGTCGTGGTACGTGACCCGGTAGGAGAGCCGGCCCTTGACGTCCAGGCGTCCTGACTCGATCAGCTCGCGCAGCAACGTTGTGTGGTGCGCGACCGTCCAGCTGGCGCCCAAGTCGGGATACTCGTTGCGCAACGTGTTCAGGGAATGGGGGTCGCTGGTGACGATCCGGTTGAACTCGCATTTCTCGATGGTCGCGATGTTCTGCTCCGCCAAGGACTCGAACAGCCCTTCCTCGCCGATCCGCCGGACATCGTTGCCCGAGTTGCGCTCTCCGTCGTAGAGGATCCCGAAGTCCACACTCGCCTCCTGGAAGAGGCGCGCGAGCGCGCGCGTGACCTTTTGTGAGCGGGGGTCGAACGAGGCGTAATCGCCGACGAACCAGAGCACGTCGACCGGCTCCTTGCGCGCGTCCTTGACCTGGAACTCGAGCTCCTGGGTCCAGCGCCCGCGCTTGCGCCGGTTCTCGCCGAACGAGTTGCCGGACTTGTGGATCACTTGCAGGACCGACTGGAGGTTGGCGTCGAGCTCGCCCTCCTCGACCAGCCGGCGCCGCAGCTGGTTGATGATCGGCGCCTGCTCGATCCCGACCGGGCACGCCTCCACGCAGGCATTGCATTGCATGCACGACCACACGGTCTCCGTCCGTACCCCGTCTTCTCCGATCACGCCCGCGGTGAAACCGTCCCCGTTGGCCTGTTCGTTGATGAGGCCGCCGAGCACCCCGCCGATCCCGCCGGCGGTGAAGGCGTGGTTGGCCTGCTCGCGCAGCTCGAGGATCACGTCACGCGGCGATAGCGGCCGCCCGGTGGCGTTCGCGGGACACGCCTCGTGGCACTTGCCGCACTTCGTGCAGGCGTCGAGGTTCATCAAGTGCAGCGGGCTGAAGTCGCTCAGCGCCCCGTAGCCCGCGGGCAGATCCGCGCGCTCGGGCGGGATCGCGCGCAGCCGCTTGCCCGCCAGCCGATCGCGCAGCGACAGGCTCAGGTAGCTCGTGAGCATGTGCGCCGCCTTGGTGTAGGGGATGCTCGCCACGAACGCGATCGCGAGCAGGCCGTGAAACCACCACAGCCCGTGCCTCAGCCCCGCGAGAGTGCTGTGGCTGAGGCCGCCGATGATCTGGGCCACGACCCAGCCGCCGAACTGCGTGCCGGCGTACCCGGGAGCGTCCATCGCGATCCGCACGCCCTCGAGCACGAAGCCGGTCAGCGCGATGACGAGCAGGATCACCACGAACGCCCAGTCCCCGACCTCGTACACGCGCCGATCGAACTGAGAGTCGTCCGAGTTGCGATCGGGCCTCGCATAGTCGAGCTTGCGCGGGCGAATCAGGGCCCGGCGCACCATCATCGCCAGCACGCCGGCGATCAGCACCGTCCCCAGGACGTTCAGCGTCTCCTTGTAGGCGAGGTAGAAGTTGCCGTGGAAGTAGTTCCAGCCGAACACGGGATCGGTGAAGTCGGTGTTGAAGCCGAGGACCACGGTGCCGGCGAACAGCACGATGAAGCCGTAGAAGATCCCGCGATGCGCCCACCCCGCGAGATGGTCCCGGCGGGCGATCGTCGCGTGCGAGAGCAGCAGCCGCAGCCCGGTTGCGAGTCGACGCGGGAGCTCACGCCACGGGTACGGCGGCCAAGGGCCACCGTGGCCCCGGCGCCACTTCACGATCGGGCGCGCCACCCCGTAGAGAAACACCAGCACCGACAGGACGGCCAGGACGTACCAGAGGACCTTCAGCGGCGTCGTGAAATGCCAGAAGACCGGCCGCGACTTGGTTGCCGCCAGGAGGAACACGCCGTCAGTTGTCGTGGCCGCGCATCGCTAACGGACCGTGCGCTCCGGCCCGTCGGCAGGGGTGTCCGAGATAAGCCGCGATATTGGCGGCAAATCTCGCACACCCCCGCCCGGCGGCCGCGAGAACTCGACCCGATCCGTCACCGCACGACACTAGCCGAGCGCCTGCTCCAGCTCGTCCGCGACCTCGAACAGATCCGCCACCGCGCCGTAGTGGGCGACGCTGAAGATCGGTGCCTCCGGGTCGGTGTTGACCGCGATGATCGTGTCGGCATTGCGCATCCCGGCGAGGTGCTGGACCGCGCCCGAGATGCCGAACGCCAGGTAGACGCGCGGCTTGACGGTCTTGCCGGACTGACCCACCTGACGGGCGCTCGGCATCCAACCCGCATCTACCAATGGCCGTGAGACGCTCAGCGTGGCGCCGAAGCGCTCGGCTAGCTGCTCGAACCGGGGGATGTTGTCCTTGTCCTCCACGCCTCGTCCGATCGAGAGCAGGAACTCGGCCTTGGTGATGTCGACGTCGCCGGCGGTGGCCTCGACGAACTCGATGTGCTCGGTGCGGGCCACGTTCTCGAGGTTTGCCTCCACCGCTCGGACCGGTACCGATCCCTCGCCCGGGGTGGCGGGGGAGAAGAGCCCCGGGCGCACGGTTAGCAGCGTGCACTCCTTGCCTGGAAACTCGAGCTCCGAGTGCAGCTTGTCGCCGTAGGCCCCGCGGACTGCGCGCGGCCCGTCCGCCCACGAGATCGCCGTGACGTCCGTAGCGAACCCGAGGGCTCGACGGGCGGCGGTGGCGGGGGCGAAGCCGAGCGAGTCGATCGTGTGACCCGCCAAGATCAGGCTCGGCTGCTCTGAATCGATCAGCGCCTCGAGCGCCTTCTGCCACACGTGGGCCTCGAAGTGCTGCTGTGGCGCGGTCACCGTCAGCACCTCGTCGACGCCCTCGGCCCCGAGCTGCGGGCCGACCTGCTCGGCATCGGCTCCGATGATGGCGACTTTGAGTTGGCCGCCGGCCGCCTCGGCAACCTCCCGGGCGGCGGTCACGAGCTCGAGCGAGACCTCCCTGAGCTCACCTCGCCGCGACTCGGCTATGACCAGAACGCCGCTCATCCGCTCATCCGCTCCTGGACGATCTCAACGATCCGGGCCGCGACCGCCGCCGGGGATCCGTTCAGCATCTCCGCCCCCTCGCCCGGCTCGGGCGGCTTGAGCGCCACCGCGCGTGACCCGGCCGCCTGCCCGACGGCGTCCTCCTCGAGCCCGAGGTCGGCCAGGTCGCTGACCTGTAGCGGCTTCTCGCGCGCCTGCTTGATTGCCCGCAGCGTGGCGTAGCGCGGTTCGTTGATTCCGGTCTGGATGGTGAGGAGCGCCGGCGCCTCGACGCGCAGAACCTCGACGAGCCCGCCCTCGAGCTCGCGCTCGACGGTGGCCGTGGCCTGGGCGGCGTCGTAATCCAGGCCCTTCACCACGGCCACGTGCGGCAGATCGAGATATCCGGCCAGCGCCACCCCGGTGGCGCCGTACACGGCGTCGGAGGACTGGACGCCGCAGAGCACGAGATCGGGCGACTCGCGCTCCACCGCCGCCGCCAGCACTTTTGCGACGGCCAGTACGTCAGCGCCCTGGAGGGACTCATCCCAGATCCGCAGAGCGCGATCCGCGCCCTTGGCTAAGCAGCTGAGCAGCCCCTCCTCGGCCTCCTCGTCGCCCACGGTGACGACCACCACCTCGTGACCGTCACCGTCCGCGTTCTCGCGTATCTGAAGCGCCGCCTCCATGGAGAAGGTGTCCCACTCGTTGAGATCCCACTCGAGGAAGTCCGGATCGACTCCCGAGCCGTCGTCGAGCAGCTCGAACTCCTCATCGAGCGCGGCCACCTGCTTGACCGGCACCACGATCTTCATGCGCTCAGCTCGTTGCGGCGATCATCATGGCTGCGCACCGCGGCGAGCGGCTCCTCACGCCGGCGGCTACGCGAGCGCCACATCAGCCGTGTTGCGGAGCTGTTGCACGTAATCGTCGTTGCTGACCTCACCCCAGAGGCGCCGCTCGCGGATGAACGGCAACGGCATCTCGGGATGGGGCGAGTCGATCTCGCGGGCCAGGCGGTGGCCATCGAAGATCGAGTCCACGATCATCCGCGGCGCCGAGGCGTCGCCGATCACGTACAGCCCCTCGATGCCCTCGGACTCGAGCCGGTCCTTGTCGGCTTTGAGCTCTCGGTACAGCTGGTCATCTGAGATCCGGGCGGTGCACAGGACCACCGTGTCGACCTCGAACTGCTCCTGATGCGCCGGGTTCCACACGTCGTAGGCGTGGACCAGGCCCGGCTCGATCTTGTCGACCATCGTGTAGGTGTGGATGTGGACGCCGAGGCGATCCAGGTCGCGGTGCAGCATGGGCGCCTCGAGCGTGTAGTCCATGTAGTTCGCGATCTCGGCCGCCTGCGTGAGGAGCGTGACGTCGTGGCCTTCGCCCGCCAGCTTCTGAGCGACCGACACGCCCATGAAGTACGCCTCGTTCTCGAGCACCACCACGCGCTGGCCGACCCGCTTGGCTTCGGAGACCACCTGGTCCGGCGTCAACTGCCAATCGAGGCTCGCGTCGGCGCCAGGGATCGGCGCGTGTGTGGCGGCGTTCATCCCGTCGGTGGCGAAGTGGCATCCGGTTGCCACGATCACGATTTCGGCGCCGTACTCGAGCACTTGCTCGGTGCTCAGGCGCGAGCCGATGTGCACCTCGACGTTCTTCAGTTTGTCGAGCTGGATCTGGCGGTAGTTGACGATTCGCTTCCACTCGCCCAGTCCGCGAGCACTGCCGCGGAACAGGTTCTCCTTGCCGTCGGAGTGGCCTAGCTGCGAGATCCAGTTCACGCAGCCGCCGATCTCCTTTTCGGCCTCGACCAGGTGCACGGCGGACATCTGGCGCTTGCCGAGAACCATCGCGCACTCCATGCCAGCCGGGCCGGCGCCGATCACCAGCACGCTCTTCTCGCGATTGGCGGCCGGATGGAACTTCTCCGGGTGCCAGCCGCGGCGGTATTCCTCTCCCGCGGTCGCGTTCTGCGTGCACACCATCGGCGGCCCGCCGATCTCCCAGCGCGAGATGCACTGGTTGCAGCCGATGCACTCGCGGATGTCTTCCGGTCGACCCTCCTCGATCTTCTTGGGCAGGAACGGATCCGAGATCGAGGGGCGCGCGGCGCCGATGATGTCGAACTGGCCCGACTTGATGATCGCCACCATGGTGTCGGGATTCGTGACCCGGCCAACGCCGACGACCGGCTTGTTGGTGTGATTGCCGGCCTTGACCTGGCCGGTGAAGGGCTTCTCGTGGTTCTCCTCGAAGAAGCGCGAGGGCCCGGCATTCTGGCCCCACTCGGCGATGTCCCCGACGGTCAGGTCCCAAAGGTCGACGAGATCGTCGCAGTATTCGACGAACCGCACGCCGTCCTCGCCCACCTGGATCGAGATCGGTCCCAGGAGGTGGTCGACCGCGAAGCGGGACGCGATCGCGCAGTCGTCGCCAACGGCCTCGCGCACCTTGTACAGCGACTCGCGCCAGAACCGGGCCCGGTTCTCGAAGGAACCGCCGTACTCGTCCGTGCGTCGGTTGTAGAACGGCGAGAGGAACTGGAACGGGAGATAGGCGTGGGCGCCGTACACGTAGACGATGTCGAACCCGGCCTCACGCGCCCGGATGGCGGCGTCGACGTACATCTGCTGGACGACCTCGATGTCGTCCTTGTCCATGTAGCGCGGGAAGATGTTCAGCTCGAAGTCCGAGGCGATCTGCGACGGTCCGCGCGGGGTGGCGCGCGATTCCATGCACGGCGCATGAGGACCCCCGTACCAGAGCTCGATCCCCGCGAGCGCTCCGAACTGGTGCAGGCGGTCGGTCATCGCCGCGAGGTTGCGCACGTCGCCATCGTCCCAGATGCGGGCCGAGACCCGCGAGGTGTCGTCGGACTCGGGATGGATCGAGCAGTACTCCGTGCAGCACGCTCCCCACCCGCCCTCGGCCTTCATCCCCCGATGGTGGGCCTGCATTCCCGGCTTCTCCGAGCCCGCGCCGATGCAATGGGGCACCTGGTAGAAGCGATTCTTGAGCGTCTTCGGGCCGATCTGGATCGGTTCGAAGAGGATGTCGTACTTGGGATCGCGGGCCACGGGGGTCTCTCCTTCCCTCTCGTTCGGCAATGAACAAATAGGTCCAGCGGTACAGGGGTAGTTCTAGCGGGTTTGCGGTCCAGTGTCCACCGCGGCGGGCTGCGCTAGATCGAGCTTCGGTTGACTCCGAGCGCCCCGCCCGTTACAAGGTCGATTGATGCACACCGCCGTCGAGTTGTCCAGCCCCTCGTTCGGGATCCGGGTAGGCGGGCGGCCCGGGACGCTCTCCGATGTTCTCCCGGAATTCGGGGAGCAGGATCGGGTCGGGGTCGTCGTTCGGCACCCGTGCGGCGCCGTCGGGGCGAGCGCCCTGATCCTGGCCGCGGTCACGGCGTTCTACGACGTTCAGCGCTCCAGGTCCGAGGAGTTCTTCATCTACCCCGACTACTTCTTGTTCCACGTCGGTGCCCCTCTCGGCGACCACGGGATGCTCGACATCTGGCCCTCGCACAAGGAGGTCGTGGTGGCGGATGACCCCGAGGAGCTGCTGCGGGCGATCAACGACCGGGGGATCACCCGCCTGCTCGTTGAAGACCGCCCCGCGTTCGACTCGGAGTCCGCGTTCGAGCGCGAGTCGTTGGCAAGCGCGCGCAACCGCATCGTGAGCGCGCTGGCCTACTCGCCGACCGGGAGGGTGGCGGATGCCGACGTCCTGGCCGCCGGAAACGCCGTGACCGAGTCCTACGTGGCGGCGGTCCTGGAGCGGTCGACCGAGGTGGCGCCGGAGCTCAGGGAGGAGGTCGCGCTCGGCCGGCGCGCCCTCGTAGAGGACGGGATTCCCGTCGAGTCCTACCGGCGCCTCACGCTGGACGACGCGCTGGCGCGGCTGTGAGCCTGTTATCCGTCAGGAGCGATCCAGACCAGGCAGTTGGCGTCACGGCGGACCGCTCTGGCCGCGGCACGGAAGCGCAGCCGGTTCGTCAACCGCCGATCGGGGCCGAACACGAGTAGACCCGCCTCGCGCTCGGCCGCCAGCTCGAGCAGCGACTTGACCGGGCGCCGGCTCGAGATGCGCAGAAGCTCCGTGGTTATTCCGAGGGCCGCGGCCCGTGACGCCGTCGCCCGGAGCTCATCGAGGGCCTCTTCGTGCGGAAGCGTGGCGTACTCGGGCGCCAGGATAAGCGTCGTCGGGTACGCCGGCAGCGTGATCATGTTGGCGACGATCAGCGCGACGCCGGCCTCGAGCGCACTCTCCAGGGCGACGCGTTCGGCGGTCGGATCGACCCGCACCGCAAGCGTCCCGAGCACCACCGGACGGGCCCTACCACGAGCCGTGGCCGGCAGCGTGGCGCTGTCGCGGGGGCGATCGAGTATCTGGGACATCGCCTCGGTGCGATTCTACGCTCGGCGACGCACCCTATTTGGGCGAATATTCGAATTGACCGCCCTTGTACAAACTGGTATACCGTTGCGCGCTGGCGGATCTACCGCCGGAGACGAGCTGTTGGAGCGCATGGTGAGGGTTTTAGACGCAAGTTGACCGGGTCCCCCGCCCCTGATAAAAATGCGCCAGCTTTGCATCAATTTGCCCAACTGAGGAGAGGAATTGGGCCATGGCCACAGCAGTTGTCGAAGAGCGCCAACTCCTGAAGTCGCTTCGCTGGTGGGACGGGTTCACGATCGCTCTGGCCAATCCCGGCTTCCTGCTGGGGTCGCTGCTGGGCGCATACGGCGCCCTCGGCGTGATCGGCGCGACCGTGCTGTGGGGAATCGCGGCCCTGGTTGCCCTGCTGTCGGTCTGGGTCTATTCCGAGCCGGCGACGATGTTCCCGGGGCGGTCGGGCGGAATTTCGCTTTACGCCAACGAGGGATGGCGTAGATACACCACGCTGGTCGGCCCGGTGGCCACCTTCGGCTACTGGATCGGCTGGTCGGTCGTGCTCTCGATCTTCGGCAACATCATCGGCTCGCTCATCCAGGCGCAGTGGTTCTCGAGCTCGACCTGGACCGTCTACGACGGCGTGGTGCACCTGCAGCTGTTCAACTTCATCGGCATCGCCTGCATCGTGGTCGTGTGGGCGTTCAACATCTTCGGGGTGCGGCCGTTCGCATGGTTCACCTACATCACGGGGGCGCTGATGATGATCCCCCTGTTCGTTCTCATGTTCGGGCCCTGGGTGAGCGGCCATTGGCACTCGTCGAACGTCCACTGGGCGCTGGCCAGCCACCAGTGGGGCGGCGTGAAGATCGCGCTCGTGTGGCTGTTCATCATGGCCTGGTCGGCCGATGGCGTCGAGGTCTGCGCGACCTTCACCCCCGAGTACAAGTCCAGGCGCGACAGCACGATCGCCCTGCGCACGGCCGGGAGTTTTTCGCTGCTCGTCTACATCCTGCTGCCGCTCGGCCTCGGCGGCTTCACCGGCGTGCCGTCGTCCTCGGCGATTCTCGCCAACTCGTCCTACGTGACGGCGTTCAACACGATCGTCGGCAAGGGCGCGGCCGACGTCTTCCTCGTCTTCCTGATCCTGGCGCTGCTGCTATCGATGGCGAGCTCGACCGCCGACGCCGGGCGCGCGCTCTACGGAATTTCCAAGGCGGGACTCACGATCAAACAGCTGGGGGTGCTCAACCGGTTCCACGTCCCCGGCCGGGCGATGACCGTGGACCTCTTCGTCAACACATGCCTGATCCTGTTCATCTCCAGCAACCTAGCCATCCTGTACATGAGCAACATCGGCTATGTGCTCTGTCACGTGCTCGCGCTCAGCGGCTTCCTCCTCTTGCGCAAGGACCGGCCGAACTGGCCACGGCCGCTGAAGGTCAGCGCGTTCTGGGTCGGGATGGCCGGCGTGCTCATGATCTACAACGCCGTGATCCTGGTCGTCGGCGCCGGCGCCCCGAAGCTCAACGGCTACGGGACCTGGACGGACTTCGCCATCGGCGTCGGGGTCCTGGTCGCATCCGTGCTGCTGTTCTTCTACCGGCGCGTCGTGCAGGACAAGGAGCACATCCACTGGAACGAGCCCACGCCCACGGTGCCGGAGGGGGCAGACCGGGACGCCCTGATCCAAGCGGGGTGGACGCCCGAGCCATCTGCCGCTGCGGTGCCCGTCGGGAGCTAGTGAAATGAAGAAGATACTCATCGGCTACGACGAGTCGGAAGCGGCCAGGCGCGCGCTCGAGCGCGCGGCCGAGCTCGCGAAAGCCTTCGATTCCGAGCTGATCGTCACGAGCGTCGCTCCGATCATGACCAACATCGGCCGTTCCGCGGGGCCGATCGATCCGACGGATCCCCCGGAGGCGCACATCGAGGAGCTCAAGCACGCGCGAACCTTTCTCGAGGGACAGGGTCTAAACGCCGAATATGCCCCCGCCATCGGGCACCCCGCCGAGACGATCGCCGAGGTGGCCAACGAGCGGGGGGTGGACCTGGTCGTCCTCGGTACCGGCGAGCCGACGCTCATCGGGCGGCTGTTCGGGCAGAGCGTGAGCGACTCGGTGGCGCACAAGGTGCACTGCGACGTCCTGATCGTGCACTGAGGAGTACATCGGGCGCGATCGCGCCGGACCGGACGGAGCGCGGGCAATATGTATGACATAGCCATAGGTATTGCCCACGCTCGTGCCACCGCGCGCAGCCGAAGGCGGATCCGCCGGCAACGAGCGCGGCTAGTCCGCCTTGATCGTCCAGGTCGGGACCTTCTTGCTGATCGCCTTCCGGTAGCGCGAGCGAAAGAAGGGACGCCCAAACATGGACCACGAGGCGAGCAGGAAGGCCACCGCGATCAACGCGCTGAAAGCTCGCCCTTCAATCCAGAACAGGATGACCGCCACCAGGAGGAGGAGGCCCGAGAGGATCGGGAACAGCCGATAGCGCACCTGTGTGCGCCGGATCGCCGCGTACTCCTCGAGCGGGATCTTGCGCGTGTCGAACCTGCGGCCGCAGCCTTCGCACCGCCACTGCTCGCCGTACTTCAGGTCACGACGCTGGCCGCATTCGCAGGTGACCGTGATGGGCGGTCCCTTCCGGACCGCCCGGGGGAGTTCGGCCTCGGTGGACGCCATGACCGCGTCAGTGTAACCGCCGCGACCCGACTCAGATCACCGTCCGCCCGCCGTCGACCAGCAGATTGTGGCCCGCCATCATGTCCGAGGCTCCCGAGGCCAGGAGCAACACCGCGCCGACGATCTCGCGCGGCTGGCCCACGCGGCCGGCGGGAATCGCCTCCATGATCCAGTCGCGGTACTCGGGTTGGTCCATGAACGGGGCGATCATCGGCGTCGCGAAGTCGCACGGAGCGACCGCGTTGACGTTCACCCCGTGGCGGATCCATTCCGCGCCGAGCGTGCGGGTGAGCTGCACGATCGCGCCCTTGCTGACGTTGTAGGCCACCTGCTCCGGCACGCCGAGAAAGCCGTCGGTGGAGGAGAAGTTGATGATCTTCCCCCGACCGCGGGCGATCATCCCCTGTCCAAAGCGCTGACAGAGCAGGAACGTGCTGGTCACGTTGGTGCGCATGAGCCCCTCCCAGTCCTCGAGCGTGACCTCGACGGCGTCACCCCGCATGAACACCCCGGCGGCGTTGACGAGGATGTCCACCGGTTCGTGGCGCTCGAGGATGCGCTCCGCGAGCGCGATCGTGGCGCCGGCATCGGCGAGATCCGCGAGCTCCAGCTCTGCGCTACCGCCGGCCGCGGTGATCTCATCCACCACTCGCTCCCCCCGCTCGCGGTCGCGGCCGCTCACGATCACGGTGGCGCCGGCGCCGGCGAGGCCGATCGCGCTCGCCGCTCCGAGTCCGCTGGTGGCGCCGGTGATGACGGCGGTCTGTCCGGCGAGGCCGAACAGGTCGTCGAGATAGGTCATACGAACGCGGGCATCATCCGTTCGGCCACCAGCCGCAGCTGGTCCTTGATCGGCGGAACGCCGGCGATCGACTGCCCGGAGAAGAACTCCACCAGCGGTGCGTCGGCGAGCGCCAGGACCACGTGGTTGATCCCGGCCGGGATGATGTCGCGCTCGATCTGCTCCGCGCACTCCTCCGGCGTTCCCGCCACCGACAGCTTCTCGGCGTGCTCGGGACTGAACATCTCGATCGCCTTGGCGACGTCGCCGGCCGCGAACGCGTCGAAGATCGGCTGCAGCTCGGCCTGATCGATGCCGTGGCGGGCGAGCTGCTCGGGCGGCATGGACGGTATGTAGAACGCCACCAGGATCCGGGCGGCCCGCTTGGCCGCGGCCGAGTCGTCGGAGACGACCGACACGATCCAGGCACCCAGGTCGAGGTCCTCCCAGTTCCGTCCTGCGCGCTCGGCGCCCGCCTTGACGTGCTCGACCACGTAGTCGTAAGCCGGACGCGAGTACGAAAGGGCATGGTGCAAGCCGTCGGCGATCTCACCTGCGACCTCGAACGACCGCGGACCCTTCATCCCGCCCATCTTCAGCGGGATGCGCTCCTGCACCGGCCGGGCGGCGGTGAACAACCCGGTGTACTTGAAGAAGTCGCCCTCGAAATCGATCTTGCCGTCGTCCAGGAACGTGCGCATCACGTGCATCGCCTCGCGCAGCCGGGAGAGCGGCTTCCGCTTGGCCCAGTCCAAGTGGTACTGCTCCATCATCACGAAGTTGCCGGTGGACACGACCGCCTCGGCGCGCCCGCCGGACAGCTCGTCGAGTGTCGCGAGCTGCTGACAGATCAGCGTCGGCTCGCGCAGGAACACGTGCGTCACGTTCGGCCCGAAGCGGATGTTGCGCGTCTTGTCGGCGGCCGCTGAGAACAGGCACCACAGATCCTTGTGCCACGTCTCGTCGACCGAGTAGCAGGCGTAGTAGCCGAGCTCGTCCGCGACCTTGATCATCTCGATCGAGTCCGCCAGCGAATAGTCGGGGAGCATGCAGTAAGAGAACCGCAGCCCCCCGTTGGCACGAACGGTCATTAACCGGTCCTCCTCTGGTCAGGGATTGGGTTGCTCCGCTTCGAGCTCGGCGAGTAACTCCTCGCCCGAGATCACCGAATCGGCGAAATGTTCATGCATCCAGGCCAGGTGCTCCCAGCGACTGTCGACGATGCGCTGGAAGTCCCAGTTCGGGATGTCCTGCTGCCGAACGTGCTCGGTCATCAGTGCCGGCTCGACCTCGAACACGTGCTCAAACCGGCTGACCACGCCGTCCGCTACGCGCTCGGGTTCCGGTGGTCTCTGGGCTGACAGTTTGAAGCCGAGCATGGTCACGCCTCCTCGTAGGCCTGGTCGAGCAGGTATTTGCCGGGGTTCATGATGTTGTTCGGATCGAGTCCGCGCTTGATCGTCTTCATCACTTCGAATCCACCTCCGAGCTCGGCAGGTACCAGGTCGACCTCACCTTCCCGGCACGATCCGTGACAGGCGGAGATCGAACCCCCGTGCTCGATGGACACCCGCGCGAGCTCCCGCTTGGCATCGACCCAGGCCGCCCATGTCTCCTCGTCCCACCTGGTTTCCCAGATCCCAATGTCGATTTCGGTCAGATAGTCACCCCACGGTTTGAACGCCCCGTTGGTGTACGCGAACATTCCCCAGTCGTCGAACATGTCGAAGCGCTCGCGCAATTTGGCGGCAATGGCGTGCCACTCCTCGCGCACCGCCGGAAGCTCGGAGTACGGGATCGACGCATCCTCACAATGCCAGCTCATCAACGCGACCTGACCGTCACGAGTGCGTCCGTGCTGGGGCGTCGCGTAGCGGTCGTGGCGCGAGGCCCAGTCGCCCTGGGAGATCTCGTCTCCCAGGTAGACGCCCCCGGACGCGTTGCCGATTCGCAGCAGTCTCTTCGCCCCGATCCTGACCTCGTCCGCGTTGCCGTAGCTGGCACACGCGATAACTCCCTTGATCGACTCGGGTTGCGGGATGTAGGCCTCATCGTCCCGGCGCAGGTAGGCGAGCTTCCATTCGTCGAACAGGACCACGCCCGCGAGCGTCGCCACGCCCGAACGGGCTAAGTCTCCGGTGGCGCGCCAGGCGTCCATGTAATCCCCATAGGCGAAGAACGCGGAGAACTCAGCCTCCGGTCGTGGCACCAGCTCGAGCGTCGCCTCGGTGACGATCCCGAGAGTCCCCTGGTGGCCCATGAACAGGTGCTTGAGCTGGTAGCCACTCGAGGACTTGCGCACGGTCCGGCCTCCGCCGTCCCCGACCCTGACGATCTCCCCGGTGGGAAGCACGATCTCAAAAGAGATGACCAGGTCCCGGGTGTGACCGTAGCGCGCGCCAATCAAGGACCAGCCGCTCGTTCCGATGCGTCCCCCGACCAGTGAGCAAGGGTACGACGCCGGGTTGTCCGGGTAGATGTAGCCGTGTTTGCGCAGCTCCTCGTTGAGCTTGAGCATGTTGATCCCGGGACCGACGGTCACCGTGCGGTTCTCGTGGTCGAGGTCGAGGATCTGGTTCATCAGCTTGACGTCGACGACGATGCCGTGACGCAGCGGTACCGCGCCATCGGTCAGTCCCGTTGCTCCCGCCCGCGGGACCACCGGTATCCGGTGCCGATTGGCCATCTTTACCACTTCGGAGACCTGGTGCGCGGACGTCGGCAGGACCACGGCGGACGGAACGTGCTCGTCCCACTTGTGGACCGGAAATGGGGCCGGGACTCGTGCGCGGTTGAACGTCGCCGAACGGCCGGTGAAGACGTGATCGGGGCCGCAGATCGCAGTCAGCTCGTCGACCACGCTGTCAAGGAGTGCGACCGCCATCTCACACCTCGAATCCCGCGGCCTCGGCAACGAGCTCGAAGATGTCGTACACCTCGATGCCCTGTGCCTCTCCCTGCTCGGTCAATGGTCGTTCTGACCATGGGCAGGCCGATACCAGCGTATCGACACCGTCGAGCTCCCTGACCTTGGCTACTCGCCGCCGGCTGATCTCGGCGGTCAGCTCGGGCTTTGCCACCCCAAGGTTCGAGCCCGCTCCCGAGCAGTAGGACCACTGGGTGACGTGGTCGACGTCGACAAAGGTCAGACCGGGGATCGCGCGGAGAATCTCGCGAGGGGACTGCCACACACCCATGCGCTTGTTCAGACGGCATGGATCGTGATAGGTGACCGTGCGTTCAACGGGGGTGGTCAACCGGAGCTTGCCGTCACGGATCTGCTCAGCGATCTCATCCACGGCCAGCACGATCTCGAACTCATCGAAGCTCGCGTCGAGCGAGGGATAGTTCTCGATGATCGTGATGTAGTCGTGCGGGTCCAGGCAGATGACGCGCCTGGTCCCGGTCTTGCGCCAGTCGAGCATGTTGTGCTCGGCCATCTTGTGCGCGATCTCCACGTAACCCGTCTCCCACATGGGACCGCCGCAGCACCACTGCTGATCCATCAGCCCGAACTCGACTCCGGCCTCGCGCAGAATCAGCGCTACCGCCCGCGGCACCGAGGGGCGCTTGAACGCCGCCTCGCAGTCGGCGAACAGCACGGTCTCGCCACCGGTCGGGATGTCCAGGCCGGCGGCCCAGGCCCGCACCTTGCTGCCCGACGTCTCCTTGGTCCAGCCGAGGACGGGCTCGTTGCCCCACCGGTCGGTCAGTTCCGCCCAGCGCTTCCAGTCCTTTTGATGAATGCCCTCCTTCACCGCGAGCGCGCGGGCCGCTTTGACCACATCGACGGTGCGCTGGCGGAAGCGATAGAAGTCGCCGGTGAACAGGGTGTTCGGGCACCGCAGCTCGCAGGCGCCGCACATCGTGCAGTGCACGTAATCCTCCGCCACGTCCTCGATCGAGAGATGGCCCTTCTCCATCGCCACGACGTTGGCGTGGAACGCGGTCGGTGTGTGCCGCTCGTCCCGAGTGACCTGCATGACCGGACACACTTCACGGCAGAACTTGTGTCCCGAGCTGAAACAGTTGTAGGCCACATCGCGCCACTCCTCGACGAACTCTCTGGCTGCGCCGTTGCCGTTTGACTGGACCTCGGTCAGGTCCTCAGAAGCCGCTCTATCCGCCATGGATCTCCTCTCTCTCGCCCCGACGACTCCATCCTACGACTTCGCGACGGTCAGGGCGTGTCCACACAGTTACATTCCGAAGTCACGCGAGCGCCCGGATGGACAACACCTCGCCGGCCGCCCTCGCCGCCCGGTGTCCACTCTCGATTGCCCCGTCGATCCAGCCGGCCCATCCCGAGGCCACATCGGAGCCGGCGACCACGAGCCGACCCTCGGGCCGCCCGATGGCAGACGCATGACGCATCACCTGACCCGGCCGGTAGGCCATCCAGGTTCCCTGGGAGAACTCATCCGCGTTCCAGTCGTGGGCATCAACGGCGACGACATCGGCCTCGGGTAGGAACTCCCTGACCGCGGCCGCGATCGCATCGCCATCGTTCACGTCGAGCTCTTCCGGAGAGGTGCCGAAGCCAACCAGAAGGTCGCCCTCCGGGGTGTTGTACTCGGTGGCCAGCCACTTGATCTTCGTGTCCCAGCCGACGCCGTAGAAGTTGCCGCGCAGGTTCCGGACGAGCGCCCAGATCTTGGTCGCGTGCCCCGCCATCCGTTCCTGGGCCATCGCGACCCTCGCGGCGCCGAGCGCCGAGCCACTCGACAACCGATGCCACGTGTTGATCGGCGTGGCCAGCACCGCGACCCGGGCGGCGTATCGCTCACCGTCTCTGGTCGTCACCGCCGCGCCCTCATCGGTCGTCTCGATCCCCGCGACCGGGGCACCGAGCCTGATGTCCGCCGCCGAGTCCTCGGCGAGCGTGTTGATGAGGCCGGCCGTGCCTTCGGCCAGCTTCTGGCTCACCGCCACGTACCACGCGACCGCGCTGTTCTCGAACCCGGCCACCCAGGACAGGATGTGCAGGCCCGACACCTCCGAGCAAGGCGCCCCGAAGAAGAACCCCGCCCAGGCCATCAGGAAGTCAAGCGTCTTGGGCGGGAGTTCCAGACCGCGCAGCCACGAGTCGAAGGGAACATCGAGATCTTCCAGTCCCCGCTGGTCGAGCGGGGCCTCGCCGAAGCGGATCCGGGCGGCGGCATTGTCGATCGCCCGGATCGCGCTCTCGAACGCGAGCCACTCCTCCACGGGGATCGGGTTCGCGCCCGTGGTCAATTCGCCTCCGAGCGACCAGGCGAAGGTCGAAGGCACCGGGCTCTCGATCAGCTCGGCCGCGTACCGCTCGATCTCGGCCCCTATGTTCGGCTGCCAGCGTGGAGCCACCCAGGTGCCCCCGAACTCGAGGGTCTTGCCGCTTCCCCGGAACGGCTTGTACCAGGTGCGCCCGCCGAGCCGGTCGCGCGCTTCGAGCACGAGCACCGAGTGTCCGGCATCGTGCAGATCCCGCGCCGCGGTCATTCCCGCGAACCCGCCGCCGACGACTATCGCCTCGTAGTCCACTCACATCACCTCTCGATCTGATCTTGCCCACCCAGTGCCTGCGAAAGCTGGGTGCGCAATACGAACTTCTGGATCTTGCCGGTGGCCGTCCGCGGCAGCTCGGATCGGAACACGACCTCGCTCGGCGCCTTGAAGCGAGCCAGGCGCGTCCGGACGTGCTCGATGATCTCCGCCTCCGATGCCTCGCCTCCGGGCACGAGGCGAACGAACGCCACGGGGCGCTCTCCGAACCGCCGGTCCGGGCGCGCCACGACCGCGACCTCGAGCACCGCCGGGTGACTCGCGACCGCCTGCTCGACCTCGACCGACGCGATGTTCTCGCCGCCGGAGATGATCACGTCCTTGAGGCGGTCGCGGAGCTCCACGTACCCGTCCGGATGCATGACGCCGAGGTCGCCGGTGTGAAACCACCCGTCCGGCACGGCGGCCGCGGTCGCCTCGGGGTCCTGGAAGTAGCCGAGCATCAGGTCGTTGCCCCGCAGGACGATCTCGCCCAGCGTCTCGCCGTCGGCGGGGACGTCGCTGCCGTGCGGGCCGACCACCCGCACGGGCTGAGCGATGACGTTGCCGACACCTTGGCGAGCCTTGAGCTGCGCGCGACGTTCCGCCGGAAGCTCGTCCCACTCCGCCTTCCAGTCGCAGATCACGACCGGCCCAAAGCTCTCGGTGAGACCGTACAGGTGGGTGATCTCGATCCCGAGCGCGGCAAACCGCTCCATGAGCGCCGGCGACGGTGGCGCTCCACCGGTTGCGATGTGGATCGGACGGTCCGGACGGTGCGCCGCCGGGTGGCCGGCGAGGTCGGTGAGGACCGTGGGAGCCGCGTTGAAGTGAGTGACTCCGGCCTCGTCGATCAGCCGCCAGATGGCCTCCGGATCGGGTCGCGGCAGGCAGACGTGCTGGGCGCCGGCCGCCGTCACCGCCCAGGTGAAGCACCAGCCGTTGCAGTGAAACATCGGCAGCGTCCACAGGAACACACTTTCGGGGTGAAGACGGGCGTGGAAGGCCATGGCGAGCGATTGCAGATAGGCGCCGCGGTGGTGGTACATCACTCCCTTCGGCCGGCCGGTGGTGCCGCTTGTGTAGTTGATCGACAGCAGCCCGCGCTCGTCCGGGACGCCGCGCCACACGAACGACGAGCGCTCGATCAGCTCCGCGTACTGCGTCGCGTTGACGAGCCGGGCGGCGCCGGATGATGCCGCGATCGCGTCGCCGGCCAGGGATTGGAGTTCGTTGTCGCACAGGAGCACAGTGGCGCCGCTGTGGTCCAGGATGTAGCCGAGCTCCCCCGGCGACAGGCGCATGTTCAGCGCGACGAGCACCGCCCCCGCGAGCGGCACCCCGTAATGAGCTTCCAGCATCAAGTGCGAGTTGGCCGCGATCACCGCGACCCTCCCCCCCGGCTCCACCCCGAGTGCCTCCAGCGCGCCCGCGAACCGGCCTGCTCGCTCCCGCAGCTCGCTGTACGTCAGGCGCAGCCCGCCATCGAAGACCGCCAGCCGGTCGCGATGGACGATCGCCGAGCGTGTCAAGAACGACGTGGGGGTGAGCGGCTCGAATGAGAATTCCACGGCCGGCTGCGGGCTGGCGGATGCTTCACGCGGCAGCGACGCCGAGCCAGGTGTTGGGTCGTCTATCCGCATCCGAGGTATGAGTGCAACGAGAGGTGGCGGTAGCGCGGACGAGGAAGATCCGCGACCGTGACGAACCCCGGCCGTGCGGCGATCACGTCGGGGATCCGGTTTACGACCTGGGTACAGGTGGCCAGGCGAGTCGGGACGCGATCGTTGCGCAGGCGCAGCTCCTCCGGTTCGCCGCGCACGATCCACTCGTTCACGTCGGACTGGCCGGGGCCGTACACGCATCCGGTCTGCTCGAAGGTGAACCACGGGCCCTCTTGCGAGGTGACGGTTGCCGTATCGATGACACCGAGCAGGCTTCCAGCCTCGATCACCCTGCCGAGGCTACTCGAGGGCGTGTCAGCGGCGGCGAGCACCGGGCGTACCGCCGTGTCGGCCCCGGTGGGCGTCAATCCGGTGTCGGCAACGAGCGCATCGAGGGTGTTGCGAACCACGAACGAGGGCCAACCGTGCTGTGCGACGTGCGACTCGAACTCCGGGAGCGTCGATCCTGCGTGGACGTGCTCTGCCACCTCTGGACCGTAGTCGTCGACGTTCCATGTGGCGCGGCCGTGAACCGAGATGATCCGATGGGCGGCGCCCATGAGGACGGCCGGGAGGGTCATCCAGAACACGTCCTGCGCTCCCGAGCCCATGATCGTCACCCCATGGCACTTGGCTAGATCGTCAAGGCGCTGGGCGAGCGACGGCGCGGTCGACCACGGAAAGAAGCTCTCCTCTTCGATTGTGATCACGTTCGTCCGGTGCTCCAGGCAGATCTGGAAGTGGTCGAACATAGTCTCCAAATAGCTCGAGACCGCGACGACCGCGATGTCCGCGTCGCTCCGAGCCAGAACCGCGGCCGGATCGTCTTCCACCGTGACCCCGAGCTTCCCGTCCAGGCCCGCCACTTCACCGAGGTCGCGCCCGACCTTCTCCGGGCTGTGTCCGATCGCGCCGACCAGGGTGGCGCCCTTATCGAGGAGCAGCCGCGTCATGACCGACCCCATCGCCCCGACGCCGTAGACCACGGCACGCACCGGCCGACCCGAGCCGGGCTCGATCGGCCCTGGCCTCACGCCGGGGTGGCCCCGCTCGCGGACGCGCGCTCCTCCGCGATTGCTGGCCGCTCGTACGGGAACCACCACTCCGGTGAGGGTGCCTGTGCGAAATCCATGTGTACGTGCTTGGATTGAGTGAAGGCACTGATTCCTTCGATCCCGAGCTCGCGGCCGAGCCCGCTGAACTTCATTCCGCCGAACGGCGCCGCGTCGTTGTCCTTCAGGGGATCGTTGATCCACACCGTTCCCGCCTGTAGCTCGGTCGCGGCGCGCATCGCCATCTCGAGGCTCGACGTGTAGATGTTCGCACCGAGACCAAAGTTCGACCCGTTGGCGCATGCGATCGCGTCCTCGAGGTCGCGGACGCGCGTCACAGTCGCCAGCGGACCGAATATCTCGTCTTCGAATCGCTGCCGGTTTGCGTCCGTGACCTCGATCAGCGTCGGCTCGTAGAAGTAGCCCCTGGGGAGCTCCGGCGGGACCTGACCACCCCGCACCACATTGGCGCCGAGGGAGGAGATCTCGTCGATCACGCGGGAGACCTGCTCACGCGCCGAGCGCGAGATCAACGCGCCCACGTCGACGTCGCCGAACGGGTCCCCGACCCGCAGAGAGCCGATCACCTCCTCGGCACGGGTCATGAAGTCGTCGTACACCGAGTCCTCGATGTAGAACCGCTCGGCCGAGGTGCACACCTGGCCGGCGTTCAGGAAAGCCGCGAACACACCGCCCCTGGCGGCCACGTCGAGCTTCGCGTCGCCGAGCACGATGAACGGGTCAGAGCCGCCCAGCTCGAGTAGCAACTTCTTGATCCGCGGGGCGGCCGCCGCCATGATCCGCGACCCGACGGCCACCGACCCGGTGAACGCGATCATGTCGGTGCCGGGATGCTCGACCAGGCGCTGCGCGCCGGCACCGGAGGCGGTTACCACGTTGAACACCCCGGCCGGCAAGTCGGAGAACACCTCACCCAGGCGCAGGGTGGCGAGTGGAGTGTGCTCGCTCGGCTTGACGATGCATGCGTTGCCCGCCGCCAGCGCAGCCGCCACCTGCCAGGCGAGCAGCACGATCGGGTAGTTGAACGGCAGGATGTGGACGACGACCCCGAGCGGCTCGTTTAACACGAGGTTGATCTGCCCGGGTTTGGTCGCACCCACCACCCGTCCGCGCGAGGCGCGGGCGACTTCGCCGAGGTGACGGAACGCGGTGACGCTCCAGTCGATCTCGTCGCGGTTCTCCTTCAGAGTCTTGCCGCCCTCGCGGGTGAGCAGCACCGCCAGTTCATCGGCGAACTCTTCGAGCCGATCGGCACACCGATGCAGCATCCCCACCCGCTCGAGCCCGTCCACCAGGCGCCACCCCCGCTGAGCCCGGCGGGCCGCCTCGACCGCCCGGTCGATGTCGGCCGCATCGGCGTCGGGGACCTCGGCGATGACCTCCTCGGTGGCGGGATTCTCGACCTCGATCGCGGCGTTCGCGCTGCTGTCGAGGTATTCGCCATCGATGAACAGACTCTCCATGTTGTATTGCCTCCTTCGCAATCAGGCTCGGCTTGGCTGGCGTAGCTGGGCCGGGACCCTCGTCTCCGCGCGCTCCACGGTGACGCCGCCGCGCCGCCCGAGCGTCTCGAGGAACTCGCGCGGGTCGTAGTACTCCTCCGGGTCGACGAACCCCGTGGCGATCCGGCCGTACCGTGCCAGCAGTTGCGCCCCGACGGCCGCCGGAACGGCGGTCATGCGGGCCACGCCTCGCTCGCCCCAGTGCACAGGATGGCTCACGTTGTAGGAGCGCCGGACGGGCTGGCCGTCGCGCCGCCCATCGACCTCGACGTTCACGTACAGCATCCACGGCGCAGCGTCGCGTATCCCGCCATGCCGCTGCCAGATCGCCTCCTTGGTCGATTCGATCGCCGCAGGGGAAAGCAGCCCATGGCGCTCGAGCACCGCCAGGTCAGCCATCAGCTCCGGACGCCAGCTGCCCCTGACCGCGCAGTCCCGCAGCATCGGGAAGTGGCGGGGAAGGGTCGTGACCTCCGTGTGCGGGACGTAGTAGACGAGCTGACGCCCCACAGGCGGCGCGAACTCGACTCTCCGCGAGCCCTCGAGAAACGCGGCCCGCCGATGACGACCGTCCTGGTAGTAGCGGCGCGTCGGACACTCCTCGGAGAGCTCCCACAGGATCGTGTCGAGCAGGCCCGGGGTCGGCGCGATCGTCCGCAAGCTGATCCACGAGATGTTCACCTCGCGCAGCTCGTCGAGCTCTTCCGACGCGTGACGGACCAGGACGTTCGACAGGCCCGGCGACGCGCCCAGTCCGGAGATGGCGGTGATCCCGGCGTTCGCCGCGGCGCGGCGGTGGTCCGCAGTGGGCTCGGAAAGCAGGTCCGCATAGTCGACTCGCGCCTCGAGCGCCAGCCGAAAGACGTCGTCGAACAACACGAAGCTCGCGCAGTTCATCAGAAGGTCCGCTCCCGCTATGAGCTCGAGGGCAGACTCGCGGTCGCGGATATCGACCCGGCGGTCGCTGAGGCCACGGCGGTCCAACCGGTGCGCCAGCTCGGCCGCTCGCCCTCCGTCCAGGTCGGCGATCACGAGCGATTCGATTTCGGGCTGCGCGGCCAGATCGCGCGCCACTTCCGATCCGATCTCTCCCGCTCCGCCGAGAAGCACGATCCGCATGGCCCATTGTCCGCGCGCCATCCGCGGTCCGGCAATCCGCGACATGCTGAAGTTGGACATAGGCGTCATACAGTGGTATGAGGAGAGCCGGTGGCGATTACTGTCAAGCAGCTGGTCGACACGCCGCACCTGCGTACCCGGTTTCACTCCGGCCGGGCCGGTGGCGAGCAGGTCATCAACTGGGCACACAGCTGTGAGATGCCGGACCCATGGCACTGGCTCGAACCTTTCGACATGCTGATGACCAACGGCCTCGGCCTACCCGCGGGCCCCGAGAATCAGGCCCGCTACGTGAGCCGCCTCGCCGATGCCGGCATCAGCGCGATTGCCATCGGTGAGGACGTCGGGGCGCCCCCGATCTCCTCGGCGATGACCAGGGCCTCGGAGCGGCGCGCGCTGCCGATCCTACTGACCGCGTTCGAGGTGCCGTTTGCCGCCCTGGCGCGGGTCGTCGGCGAGTCAAAGACCGACTTCGAGGAGCGCCGCCGGCTGCTGAAGACCTCGCGGATCTACGAATCGCTTCGCACGGCGACGATCGAGGGCCGCGATGGGATCGCTCTGTTCGAGGACCTCGGGGTGGAGCTCGGGTGCCGCCTCGACGTGGTGGACCTGACCGCCTGGAGTTATGCCTTCGACCCCCGGCGTCCGCTGGCATCGTCCATCCGCTGCATCCTGCTCGACACGCTCCGGCGCTGCGCAGGCCGGCTGCCGGCGATCCTGCGCCTTGACGTCGATGGGCGGGCAGCGCTCGCGGTTCCGATTCCGTCGCGACGTGCGGCGGCGCTGCTGGCCGGGTGCTTCACCGAGTCCGTGCCGGAACTGAGCGTCCTCCAGCACGCCTCGACCGTGGCCGCACTCGAGCTGGAGAAGCTCGCGTCGCAACGAGACGCCCTCAGCCGCGCCGGTGCCGAGCTGTTCGACGACCTCCTAAGTCAGAGACTCGACCCGCCGCACGCCGTCGCCCGCCTGCGCACCGTACAGCTCGCGCCCGGTGAGGTGCTCGTGGTTGCCTGGCGGCAGAGCGACACTGCGCTTCATCAGGAGCTGTTCGCGCGAGGGCTGCCGCATCTGCTGCGGGTCGGCGACGGCGACGCGGCCCACCTCGCGCTCATCCGCGATGATCCGGCGTCGTTCAGCGTTCTGGTGGACATCCTCCCGGACGGATGCCCCGTGGGGTGCAGCGCACCGGTCGGACAGCCGGAGCGGATCCCGAACGCTGCGCGCGAGGCACGGTGGGCGCTCCACGGTGCGCCGCCGGGCACCGGAGGAGTCACTCGTTATGGCGAGGATGGCGCATCGTCGTCGGCGTTTGCGCTCGAGCGCGCCGAAGAGCTCGCCGAGCACGTCCTCGGGCCGCTGGTTCGCTACGACCGCACGCATCAGACCGAGCTGGTGCGGACCCTTTCCGTGCTGCTCGAAAACAATCGCTCGGCCACGCGTACGGCGGCCGAGCTGTTCATTCACCGCCAGACCCTGGTCTACAGGATCCGGCGGATCGAGGAGCTCACCGCGCGGAGCCTGTCGAGCACCAAGGACGTCGTCGATCTGTGGCTGGGGTTGCGTGCCATCGAGGCGGTCGAGGGATCGACCGCGCCGGGCGTTTAGGACTCAGTTTGCGCACCCGTTATGCTGCCCGCGGCTGAGCGGGCGGCAATACATCTTCGTGACAGGAGGGAGCGGATGAGGCGGATCAAGGCGATCGTCTACGGCGTCGGCGCGATGAATTCGGTCGCGACCCGGATGATGCTCGAGAAGGGCGTCGACATCGTGGGCGCGCTCGCCCGCAGCCCGCAGAAGGTCGGACGCGATCTCGGCGAGGTGGCCGGTCTCGGCTTCCCGACCGGTGTCGTGGTCGAAGACGACCCCGAACGGGTGCTGAGTTCCCGCCAAGCCGACATCGCGGTGATCGCCGTGGCCAGCTACATGTCAGACATGTACGAGCACCTGCGGCGCTGCGCCGAGCACGGCGTCAACGCGGTCACGATCTCCGAGGAGGCGCTGTATCCCTGGAACACCGCGCCCATGGAGACCGCCGAGCTCGACCGCCTGGCGCGGCAGAACGGGGTCACGATCACCGGCACCGGTCACCAGGATGTCTATTGGGTGAACCTGGTGAGCATGGTGCTCGCCACCGCCCATCGAATCGAGACGGTCACCGGCCGTGCCAGTTGGAACGTGGACGATTTCGGACCCGAGGTGGCGAAGGACCAGCGGGTTGACACCACCGTCGATGACTTTGACACTTGGCTGGCGGAAGCCGACCGGCCGCCGAGCTTCGGCCGCAATACGCTCGGCGCGCTCGTCGAGGATCTCGGCTTGACCACAGTGGCGGTCGAGAGCACCACCCGACCGGAGATCGCACAAGAGCCGGTCCGCTCGGAGAGCCTGGAACTCACCGTCGACACGGGCCGGGTCATCGGCTTCACCGATGTCGACACGGTCAAAACTCATCAAGGGATCACGCTGACGTTCGAGATGACCGGACGGCTCTACCTACCGGGCGAAGCGGACATCAACGACTGGACGGTGACGGGCGAGCCCGAGCTTCACCTGTCAAATCCCGCGGTCCCGACCGGAGTGACGACGTGCACCCAGCTGGTCAACCGGATTCCCGACGTGATCAACGCGCCCCCCGGTTTCATCACCATGGAAAAGCTGCCGCGGCCGCGATACCGGACGTACCCGCTCGGGATGTACGTCCACGAGCGCAAACGCTTCCTCAGGCGTGGCCCACTGAGTTAACAGAGCGCGGGAGCGGAGCGAGCAGAGCGCAAAGGAGATCAAGATGGCAGCGACCGACCGAGACGATTCTCTTGACCGAACGATGTGGCAGACCGTGCTCCACGCCGGCCTCGCGGGCTCATTTCTGCGCGTGCCCCACGTCCCGCCCGACGCAGCCGGTCTCCGAGAGGCCCACGCGACGGCAGCGATCTACGGCATGCCGTGGGACTCGACGTCGATCAGTCGCACCGGGGCCAATTACGGACCACGCGCGATCCGGGACGTCTCGGCGCAGTTCTTGACGTACAACGCCACGTGGGACTTCGATCTGCTCGATGCGCTGACGCTCGTGGACTGCGGAGACTGTCCGGTGGTACTCGCCAACGCGGAGAAGACGTTCGCGGTCGCCGAGAAGGCCGTTGGCCAGATCATCGAAGCCGGCGCGTTACCGGTCGTCCTGGGGGGCGATCACTCGGTCACGATCCCCGCCGTCCGAGCCGTGAGCTCGCGGATATCGGATCCCGGGCTGGTCCTGATCGATACCCATCTCGACACCGCCCTCGACGTCGGCGGGGAGACCCTGAACCACTGCTGCCCGATCACGCGCGCGGTCGACGCCGGGTTTGACCCGGAGAAGATCGCGCTGGTTGCGATCAGCGGGTGGATGAATCCGCGGACCGAGCTCCGCTTCTGTCGCGAGCATGGCATCGCGGTGCTCTGGCTCGAGGAGATCTGGGAGCACGGACTGCGGTGGGCGATCGATCGGGCGCGCGAGATCGCGGGCGGCGACCACAGCACGGGAGGCATTTACCTAACCGTCGATGTCGATTCGCTCGACGCCGCCTACGCGCCCGGGACGTGCTGTCCGACGCCCGGCGGATTGACCAGCCGCGAGCTCCTGACGCTGGTCCGCGGGATCGCCGCCGGAGGGCTGATCGGGCTCGACGTCGTTGAGACCGCGCCTAGCCTGGATGCCACCTCCGCGACTGCCGCGATCGCGGGCCGCGTCGTCATGGATGCCCTGGCCGCCCACGCCGGGGCGAGCGTGCTCGAGGTGAGCTGAGGCTACTCGAGCGCCCACAACCGCCGGGGCGCGCGTGCTCGAAGTGAGCTGAGGCTACTCGAGCGGCACCAGGCCAGGGGGCGCGAGTCCGGCCAGCGCACGGTCGACCCGCGCCGGCGGGCGCCCGCAGTCCTCTGCCCGCTCCTTGCGCGCGACCGCGCCCCGCACGAGGCGCCCGCCGAGGTATTTCCACGGCTCACCGGGCAGTCCTCGGGGCGGGCGGCGCACGAGACCACACGCTGCCCACTCATCGTCGAGCCCGAGCGCGAGCGACGCCAGGATGCGGCCGCCGAGCACCGACGGTCCGACGCCGTTGCCCGAGTAGCCCGCGCCGCAGACGAGGTCTGGACGGCCGAGTGCGAAGAAGAACGGCAGGCCATCCACGCTGCGGTCGATTGGCCCGGCCCAGCTCGCTGCGATCGGCACGGCTTCGAACGAGGGGTAGATCGCTCTCATCCTGGCCGCCAGTTGCGCCTCGATCGGCGAGGTTCCGTTGAAGGAGGCGAACCGCGCGCCGTAGGCGAGGCGCCCCCCGCCCTTGCCCAAGGCGATCCGCCCGTCGGGGGTCGTTCGGTAGTAGTGCACCATCATCCGCGAGTCCGAGATGCTCACGCCGTCGCGCCAGCCGGTGCGCTGGAGCTCGTCCATGGCCGGCTCGGTGATCACGATGTCGCTCGCGACCACCACGAACGCACGACGAAGCTCTCGCAACCCCGCCGACCACGCGTTCATCGCGATCACCACGCGGTCGGCGATGATCCTCCCGCCCGGCGTGGTCACCACCAAGGGCGCGC
>JAFASF010000355.1 GCA_019244745.1 Solirubrobacterales bacterium | reverse complement strand
CGCATCGTCCCCTTCGCGGCGGACCAGGCGCACGAGGTCGGTGCGCTGCTCGGGACCGCCGGCAGCGCAGACGTCGTCGACGGACACATCGTCACGGTTGCGGCCGCGGCCGCGGCGACCGTGCTGACCGCCGACGCAGACGACCTGGCCCGCCTATCGGCCTGCCTCGACGATCCCGTCCCGCTCCTACGGTTCTGAGAAGTCATGCACGCGGCGCCGGCCTCGCCATAACGGTCGATCGCACGGACACTGCGTCAACTCCAGGAGACCGCCTTCGGTGTTGCCACGGGTACGTCGGCTCCGAGCCCGAAGCACCAGCTTGCGCGGAACGCACGACCCGGCGCCAGCTTCTCGGTCAGTCCCGGCGCCGTTGAGCGCGGTGAGTGACAAGGCATGTCGCGACCAGCGCCGAGTTCGTGTCGTCGGACAGCACATCTCCACCCGGGGAAACGTCGCCGCAAAGTAGCCGATTCGGCCGGGCTACTGTCCGTCCAGGGCAAGGTCTGGCGGGAGTTGCTGTACGCGTGCTTAGGCCGACGGTAGGTACGCTGCTCCCGGGCACCGCTCGGCTACAGGACTGGACGCGGTTGCGGTTCGGCGCGGGCGAGCTCGAGTGCCGCGGCGGCCTGGAGGACGTCGGTGTCGGCTCCTTGGCGTCCGATGATTTGCACGCCGACCGGCAGACCGTCTTCGGTGCTCCCGTAGGGGATCGAGATCGCTGGCTGGCCGGTGAGGTTGGCGTGATAGGTCAAAAGCCAGCCCAGGAAGGGGTTGATCGGGCGCCCCATGACGTGGTCTGGTCCGGGCCGTGCAGCGGTGGGATGCGGGAAGGGTGCCACCGCCTGTGTCGGGGTGACAAGTAGGCGGTAGTGATCAAAGAACCGCTGCATGGCGACGTAGAAGTCGTGGCGAAAGAATTGGGTGGCGCGGTAGTGCTCGACCGCGGCGATGCTCTCGGCGGCATCCATGAGCGCCAGTAGGTGCGGGTCCATGCCTTCGCGCCCGACCGCGGGCAGCACCCGCTCGCGCGCGATCGTCCCGAGCGAGACCTGCCAGACGATGGTCATTGGATCGCGGGGATCGCCGGTGCGCGGGGTGTTCTCCTCGACCTCGGCGCCGAGCTCAGACAGCGTCTGGGCCGCGGTCCGCGCGACCGCCGCGACCTGCGGCTCGATTGGCCCCAGGCCGAGATCCTCAGAGAAGGCGACCGGCCAGCCATCGATGTTGGTCGCGCGGGCGGCGGCGAGATAGTCCGTCCCGCCGGACGGCGTCCCGTAGGGATCGCGGTGATCAGGACCGGCGATGACCGACAGCATCAGCGCCACATCGGCCACCGTCCGGGCCAGAGGCCCGTGGTGGGAGATCGACTCATAGCCGTTACGGGGGTAGACGGGCACGCGACCGAAGGAGGGCTTGAGGCCCACCACCCCGCAACAGCTGGCAGGGATGCGGATCGACCCCGCTCCGTCACTGCCGTCAGCCAGCGAGGCCAGCCCGGCCGACACGGCCGCCGCCGAACCACCACTCGAGCCGCCAGCCGTATGAGAAAGGCGCCACGGGTTGTTCGTGCGGCCGAGCAGCGGCCCGTCAGTGACGGCCTTGTTGCCAAACTCGGGCGTCGTCGTCTTACCGACGATAATCGCCCCGGCCGCGCGCAGGCGCGCGACCAGGATCGCGTCCTCCTCGGGGATGTGGCCGGCAAACGCGCGGGAGCCGTAGGTAGTACGCACCCCGCGAGTCGGAGTGATGTCCTTGATCGCCACCGGAACGCCGTGCAGCGCACCCAGCTTCTCGTGCGCCGCGACAGCGCGCTCGGCGCGCTGGGCCATCTCCCGCGCCTCCTCCCCTAAAACCAAGCAGTACGCGTTCAGCGCCGGATTGAGCTTCTCCACACGGGATAGCAGCGCGTCGATAACCTCGACGGCGGATAGCCGCCGCTCCCGGATCGCCCGCGCGACCTCGCACGCCGGCGCAAACACAACCGCGTCTTCACTCATCCCGCGTCAGCCGGTCCGAGCCCGCACCGAGTCTGGTCGCCGAGCCTTCGAGGCGATAGTGCTTGCTTCTGGATAAGCTCGCTAGCGGCGTGGCGCGGGCGTGACGGTTAGCCGCGTGGACCCGAGTACATGCCCCCCGCAGCGGGCGGTGACCGGGTAGACCCCGGCGGCGTCACGCTTGGGAACGGTCGTGCGAACCGAATAGGCATCATGCCGCACGCTGGCGAAGACCGCCGGCAAACCGTCGAAGCGATGGCGGTGCGAAAACGCGCGCGACGTCAGGTCAAGACGATCGCCGGGTGGGCAGATGGTGACGGTGCCGTGGACGCGGACCGCGCCACCAGCACGGACTCTTGGCGGCGATACCGCGACCGCCGCAGCCGGGGCGCCACTTCCGAACTCGGGCTTGATCGAAAACGCTCCATTGGTGATGTTCTGCGGAGGCTCGCCCAGCGCGGTGACCGTCGCCCCAGCAGAGAGACGGGCCGTGCCAGTAATCATGCCGGTGACCTTCTCCGCGGAAAGCGAGACATTGGCATCAACCGGCGACCCGCCGCCGTCTTCCAGCCGGAAGTCGTTGCTAAGCAGCTGCACCAACGTCAGCCCGGGCGTGGCTCCCACCTTCAAGCCCACCATCTCGACGCTCGTGCTGTCAAAGACTAGCTCTATCGAACCGGTGGCCGGGACGTGCACGCGCAAGAACACGGGGATCTGTCCTGGGTCGCCCAGCCGTGCTGCTGGCAGGGCAGGACTTGGGAGGGCAAAGTAACCGCCAACCACCGCAGTAAGTATCGCGCTCGCCGCCGCGAGTTTCGCTGATCGCCCAGCCGAGCCAAGCATCACACGCTCACGCCGCCTCCGATTACCCACCGAGGCCAGATTCTGCTCAAGCCGAGGCTGAGTGTCAAGCCCGCCTGACTCATACACCTCCGCAATGGCTTCGAGAGCGGCACAGGATTTGCTCGCGTGCTCCTCGAAGCGCCGGTCGAAGAACGAGTGCGGAGCGCCTTCCGGCAGCGAGACCGTGCTCGGCGGTATCAGACCAGCTGGTTGATTCGGTCAGTTTTGCGGCCAGCGGGTCGGCCGGCCGCGAGGCGGCCGCGCGCTCATCCGGTCAACGAAGGCTGGCCCACGGCCGCGGTAGGGCCGCACAGGCGACTGGGAAAGCCGACCTCGATGCGCGAGGGCTTCGAACTGCCGCGCCGCGATGACCGCCGCTTCACCAGCTGCGTCGTGCACCTCCATAAGGGCATAAGCCAGCAACCGCGGTTGCTCGAGCCTGACGAGCTGCTCGAGCTACTCGCGACCGCTGGCGACATGGATCGGCAGAAGCGTCGCGATCGCCAGATCGGCCGCCGGGCGATGATCGCAGTGATGACGAAGACGGGCCTGCGGGTCACCGAGCTCTGCCAGCTGCGGTTGCGGGCCGTCGATGTCCACCATGGGCGGCTCACGGTTGAGCAGGCGGAGACCGACGCCGGCCGGCGCCAGGTCGACCTGACCCTCGACGTCGTCGACGAGCTCAACTCGTGGCGGGCGGAATGCGGCGAGGTGCTGCTCGACGGGTTCGTGTTCGCGACCGCAAGCGGCAGGGCGCGGAACAAGGACAACGTTCGAACGATCCTGTCGCGGGTGGTGGCGACGGCCAACGAGAAGCGCAGGATGCGCGACGAGGCGCCGCTGCCGCCGATCGTGCCGCACACCCTGCGACGCACGTTCATCAGCCTGATGCTCGAGGCCGGTGCGCCGCTGCACTACGTGATGGACCAGGTCGGTCACGAGGACTCGAAGACGACCCTGGAGATCTACGCAACTGTTCCAGAAGCGGCTCAGCCGCCCGCAGGTCAAGCGGGCCTTCGAGGCGCTGCTCGCCGCGAGCGATCTGGACGGCCGCGACGTTCCGGCCGAGGCTCGCGCGAAGATATCGCCGCACAGCGTTGGAGGCGCGAAGGAGCGCGCTCGTCGGTCGGCCTAGATGGGCCGGTGGTCCCCAAGAGTGGGCCCGAAACGCACTGACACACCCCCGAGGATGACCTCACACGCCCTGCACACACGCGAAAAGGCCACGATTTCCAGGGCCTTTCTCGATGGGCACGGGTGGTTTCGAACCACCGACCTCTCGCGTGTGAAGCGAGCGCTCTCCCACTGAGCTACGCGCCC
>JAFASF010000332.1 GCA_019244745.1 Solirubrobacterales bacterium | reverse complement strand
CAGACGGCGGCACGCTCCTGCTCGGCCAGCGGAAGGAGCCGCTGGTGCGCCGTACGGTAGACGATTCGTCCGGCCCAAACCCGAGCGTGAGCCACCCACACGCGGCTGCTGCTGTCGCCGGCCGAGCACCGGTGAACTGACTGCTGTCACTGCCAAAGTCGGGGGAGTCGTCTGGGCGGTGACGTCCGACCCGACCGGTAGGTCCTTCGGGCTGGCGGCGGGCTGACTCTCGACTGCTGCGTCGGTCGCTTGGGCCTGACCGGTGAAGCTCGTGTCGCCCGCCGCCGTCCGAGGACCGCCGGCGTGACTTGATAGAAGCGTGGCTTTCGCCTTGCGTGACAGTTGTCCGCCGGAGATCCGCTTCATTCGGCGTCAACCAAACGAAGGGACGGTCATATGATCGTGATCGGGGCGGACACGCACAAGGGGTCGCACGCGCTGGCGGCGGTGGACGAGGGAACGGGGAAGGTTCGCGGTCACCGGGAGATCAAGGCCGACGACGCGGGGCATCTGGCCGCGGTCCGGTGGGCCCGCGGGCTTGACGATGGTCGCGTGTGGGCGATCGAGGACTGCCGGGTTTGCTCGCGCCGGCTTGAGCAGGCGCTGTCGGCCGCCGGCGAGCGGGTCGTGCGCGTGCCGCCGCAGCGGATGGGCGCCTCCCGCAAGGGCGAGCGCGAGCCGGGCAAGTCCGACCCGATCGATGCGCTCGCGGTCGCCAGAGCGGTCGTCAAAGACGGCGTCGAGGAGTTCCCGGTCGCGTATCTGAACGAGCGGGCGATGGAGATCCGTCTGCTGCTCGATCATCGCCAGGATCTGGTCGCCGACCGGACCCGGACCGTGAACCGGCTGCGCTGGCATCTGCTCGAGCTGTGCCCCGAGCTCGAGGCCTCGCTCAAGCGCGGCGCGTTCAACCACGCGCGGGTGCTCGACCGCGTCGACCGCCGGTTGCACAAGGATCCCGCGGGCGCGCGGGTCAGGATCGCCCGCGAGCAGATCGCGCAGCTGCGCGGCCTGAACCGCCAGATCGACCAGCTGCACCGCGAGCTTCAGGCGCTGGTCGCCGCGCACCGCCCCCGGCTGCTGGCCGAACAGGGCTGTGGCGCGATCGTAGCCGCGGTCCTGATCGGCCACACCGCCGGCAACGAGCGCTTCCGCTCGGAGGCCGCCTTCGGGCGGCAGACCGGGACCGCGCCGATCCCGTGCTCCTCTGGCACGCGCACCCAGCACCGGCTCAACCGCGGGGGCGACCGCCAGCTCAACCACGCGCTACACATCATCGCCGTCACCCGCGCCCAACGCGACCCCACAACCAAGGAGTACCTGGCGCGAAAAGAGGCCGAGGGCAAGACCGCCAAAGGCGCGCTGCGCAGCCTCAAGCGCCACCTCGCCCGCCACTTCCACCGGCTCCTCTCAGAGCCGCCCGCCGATCAGCAACAGGCCACCAACGGCAAGCCAACCGTCGAGGCACAGCCGGCAGCGATCAACGGCAAGCTGCCCGAGATCCCACCGCGGCCCGAGCCGCGTGGACCAGTCGATCCGAACATCAAGGGCCAGGCGCCCTGCCCGATGGTCTGCATCAGCTAGAGCGAGCCTGAGATCAGGGCCGTTCTCCGGCCTGCTGCCAGCCGCGCTGAACCCCGCGACCGACTCCCCTCCCCCCAAATCAACGCAACACCGCCCGACCGCCCCCCGACCGCCGCGTTCTAAGCCCCTCTGAAGCCCTCCGCGAGATGCCCGCGACCGATAGCACCCCCCGATCCCGGAATCACCGGCAGCTGCGACCGGCTCCCCGATGCCCGTCCCAGAAACCCGCAAATAACGACCGACCCTTGACATAGAAGCGAGCTCGCGTACGAGACGCAGAAGCGCGACTACACGGGGGCGGCGATGGCCGTAATGACCAGCCGACGGCCTGGCAGGTCTCTAACCGCAAGCGGCTCACTCCCCCAACTCGCCATCCGCAGGGAAGCCCGTCCTTGCGGTCGCGCACCTGCTCGCCAATGAACGCAGGGCCGCG
>JAFASF010000283.1 GCA_019244745.1 Solirubrobacterales bacterium | reverse complement strand
GCCCGTGGCCCATAGGCTGCCGATCCCCATCCGGACGGAGCTCCGCCGGCATCCATGCAGGCGGACGACCACCTCTCGCAAGCACCCTCCGTCCCGCTGAAGCACGAGGACTTGACACCGGGCCCTCGTTCATAGAGGGCGATAGCGGCGGCAGGGCGTGGTCGCTCGCTGCGGCTTGGCTCATGCGGCCCCTCGAGGACGACTGCTGCTTGTGGAGGCGGAGCGAGGCTGTGGCTTGACGGCCGGTCGCGTGTGGTCGCGGTGGCCGCTCGCGTCGATTGGTGAAACGCCGGGCGAACGAGCGGTGTCACGCTCGGGCGAGAACGTTGGTGCTAGCCCAATGCAGCGGGCTCGTTCACGCAGTTCCGGCGGTGATCGGACGGGGCCATGACCGCTTCGAGTCTGCGCGGGCCGCAATTGGACACACGTGCCGGGCCGCCGTGGTCTTCAAACATCGACTATCACGGCAAAGCACTCGGCGTCTCTGGCTGCTCCTCCTCGTCGTCGGCGTGCCGCTCGTCGGCGTGCTGGGGCGGATCAGAGCGCGGCAGCGGTCGAGGCTTGCCGTGGCGAGGATAACCTCGGCCCTTGCTTAGAGAACTACGAGACTGGCCCGGCATGAGCCTGGCTGATAACTGGTGGCAAGCAAGGCTCGTCTGAGCCCGGTATGCGTCGGCTGATCGGTGGACAGGGATGTCGTCCACGCGGCCGACACGCCGACCACCCGGACAAACCGCCCGATGGCCGATGGTGCAGCCGATCGAGTGGCGCGATGCTTCTTGCACACCACAAAGCGGACGGATCAAACGAAAGGAACCCGAAATGACCAGCCGAATCCTCAAGCCGAAGGCTACGCTCGCGGTTCTGGGATCTTTCGTGTTCGCGTACGCGATCATCGCATTGGTGGCGGTCGCGGCAAACGCGAACACCGGCCCCCAGCAGACACGCGACCACGACTCAGCGCAAGTGCAGTACTCCCGCGGCTTTCCCACTTTCAACATGTCGAGCCACACCATCAAATTGATCAACATCACCGGCGACGGCAACTTCGAAGGTCGTCCCGCCGACGGAACGCTGGTGCAGCCCAACGACTACAGCGACATTGAAGTCCAGTGGAAGTTCCTCTCCACCCAGAATGACACAGCCCACTACGCGATCCTCGGCCAGGACGGCCAGCCGATCGGCACCTTCGACGTCATGATGAAAGTCTGGGGCATCGATGGCAGTCACGATGCGACCTGCACAACCTCGATCGGCCGATGCACGGTAGGCCATGACGCCTGGATGAACTCTACGCAGATAAATCTGCTAGACGCCGCGGCAGTCAGCTGACCACAGCACAGGGCAAAGCGATCTTCAGACGGCCCGCCCCTGGCGGGCCGCCCGCTCGTCGTGTCGCTCCCCACTGCCGCGGACCTCGCGTCATGCTCGAACGGTGGGGAGCGATCGACAACGCCAAACCATCGGCCGCACTCGGCCGGTTACCAGCGCTGATCGCCGACGCGCCAGCGGCTGCTCGCATTCCACGCACCGACCCGGACGCTCGAGCGACGGCTAGGCCTCGCTGCACCACCAGCACCCGGTTGGCGAAACACCTGTGGCGAGAACTCCTCGCCCGCGCCTCCAGTCTGGACCCGCGGCACAGCGCCGTGGCAGTCAGGCGGCGGGATCCGGAAGCTCGTTGAGCCTGAGCTTGTTCATTTCTGAACCGTCTCCGGCTCGCGCATGCGATGACATCCGACCCTCAGGATCGTTCGAACGTCCTCAATGAGGCCGGGGGTGCTGTCCGGTTAACGCCGAGAACGGTCATCCGAGCGCCCGGTCGAGGTTGAAGGCGCAGCTGATCAGTGCCAGATGGGTGAAGGCTTGGGGGAAGTTGCCCAGCGCCTCTCCGAGCGGCCCGATCTCCTCCGAGTAGAGCCCGACGTGATTGGCGTAGGTGAGCATCTTCTCGAACGCCAGCTGCGCCTCGTCCAATCGTCCCGCGCGGGTCAGCGCCTCGACCCACCAGAACGAGCAGATCGAGAACGTGCCTTCGCTGCCTTGCAGGCCGTCCGGCGAAGCGCCCGGGTCGTAGCGATAGACGAGGCCGTCCGAGACGAGCTCCTCAGTAATGGCGTCGAGGGTCGATAGCCAGCGTGGGTCGTCCCCCGCGACGAACTTGACCAGCGGCATCAGCAACACCGAGGCGTCGAGCACTTCGCTGCCCTCGTGCTGGACGAACGCCTGCCGGGAGTCACTCCAGCAGCGCTCGATGATCCGTCGGTAGATCGCGTCCCGGGCTGCGCGCCAGCGCTCTTCGTCGCCGGGCAGCCCGCGCTGACGAGCGATCCGGATCGCGCGCTCAATTGCGACCCAGCACATCAGTCGGGAGTAGGTGAAGCGCTGGCGTCCACCACGCGTCTCCCAGATTCCTTCGTCCGGTTGATCCCAGTGCTCGCACACCCAATCGGCGAGGCGGGCGATGTTTACCCACGCCTCGTGGTGGATCGGCGTGTGCTTGTTAAATAGGTATACGGAGTCGATCAGCTCGCCGTAGATGTCGAGCTGAAGTTGCTTGCTCGCCGCGTTGCCGAGCCGCACAGGAGCCGAGCCGCGGTAACCCTCCAGATGGTCGAGTGTCTCCTCTGGCAGGTCAGCGCGCCCGTCGATGCCGTACATGATCTGAAGCGGGCCAGTTGCGGTCGCCGCCCCGTTGCGGCTGGCGCCGTCTGAGAACCGATCGACCAGCCATGCCATGAAGCCTTCGGCTTCATCCGTGAATCCGAGCCTCAGCAGCGCGTACAGGCTGAATGCTGCGTCGCGCATCCACGTGTAGCGGTAGTCCCAGTTGCGCTCACCGCCCAGCGTTTCTGGCAAGCCCATCGTCGCGGCGGCCACGATGGCGCCGGTCGGCCTGTAGGTCAGCAGCTTCAGGGTAAGCGCCGAACGATGGACCATCTCGCGCCAGCGTCCTCGGTAGGTCGACTTACCGATCCAGCGCCGCCAGTACCTCACCGTGGCGTCGAACGCGTCGCCGACCGCAGACTCATCCCATTCGCCCACCGAGTCGGCTGCGGAGAGCACAAAGCTGGCGCGTTCCCCCGGGGCGAGCTGCAGCCGACCGTGAACCGCGTCGTCATCGGCTTCCAGCTCGACCGGAGATCGCAGCCCTAACTCCATCGCCGAGGAGCCGAAGCGTGCACCGCCGTCGGTGAGGTGGATCGCCGGCCGCTCACGCCCGTAGTCGAAGCGAGGCGTCACTTCGACAACCAGAGGGACTTCGCCCTTGACTGCGCGGACCTGGCGGATGATGACGCTCACGTGACCGGCCTCGGCGGCAACCGGCATGAAGTCGACCACTTCGACGACGCCGGCGGAGCCGAATAACCGTGTAAGCAGCACGTTAGTGCTCGGCAGGTAGAGCTGCTTGACCTGGGTCGAGCCGTCCTCCGGGGCGATTCGGAAGTAGCCGCCGCGGTCCGCGTCGAGGATTGCCGCGAACACGCTCGGCGAATCGACGCCGGGCAGGCAGCACCAGTCGATCGTCCCGTCGGTGCCCACCAGCGCGACCGTGTGCAGGTCACCGATCAGGCCGTGCTCTGCAATCGGGAGGTAGGGTCGCGCTCGGTCGGCGGTCGCTCCGGCAATCTGCTCCTGGCCGACGGTCATGCTGCCCTCTCGGCGGCCAGCGGCCGCAGGAGGGCCCGCGCGGGGGCGCCGTCGCTGCCGGCCAGCGGCAGCGGTAGACACACTAGCTCGTAGCGTCCGGGCTCGACGTGAACGAGGTCGAGGCCTTCAACGACGAGGACGCCGGCCTCGAGCAGCGCATGGTGCGTCGCCTCGCCGTCGACGCGAAAACCCCCGACCGAGAGGTAGTCGACCCCTACGAGCGCAACGCCGCATTCGACGAGGTATCGAGCCGCGTCCGCCGAGACGTAGACGAACTCCTCTCGGAACGGTTCCTCATACCAGCGCCGCGACGAGTTGACGGTCCTGAGCAACAGTCGCTCGCCCGGTTGCGGACGCACCGCTTCGAGCTCCTCGCGCGTCACCGACACCGGATCGACGATCGCCACTACCCGTGCCGGCCCGACCACGGTCGCGAGATCAAGCGAACGGACGTCCTCGCCGCTGGGCAGGAAGTGCATGGGGGCGTCCACGTGGGTGCCGGTGTGGACACCCAGCGACAGTTCCGACACGTTGGCGCCATCGCCGTGCTCGATCGCAAGTACGCGCCGCAGGCTCACGGGAGGATTCCCCGGCCAGTGGAGCATCCCGTCTGAAATGGGAACACTCACGTCGATCCAGCCGTTCGGACCCGTGCTCATGACAACCCATCCAGGGCGACGACGTCCTTGATCCCGTGTGAGGAATTTGTGAGAAGGCCGGGCGCCTCCTCGAGGGCGTGGCGTTTGGTTATCAGCGCTGCGAGCTCCGATGGCCAGCGCCTGTGGAAGGCGCCAAGGCTCGCCACCGCCGATTCGTAGGCGCCGCGGCCGGCGTTGACCGTCCCGAGGATCAGCTGGTTTCCGAGCACCATTCGGCGCATCAGCGCGCTTGCATCAAGCGGCTTTGCCTGCTCGGGGCCGGGAACCCCTGTGAACACGAACACGCCGTTCGGCCCGAGCGCCTGGAGGACGTCCATGGCGACGTCGGCGACGCCGGCAGCCTCGTAAATCACGTCGGGCCGCCCCGCGATCTGGATCAGCTCATCGAGGTCGTGCTCGCTCGACGATACGTACCGGACCCCGATCGCTGTCGCCAGGTCGGCCTTTGGGTTCGGGGCGGGCGAACGCGAATAGATCGTCGTGTCGAACCCGGCCTCCAGTAGCGCCATCGCGCCGAGCAGGCCCACCGGACCGGCGCCGAGCACAACCGCCCGGTGCCCGCGGCCCCGGGCGTCCGGAGCTGCGCCGGCGTCGATCCACGGCAGCCGGTCTTGCGCGTGCCAGAGCTCCTCGAGCGCCTTCTGGGCGATCGTCAGCGGCTCGGTCAGCACGCCGACCTTCCGCAGCTCCGCGGGCACCTTGACAATGAACCGCGCGTCGTCGACGAGTTGGTCAGTCATGAACCCGTGGCGACCCTTAATGCCGCGCTCGGTGTAGTCCCCGGTCACGCAGAAGTCCTGTCGTCCCGCGCGACACGGGCGGCAGTCCGGACGGCCGCATGCCCTTCGCACCATCGTCACCACGAGATCTCCCGGAGCGAGCCCGTCGACGTCATCTCCGACCTCGACCACCTCCGCCAGTGATTCGTGGCCGATGACCAGGTACTCGTCGCCGTCCGGCGGGATCCCGTACTCGAACCGCGCGATCTCGCGGTCGGTGCCGCATACGCCAACTTCGAGCACCTTCGCAAGCACTTCGGTTGACGCACGCCGCTCCGGGGCCGTGTGGTCGACCACCTCGATCGAGCGCGCCTGTGGGAAAACAGCTACTGCTCGCATTGCCGTGCCACCGCCTGTTGTTGGGCTGGAAGAAGCGAGGATTCCGGCTCGGGGGAAGAGAATCAACGCGAAATCCGGCGGCAGCGATGCCGTTGCGGAATCGTGCGTGGCCCATTCCCGGAATGCGATCGCGCGATGCGTGCCGTCGCACCGCGGCTTGATCTCCGAGTGGCCGCAGCGGCACAGCGTGACCCGCCTGCGAGCTCGAACGGTTTGCCATCGCACGCTCGATTGCAATCCCGCCGGTCAGCCACAATCGTCCGCCCAGCGCTTCGTTCTCGGTCGTGACCGCGACGGCGATGGGGAGGTGTGGCTCGACGTCGGGCTCATCCGTGCCGAGCGCGTACAGGTAGGAGCCGGAGGGGCAGCAGCGTTCGATCATTCCGATCACTTGAGCGCGGACGTCGCTGTCGAAGGTGTCGGCCAGCTGCGTTTGCCATCTACACGTCCGTCGCCGTCCAATACGCGGGCTCGCGGCGGCGCTCACGAACCATTGAGTGTCAGAAAGCAGCCAGCATCGTCTCCAGCGAGCTGGGATCCGAGCGATAGCCCGCGTACGCCTGGGCGGAGAACTCGTCGGGGGCGATGTACTCCTCCCCCGCCTCCACGGCGTCGAGGATCGCCTTTGCCACGTCCTCCGGTTTGGCCTTGGGCGCCTGCACGCCGTCGAGCATCGGAGTGTCCATCGGCCCGGGGTAGACGCCGAGGACCGCGATGCCTCGGGCTGCAAGCTCGTGGCGCAGTGATTGCGTGAAAGAGTGGGACGCAGCCTTGGAGGCGGAATACGGGCTCATCCCGGTCACCGGCGCCAGCGACAGCAGGCTGAGCGTGTTGACGATCGTCCCACCGCCGTTTGCCTCGAGCACCGGTACGAACGCCTGCGTCACGCGGAGCGTCCCGATCACATTGGTCGTGAGGTCCCGCTCCACCGCGTAGAGATCGACTCCGAGCGGGGCGCCGAATGCCATCACGCCTGCGTTGTTGAAGACAAGGTTTGCGTCGCTTGCGACCCCGGCTGCCGCCGAGGCGTCAGACTCGCTGGTGATGTCAAGCACCAGCGGGACTACGACGTCGGGATCGAGAGCCACGACGTCCCTCACCGATCCCTCGGTCCTTCCGGCGGCGTAGACGCGGGCTACGCCGCGCACCAGCAGCTCTTGGATGAGGCGCCTGCCGAGGCCGCCGCCGGCGCCCGTGACCACCGCGGTCGCATCACGAATCTCCATCTGTTGCTCCTTCATGAGACATTGGCATGCGGCTTGGAGCATCGAATCCCGTCCTGCTCGGGTCAAACACAACCGTGGGGAGAGTGATGCCGGCTGCTTATCGGGGCCTAGTTCGCCAGTGAGCGCGAAGCGGAAAGCAGCAGCCGAGAGGCGCCGGTTGGGCCGAGGAACCTGAAGCGGTGGGCGAGGTCCTCGGCCGCGTCGGTGGGCTCGGCAAACGACGAGAGGTAGGCTCGAAAGCCTCCGTGCTCAGTCAGGAGGTCCTGCATGGCGCGGCCATTGAACACCGTCGCCTCGAGCTTACGAGCGTTGCGGATCACGTTGGGATCAGACTCGACCCGCGCCAACTCCGTCTCGTTCATGGCAGCGACAGCGGCCGGATCAAAGCCATGAAAGTCGGCCCGGAAACCAGGCCACTTTGCCTCCACCACTCTCCAGCTCAGGCCGGCGCGGAAGACTGCCCGCGTGACCTCTTCGAGCCACCATGCGCCGTCATCAGACCCCCGGTCAGCGAGCGCCTTTACCGCAATCGCGATCGGATCGGCTCCCGTGTGGCCGTCAGTGCGCAGCTCGTTCAGTGCAGCTCGCGCCTGATCTTCGCCCAGCGGGTTGTTCCACAGCGGACTCCCAGGGTCTTGGCGCACCGAGTCGGCCGTTCCGCCGATGTCGACGGGAACAAAGCCACTGTCGGCGATCAACCCCGACACGGTCCGCTTCGCCTCCTCGTCATCGCCGCTGAGGAGCAGCGCGTACGGCGGCTCGCGATGCCGATCGTTCTCAAGCACCCGGGCTTGGAGCGTGTTGTAGGCGCGCACGCACCGCGACCCGGGGAAGCGCTCGCTTAGGGCCGCCAGCGTCACGGCATTTGCGCCGAATCCGTTAGCGGCGTGGATCAGAACCTTGCCGTCGAGCGGCCCGGCGGCGGACAGCACGTCGAAGACGACCGGTGCCGGGAGCGCGATCAGGACGACATCCCCAAATGCGACCGCCTCAGCCGGCGTCCCGACCGACGTGCGTCGACCTAACGATTCGACGAGCGGCGCAAGCGCGTCCAGGTCATTCGCGGAGAACATCACGTCGTGCCCGGACTTCGCCCACTGGCTGCCGACCGTGGCGCCGATGTGTCCCGATCCGAGGATCCCGATCTTCATGTCAAACCTCCTGGGTTTCCGGATGCACCGCCCAAGAGGTTCTTCGGACCCCCGTCACCGGTCAATCACGGGCGACCGGGATCGTCATGCCGATTGGTTATGCGAACAGGCCCATACCTCACTCCTTCGCCATCCAGCCGCGAAGGTTGTGTGTGGCTAAGTAGGACGTCGCGCTGGCGACGAAGTTGCCGAGGATCGGTCCGCCGTCACCGGCTCGCCACGCCAGTCCGACCGTGCAGGGTCGAAGGTCTTCCACTCGCACGTAGGCAACGTCTTGGCGTTGGTAGTAGCCGGCGATTGAGCCAGGACAAAGGCTGACGCCTTGGCCCTCGGCCAGGGCCGCCAGCCATTCACCCGGTCCCGGAGCCGCAACCGCCACTCCGTAGCTCGGATCGGCGCCATCGTCGACCCCAGCCCAGTAATCGCGCAAGGCGCGAGACCAGCTGTCGGAGGTCACAATCGGCTCGCCGGCGAGGTCGGCGACCGTGACCGACGCGCGGTCGGCGAGGTGGTGCCGGGCACTAAGCGCGACGAGGCGCGCCTCCTGCATCAACGGCTCGAACATGAGCCCCGGCACCGAGAGGGGAGCGCGCACGACGGCCAGCTCCACGCTCCCTCGATCCAGTCCCCCGAGTGGGCAGGTGATGTAGCTGGACTGAACGAGCTGGACCTCGACGGCGGGATGAATGGCCCGGAAGGCGCGAACCAGGCGCACGGCCAGCTCGTTTGGGAGCGTGCCGGCCGAACCGAGGGGCAGCTGGCCAGCGCCGCCCCGAGCAGCCAGCTGAGCGGCCTCGACCGCGCGGCGAGCACTGACCAGAACATCGCGCGCCGAGGTCAGGAACACGTGTCCTTCGCGGGTGAGCTCGACATGACGGTTCGTGCGCCGAAGCAGAGTCAGGCCCAGCGCGGCCTCGAGCCGGCTGATGTGACGACTCACCCCAGGCTGGGTCATGTACAGCCGGTCCGCCGCGCGTCCGAAATGGAGCTCTTCCGCCACCGCGACGAACACTTCAGCCGCTCGGACGTCCAGCATCCCGGGTTGCGCCATACGGATCGATACGCTGCTATAGCTCACGGATTAGTTTTAGTCCAAACTATATTGAGAGCTACCCTATCGAACATGACGCCGGATAACCGCTCGTCCTTCCCGCGACGTTCGCCCCGCCGTCTAGATTCTCCCCAGGACTCGATCAGCCGGGTGATCAGCAGCTGGCGTACGAGTCGTCCTGACCTAGACGTCGAGCCGATCGCGATCACGGCTCGGCTGGACCGTCTCTATCACACGTTGGGACGAAAGCTCGAATCCGTGTTTGAGCGCTTCGGGATCCGAGGCGCCGACTTCGCCGTGATCGCTACTTTGGTGCGCCTCGGCGATGCGCACGTCTCCCAACGACGGATCGGAAGCGAGCTTCGTCTCTCTCCTGGGACGATCAGCCTGAGGGTGGACCGCCTCGCGCGCCGCGGCCTGGTGAAACGCGCTGGTGACCCGCAGGACGGCCGCGGGGCGTTGCTGTCGCTGACCAACGCCGGGCGCGACCTGTTCGAAGCGTGCGCGCCTGAGCACCTGGCGAACGCGCAGGCGCTGCTCGAGGGCTTGAGTGAGCTCGAACGCGAGCAGCTAGGCCGTCTTCTCGGCAAGCTCCTCGACACGCTGGAGGAGGCCGATCCCGCCGATCAGCTCGAGCCCGAGCTCGGCGTCGTCCTTGAGGCGGCCCCGGTAGCGCTGGAGCGAAGGCGCGCAGTCGGCCTGCCGCCCATCCCGGGACTCCTCGTGAGTCACGTCCATCCTGCGGGTCCGGCCGCCGCCAGTGGAGTCCGCTCCGGAGACCTTCTCCGATCAGCCAACGGTCGCCCGCTGCGCAGCCGCCATGATCTCCGACTTGCACTCAATGAGGCACCCGGCCGATCTTTCACGGTAGACGCGCTCCGAGGCAACGAGCCACTACACCTCCAAATCGATCCCCACGCTGCCACGGCCAAGAGACGAGCTCTGCGCTGAGAGATTCACCTCGCGTCCCGGACGGCACCTGATACCTGCGCTCAGGTGCGCTCTGAGAGAATCGTTAGCTATTCTGCTAACTATTGAGGGGAAGCCACATACCGCACAGGCGGTCTGTGGCGCAATCCGTGTCGCCTCGACTGAGTGATCTCGATAAACGGCGCAGCAAATCGCTGAGACTGACCAAAGGAGTTGAAACGTGCGCGATGAGGCGAAGAAAGTCCGGGAGCCCGAACGGGACATCGAGCATGCTGAAGTCCCCGTGGTCGTGGACCGGGCGACGTTTCAGGGCGAGCTGGATGCCTTACGGATCCGGGAGAAGGCGCACACCCGCGAAGGCGACGCGATCGCCGCCGCCCGGCGCCGACTCCCGATGGTCGAGGTCGACTCCACCATCGGACTGATCGGCCAGCACGGGCCAGTCACGCTTCTGGACGTGTTCGAGGGCCGCCGCCAGCTGATCGCCTACTACTTCATGTGGGACATCGGCCGACCCGCCGCGGAACAGTGCGAGGGCTGCACGTGGGTCACCACCCAGGTTGGCGAGCTCTCCTATCTTCATTCCCGCGACGTCACCTACGCGACGCTGTGCCAGGGGCCCTACGAGGAGAGCGTGCGCTACCGCGACTTCATGGGCTGGGAGATGCCTTGGTACTCGGCACACGCCTCCCTCGACGCGCTCCTGGTCGAGCGCCGAATCGGCTTGTTCCACCTCGTGTGCTACCTACGGGACGGCAACCGCGTCTTCGAAACCTACTGGACGAGCGGCCGCGGCGTGGAGGCAATGGACTACAGCTACGCGCTTATGGACCTCACCGTGTACGGACGCCAGGAGCCGTGGGAGGATTCGCCCCCGGGCTGGCCACAACGGTGCTCCATCACGCGGACTGACGGCGGCTCGCCCGCTTGGCCACCAGTGTCAGTGTGGCCGGGCGGACGCCCCATCGCCCAATGGTCGCGACTTGAAGCTGGACGCTCCGACGACCTCGGAAACGCCGTTGCATGACGACCGCCGAGAGGAAGATCAGCACGTGACCATGCCCGGACAGCTCAGCAACGCCCACACCGTGACGAAGCTCCCCGCTCAGGACCTCGAGCGGGCGCGCGCCTTCTACCGTGACAAGCTGGGGCTCGAGCCGGTCGAAGAGCGCACCGGCGGCCTGCGCTACCTGTGCGGGCCAACCGAGTTCCATATCTTCAGCTCGGCGGGAATGCCGTCGGGGACATCGACCCAGATGGCTTTTGAGGTCGACGACCTCGAGGCGACCCTGGCCGATCTGCGAGCCCGGGGCGTGACGTTCGAGCGCTTCGAGATGTCCGGCTTCGAGGTCCGAGGCGACACGATCGCCGCCCC
>JAFASF010000309.1 GCA_019244745.1 Solirubrobacterales bacterium | reverse complement strand
GGCTGGCGCGCCTGCGCCGGCGCCCCCCACCCGCGCGCCGCGACCGCCGCCGCCGCCGATCCCAGACCCGCCTTCAACAACCACCGCCGTCCCACCGGCGTTGACCACAACTCGGCCAACCACCACTCGCTCTCACCGTCGATGCGCACGTGCTTCTCACTCATAAAGCGTCTCCTTCACGGGAGGGCAAGCAAATGGATCACTCCATGGCCGTGACGTCGCCCGTCGCTGTGGGCTCGTTTTGCGAGCGCTCGGCGAAGTGCTCGGAATGTCCAGAGAGCTCAGCGGCGCGGTTGCCCACGATTGCCTCCTTGAACTCGCGCATGCCGCTCCCGACCGATCTGCCGATCTCTGGCAGGCGCTTGGCGCCGAACAGAAGCAGGACCACTGTGAGCAGGATCAGGAGATGAACTGGATTCTCAAGTCCGGAGAGCATGAATACGAGCCCTTTGATCGTATGGATCTGTGCGATTAGGTTTGAAACGCGATTCTCGTCCGGACGGATTGGGGGTCATCCGGTGAAGCGGGGGGGGCGTAGTCGGGTGGTGGGTAGCGTGGGGTCGAAGCGGCTGAGGGATGGTTCGGTGACGCCGAGGGTGGGGTCGATGTGTGGTTTGGTGGTGCCGAGGTCGGTGAGGGGGTCATAGTTGGCGGCGTAGATGCTGCGCCAGTAGTCGACCGCTATGTGGGGCACGTTTACGCCGCTGCTGTTGGTCACCAGCGGGTCGCCGGTTTCGGTGTACACGTCGAGGTAGTAGTCCTCGGGGTGGGACCCGTCGCCGGCGTGGGAGAGGAGGTAGATCTGGTTGGTGCCGTCGACGGCCAGGTCCAGGTAGGTTCGGCCAGCGGTCAGCGCCAGGGTGTACTTGCGGTCGGGGTCTTTGCCGAAGTAGGGCACCGGGTTGCCGTTGAGGTCGAACGCCGATAGCTGCAGGCCGGCGGCCTCGAGGATCAGCACCGTCCCGGGGTTGGTCACCGCCAACGCCACCGGCGAGCTGAGCAGCCCGATCTGGGTGCCGGGACCGGCGGTGTAGGCCGCCAGCTGCGGGGTTTGCGGCCCGCCGGCGGCGGCGGGGATCGCCACCGGCTGCAGGGATCCCACCCGACCGCTGTCGGTGTGCACCGTCACCACCCTGCCCGACGAGTGCAAAGCGGCCGCCGACACCGGCAGCAAAAACTGCCCGTAGGAAACCGTGGGATCCCACTCCAGCCGGCCGGATCCCGGGTCCAGGGTGAGCTTGCGCACGTGATAGCCCGCGGTCTCCGAGTCGGGCTCGAGCAGCGCGTGGTTGCCCTCATCGGCCTTTTCCACAAACGAGTCAAACAGCAAGAACGGTCGCCGCGCATACCCCTCCTGGGGCGCCGCCCCCAGCTTGATCGTCTTGCCGTTCTGGGCCGTGGGGACCCCCCGCACGTAGTAGCGATCGGCCTGCTTGAACACCGCGCCCGCCACCCCCAGCCGGGTAGCGATGGCGGCGCTGATCACCTCCTGATGCCGCGCAGTAGCCACCGTCCCCGGCACCGCTACCCGATCAGACCACGTATAGCCACCAGCGGCACGGTCGTAAGCCGTGGTGGCGACCCGCTTGAACACCGTCTTAGAAGTCAAGGTGGGCGGCAGCTCGGTGATCGCGAACCCCACCTTCGAGGGCAGGTTATTTGGATCATCATTAGCGAACAGCGCCGACACCCCCGTGCCCACCTGATTACCCGCCGAGTCAGAGAACACCACGCTCCACTGAATCTGCTTACCCCCAAACGGCGCCACCACCTCCACCACCAACGGATCCGAACGCAGCGTGCCACCTCCGTTGACCGACCCCGTAATCGGAGCCAACACCAACGCCCCATCCACCTTGGCCTCCAACCGCCACGACCTCGCCGTCTTCGGAAACGTCGCATCCCGCGAATCACGAGCAATCGTCACCGTCGCCCCATACGTCAACGAAACCTCATTCTCGATCACCCACGGACAAATCACCGACTCCGCACACACCTCCGCCAACGTCACCGCATCCCCCACCAACGAAATCACCGCGATCGCCTCACCGATAAACGGAAGGGCATTGACGATTCGGACGGCCGTCACCTCGCCGATGATGGTGGTACCGAGGGTGGCTACGAACTCGTAAGCCACCTCCCGGACTAATCCGGGATTGAACAGGATCTTGGGGATCACGCTTCCCAGGGCGAGGAGGATGCTCCAAATGTTTGCCTTGCTGCCTCCGTTGGAGGCGATGTCCTCATAGGTCGCCCCACCCGCCGCGGTCAGTGCGGCCACCGATTCCGACGCGGTAAGCGGAAGCGCTCCCTTGCCGATGGCTAGCACGATGTCATTGAACGCGATAAATCCCTTGGGTAGATTCTTGGCAACGTAGCCCCTGATCGCTATCCAGGTGGCGGCGATGTCGAGGTCGGTGACCAGCGCGAATAGGTTCAGCCCGATGGTCAGGATCCCGGTCATCAGCGAGGGGAACAGCACTTCGTCAGTGGGGGCGATGTTCTTCGCGTAGGCGTCGGCGGGGAAGTACTGGCGCCAGCCGCCGCTGAACAGGTCTGAGCCCAGTCCGCAGTAGAGCAGGCGGGCGGTGTGTGCTCCCTGGGGGAAGTCGAGTGTGACGTCGATGGAGTTGGTGTCCCAGACCGGCACGCCCAGGACGGTGAACACCTGGGGCAGCATTCCTAACGACTTGGCGTGCTTGGTGTCGGGGAAGGTGGCGTTGGGGTTGGCCGATAGGTTCTCGTCGTCCTTGCCCAGGTATTGGACGTACACCCACAGCCAGCGGACGAAGTTGTTGTAGAGCTTGAGCGGCACCTTGCCGTTCTGATAGGAGCCGGTGACCTGGGTGCGGGTGCCGAACAGAAAGCCGTCGTTCTTGACCTTGATGTCGAGCCCCGCGGTGGCGGCCAGCTGACGGGAGTAGGGGGTGGGCTGCGGGACCACCCCCTGGGGCTGCACCCAGGTCTTGGTCGAGGCGGCCTTGTCCTGCTCCAGCGGCTTGTCGATCACCGCTCCCAGCTGCGCGCTGTCGCGGATCCCCCGAATCCCCGACAGCAGCGCCGAGCGGTGAGCCTCGGCGAACTTGGGATCATCGCGGTTGAGCTCGATGGTGGAAAAGGTGTACATCTTGTCCCCGAGCTTGATCTGGCTGTCGGAACCATCCTTGTCCTTGACCGTCACCGTGGTGGCATAGTCGCGCCCCCGGCGTTGCATGCTCTGGATGTACTCGCCCAGGGTCTGTACCGCCGGGGTCTGACCCAGCACCGACTTGGTAGCGGCCAGGGCGGTCTTGTCGACCGTCGCCACATTGGGATGAAAGGCCACCAGCGCCTCCGCCGTCGTGTAGGTGTCCATGATCGAGCCCAGCTGCACCGCCTCCCGCGGTGCGCTGAGCTGAGCGGGGGACACCCCCAGCGACGCCAGCCGCTGACCCGAGCCGGCCACGCTCTTCAGCGACCCCTTGAGCCGGTGCGCGACCTTGGCCAGGGCCAGCGTCGCGTCCGCTGGGCAGTGCCACAGCTGCGAGACCAACACCTCGCGACCACCCCGGCGGGCATACACCGAGACCACAATCCCCCGGTGGGTGGGCAACCGCACCCCGGCCACGTGATGGGTAAGAGCCGACAGCCTGACCTTCCCCCACAACCCGCCCTCGGCCCTCAATGCCGCCCGCGACGCCGTCGTGTGCGCAACCAACGGATACCGCACCCCATCGGCCACCAGCACCAGGTCAGAGAGATCCTTGGCCGCACCCAGCGCGCACTGCAACCGCACCGCCGAAGCCGCCCCGCGCACCGGCTGGCGCGCCTGCGCCGACGCCCCCCACCCGCGCGTCGCCACCGTCGCGGCCGCCGACCCCAGACCCGCCTTCAACAACCACCGCCGCCCCACCGGCGTCGACCACAACTCGGCCAACCACCACTCGCTCTCGCCATCTAAGTGGACGCGCTCATCGCTCATCAACCTTCTCCTCACATGGGGCCTAATCCGTCACTGAAGCCCAACCTCGACCGAAAGGCTGCCCAGTGATGATCGCTGCGCCTCCGCACCCGCGCAACCGGGACATCCCTGTACAGACCCCCATACTTTGACACGAACGCGCCCCCGACTCACCCGACCCCGGTTGGCGTGGACGTCGGCGCCGCGGCGCACCTGGCTTCACGGCGCCGGCCGGCGCACACGCTCGCTATTCCGACAGCACCGCCCGCAGATCACGGCGAGAGCTGATCCCAAGCTTGCGGTACACGTTGCCGAGGTGCATCTCAACTGTCTTGGGCGCTACGAACAGCGCCTCGGCAGCCTCGCGGTTAGTGGCGCCTTGAGCCGCGAGCTCCGCTACCCGCCGCTCAGTCGCGGTCAGCGATCCGACGCCCGTAAGCGTCGCTGCCCGGGGTCGTGTCCCGGTGGCATAGAGCTCCGTTCGTATCCGGCTCGCGAGCCCGTCAGCCCCGCAGGCGCCGGCGATCTCGAGCGCCGTGCGCAGTGGCTCGCGGGCGGCGGTCGGACGTCGCATCCGCCTAAGCGTCTCGCCCAGCGCCGTCAGCGCCTGGGCATGTTCGAGCCGGGCGGGCGATCCCGCGACCACGGCCACCGCCTCTTCGAGATGGTCGAGGCCGCGTTCGCGCTCGAGCACCCCCAGCGTCCGCAACGTCCGCGCGATCGTTGCCGGCGCGCCCCACGCGCGCGCCAGCGCGAGCTCGTCGGCAACCAGCTCGAGAGCTTCGTCGCGCCGGCCGAGATGACCCAGCGCCTGCGCCCTGTGGGAGCGCCAAGGGGCGTCCATGGGGTTGCGCACCAGATCATCGAAGCGATCGGCGTAGTCAGCGGCCGCGGCCTCCGCCTCCTCAAAGCGCAGCTCGGCGAGCAGTAGCTCGATCGCGCTGCCCAGCCAGTAGCGGGCGCCGTCGTCGCTTCCGCCCTGGTCCTGACTACGCTCCAAGGCCCGGCGCGCGCCCGCCGGATCACCGCGGCCGCGCAGCACCGAGGAGAGATGGGCGTCGCAGTAGATCTGCGCCTGGAGCTCGTGATAACCCCACTGGTCAAGCTGCAGGCGGCACGTCCGCAGCGATTGCTCGGCGTCGATGAGCTCGCCGCGCCGATAGAGCGCGTGGCCTCGCCACAGGCTGACCGCCGAGGCGGCAAACAGCGATCCCCGGCGGTGAGCTTCGGCGCTCGCTGCCTCCCACCACTCGAGCGCCTCGGGGCGATCGGCGAGCGTCAGGGTGGTGATCGCACAGTTGGCCAGAAGACCGTTGTCGGCGGCGATCAGCTCACCGCCGGCGAGCGCCGTGAGCGACAGCTCGCTGACCGCGTCACTGGGCCCGTCGGCGTACATCCAGGCCTGAGCGGCGATCGCGGCGAGCATCTTCGCGCCGACACCCGCGCCCCGCGACGCGGTGCGATAGGGCTGCAGACGCTCGATTACCCAGCCACGGTCGCCGGCACCGAACAGAGCGCAGAAGAGCTCAAACGCCTCCAGCGCATAGCCCAGGTCTCGAAGCTCCGCGGGCAGCTCCGCAGCCGCTTTGCGGGCGACTTCGGCGGCTCGGTCAGGAGAGCCCGTGAACAGCAGAGCCCGTCCCAGCACCTGCGCCGCCACAGCGCGTTCTCGTGGGTCAGCGAGCAGCGCATAGGCTTCCTGCAGACGCTCGGCGGCAGCGGCCCCACGGGTCAGTGCTTCCGCACGTCCGAGAGCCAGCAGAAGTTCCCCGCGCCGGTCGCCAGCAGGATCCTCGGCGAGCGCCCGAGACAGGTAGGCCGCGGCGCTCTCCGGCGCGCCTGCTCTGATAGCCCGTTGGGCCGCGGTCCTCAGAGCCCCAACCGCCCACTCCTCTCCCAGAGGGGGGACGAGGAGAAGTTGCCCAGCGACTCGCTGCGCCGGCGCGCCGGCGCCCGACAAAAGCTCGGCCGCACGGCGGTGGCGCTCGCGCCGCTCTGCCAGCGGCACGTCGTTATAGATCGTGGCGCGGACGAGCGGATGAACGAACCCTATCCGCGGTTGCGGGCGGAGGATCTCCGCGCGAACCAGCGAGGTCATCGCCTCCCCGGCGCGAGCCTCATCCAGCCCGGCCAGTGCCGCGATCGTCGACGCCTCGGAGTCATCGCCGAGCACAGCCACCGCCTGCGCGACCGCCGTCGCGTCCGGCGGCAAGCGGCTCAAGCGGAGCAGCACCGCCCTTGAGATGGATCTTTGCCCGAGTTCCTCGATCAGCGCAGTCTGCTGGCGCTGAGGACGTACGCCCTCGGCGGCGAGCGCTTTCAGCAGCTCGGTGGTGAGCAGCGGGTTGCCAGCCGTCGCTCGGTAACACGCGGTACAGAATCCCGCGTCGGCGCCCGGCCCGAGGCGCTGGCGCACCATCGCGGTGACTGCCGCGTGACTCAGGGGCTGCGGCCGGATTCGCACCGTCGATGACTCCCCGACGACGGCCTCGATCAGCCCTCCGTCAGATACGCGCTCGTCCGCTCGCACGCCCGTCACCACCAGTATGGGCATGCCCTCGAGGCGGGTTCGCAGGTAGGCCATGAACCGAAGCGAGGGCGCATCGCACCACTGCAGATCGTCGAGCGCGAGCAGGAGCGGCCCGTCGTCGGCGAGGTGCGCGGTCAGCCAATACAAGCCGTGCAGCGACGCGAACGATGGATTATCGTCCGCCCGGGTCCCGTCACCGCCGCCGGCGAGCGAGAAGATTCGCTCCGCGGCTGCTGCCGCGCCCCGCCGCAGCCGCGCAGGATCGTCGCTCACCAGGCGCTCAAACAGCTGCCGGACAACGCCGAACCCGAACTCGCGCTCGAGCTCGGAGCCTCGGGAAGACAGAACCCTGAACTCCGCCTCCGCCGCCCGTAGACGTGCCTGCGCGATCAGCCGGGTCTTGCCGATCCCGGGCGGCCCCTCGATCGACACCACCGCTGCTTCGCCGGCAGCGGCGGCCGCGATCAGCCTATCCAGTGTCGAGACCTCGTGCTCGCGCTCGAGCAGCGTCTCCCCGGAGGCCGCCATCAAGGCGAGGCCCGGCCGCCGTGCACCACGCGCCACCAGGGGTTTCGACGGTAGCTGTCAGACGCGCCGGCTCTCACGCAGTGCTGAGTCTAGGCACGTCAGAGCCCAACGCCAGCCGTGTGTAACCACGAGCACGCTCTCCCCGGGCTCCAAACTACGGGGTTCTGTACAGGGGTTCTCCCGTTGTCGCGCCGTCAGCGTAAGCGGATGATCTCGAGAATGACAGCCGACCCAATACGGATCGTGCTCGACATCGAGGTCCTCGACGAGTCACCCATCGGCCATGCCACCACGATCGATGGGACGAGCCGATCGTTCACCGGATGGCTCGGCCTGCTGAGCGTGCTCGAGGCGCTGCTTCCCGATCCCAGATACTCGGACGACGAAGCCGTCCGGTGACCCGGCGCCTATAGGATCCCGATCTCCGAGTTATCGCCGACCATGAACCGGTAGGCCCGCGGCTGGCGGTGGTCGCGGCCGATCCTCACGTTGCGGCCGAGCAGCGAGGATTCCATGCGGCCGTCGAGGTCGCAGACGACCGAACCGGCGAGCAGGATCGAGTGCTCGACCTCGGCGTTCTCGATCGAACAGCCCTCCCCGATCGCCGTGTACGGCCCGATGTAACAATCGGTGAGCCGCGCGCCGGCGCCGATGATCGCGGGGCCCCTCACCGCGGATCGCTCCAGGCGAGCGCCGGGTTCGACCACCACGCGCCCGTCGACGCGCGAGTCGATCAGCTCCCCGTCGACGCTGCCGACGATCGTGTCGAGCACAAGCCGGTTGGCGGCGAGCATGTCCTCCAGCCGTCCGGTGTCCTTCCACCATCCGCGGACGATGTGTGGCTCCACCCGGTGGCCCTGGTCGACGAGGTGCTGGATCGCGTCGGTGATCTCGAGCTCGCCGCGCCCCGAGGGGCGGATCGCGCGCGCGGCGTGATGGACCACCGGGGTGAACATGTACACCCCCACCAGCGCGAGATCGGTTTTGGGATCGGACGGTTTCTCGATCAACCGGACGACCGCGCCGTCGCTCAGCTCGGCGACGCCGTACTGCTCGGGGTCCGGCACCGGCGTGAGCAGGATCAGAGCCTCGGGCTCGCTGGCCCGGAACGCGGCGACCAGGTCCTCGATTCCGCCCTGCAGCAGGTTGTCGCCCAGGTACATCACGAATGGCGAGTCGCCCAGGAACGGTTCGGCCGTCAGCACCGCGTGCGCGAGCCCGAGCGGGGCGTCCTGCAGGATGTAAGTGAGCCTGATACCGAAGCGCGATCCGTCGCCCGCGGCCGCTTTGATCTCCTCTCCGGTTTCGGGCGCGATGATGATCCCAACGTCGTCGATGCCCGCCGTTGCCATCGCTTCGATTCCGTAGAACAGCACGGGCTTGTTCGCCACCGGCACCAGCTGCTTGGCACTGGTGTGCGTGATCGGACGGAGCCGCGTCCCGGTGCCCCCGGACAGAATCAGCCCTTTGAGGTCCTGCATGCAGGGGCAGCGTAGCCGCTTGCGCGATGCCCGTACCCCAGTCCGTCAGCGGGAGGCGAGCTCGGCGGCGGCGCCGATGGTCTCGGCCGCGGCACGGACCGCCGCCCGCGCGTCCTCAGGCTCGAGCACCGCGGCGTCGCCCGCCTCTTTGAGGACCTCCCGCACCAGCCAGTCGATGCCCGCGAACCGCAGCTCGACCAGCAGCGAGCCATCGCTCAGCTCGGAGACGACCGTGCGCTCCTCGCGCGCCCAACGCGCCCGCTGCGGGGAGATCCACACACGGGCTCGCCGGGAGGCCGGCACCTCGCCCGTGCGCGGCCAGCCGTCAACATCGGCGGCGGGATCCACGTCGGGCCGGGGCTCGAACCGCTCATCGGTCACCGTCGCGGATTTGATCCGGTCCAGCCGGAAATGCCGGACGCTGCCTCGGGCGGGATCGAAGCTCGCCACGTACCACCCCTCGCGGCCGTTGATCAGCGCGTACGGCTCGACGGTCCTGGTCGAGAACTCGTCCTCGTTCTCCTTGTAGTACTCGAACGACAATAGGCGCCGGCCGGCGATCGCTCGCGAGACCACGGTTGCGATCTCGACGTCGTCGCCCGGCGCGGCCACCTGGAGGCCGTCCTGCACCGGATCCTCGCCGAGCGCCGCGACCACCTTGCCCCGCACCGAGGACAGGGAGCCCTGGGGTATGTGCTCGCCGATCAGGTCTATCGCGGCGATCAGCGCCTTGGCCTCGACGGGGAGGAGCCGGGCGGGGCGGGCAAACGAGTCCCCGTAGGGCTCGGGGTCGACCTCGATCATGCCGTCTGGGCCGATCTCGGCGTAGAGGACATAGGTGCCGGCGCCGAAGTTCACGACGTTCAGCACCGAGATGTCCTCGCGCAGCTCCTGGTCGGAGATGCCGAGCTGCCGGCAGAGCTGGTCGGCGTCAAGCCGCCGTCCGGCGCGTCCGGAGTCGATCAGGATGCTCGCCAGCGTGACCAGGCGGGCAAAGCGCTCGGGCCGGATCGCGGCGTCGGGGTGATGACCGTTGGTGCCATCGCCGTCGGACCGGTCGCGCGAGAGCGCCTCGCGAGGTGGCGCGCCGTCCCCGGGGGCCGGTGGGCCGGCTCCGTCGCGATCACCCGCGATCGCCTTCGCGATCCGCGGCTCTCCGGTGTGCCGCTCGATCAGCAACCGGACGCGGTCGCGAAGCTCGGCCGCGAGGACGGGCGGACCCAGGATCCGCGCGTGCTCGCCAAGGCCCAGCACCCAGGCGATCAGCTGGCGAGCGTTCGCGTAGGGGGTCAGGAACGCTCGGTCGCCGTCGCCGGTGCTGCTGTCGCTGGTGTTGCCCTCGCCGGCGCTGTCGTCGCCGGGCGCGCGGATTTCGCCGTAGCGGCCGAAATGACGCTCGATCTGCCAGGCGATCCGGCCCTCGATCCAGATCTCGGCGGTGCCGATCGGATCGCCGAACTGCCAGTCGATCCGGTTGGCATAGGCGCGCGGGTCGAAATCGCGGGGTCGCTGAAAGTCGTGCTCGGCCTTCGTCGCGTAGCCGACCTTGCCCCGGATCCGCGACAGGCGGAAGACGCGGATGGCACGGCGCTCGTGCGATCGCCCGACGACGTAGAACTGGCCCCCCTGGTAGAGAAGTTGGTAGGGATCGACCCGGCGCGCGCCGAGGTCGTCGCGCTCCATCGTGTAGTAGTCGAACACGATCGTCTTGCGCCGGAAGATCGCGGTCTCGATCTTGGCCAGGCGCTGGGAAATCTCGTGACCGCCGGCCGAGCCGGTGATCCCCAGCGCGACCGTGTGCTGCTCGGGGGTCCTGAGCGGGCTCGGCCGGCCCCAGGAGATTTGCTGCAGCGCAAGGCGCAGCGGCTCGGCGTATGCGAATTCACCGTCGAGCAGCTGCAGGGCGGTTCGGAGCGCAGCGAGCTCACCGTCGGTGAACTCGATCGGCGGAAGGTGGAAGTTCTCCGGCGGAAGCGAGTAGGTCTCCTGCTCGACCAGGCCATCGACCGGCTTCTCGACCGATAGCACGATCCCCAGCGCCTCGAGCTCCGAGCGGTCGGCGTAGAAGCGGCGCGCGAATGCGTCCTCGTTCATCACGCTGTAGCCCTCGACGTCGCGCCGGATCTCCAGCGCCGTCACCGGCCGCCGCTCGGCCATCAAGTAGGAGATCAGCGACAGCTGGCGGATCAGCTTTTCGGTGTCCTTGGCCACGCCACTAATGTAGTTGGGGGTCAGGGGTCTCCGAGACAGCGCGCCCCCGGCGAGGCGGTATTTGCGCAGATTTGGCGCGCCGGAAGCAAGTCTCGTTGCGGCTCGTTAAGACCTATCAAGGGCAAGGTTAAGGCGGCCAAATCCAGATGTCATCGGTCCGGATGGGTCTTATGCTCGCCGAGGTCCGCGAAGCAAGGGGTGCACTGCCTACGCGATGAGCTTCCGCAATGTCCAAACCAGCGATGAGCCCGCGCGGGACGACGGGGATCGCCGTCCACGGTTCATGGGTCCCGGACGCGCCCGGATGGCACGACGGGTCCCGCTCGTGATCGCGGCCATCGCGCTGGCCGCGACGCTCTTTTACCCGGGGCCCGTGCCCGATCACGACTCGGTGACCAAGGCGGTTGCACGTGTACAGCCGGCCCCTCCCCCTCGCCCCGCGACGGTGACGGTCTCGGCGGCTGCAGGCGCGCTCAGCGTTCCCCGTTCCTTCCTCGGGCTGTCGGTCGAGTACTGGGGCCTGCCCCACTTTGCGCAATACGGCGCGCAGTTCGACCGCGTCCTCTCGCTGATCCACGTGCCCGGCGAGGGCCCCGTCATCTTGAGGGTGGGTGGCGACTCCGCCGACCGCACATTCTGGGCGACCGACGTGCGTCGCTCGTCGCGGTGGGCCTACGACCTGACCCCTTCGTGGTGGCAGGCGCTCGGGACGTTAGTTCGCCGCACCGGAGCGCGGGTGATCGTCGACCTGAACCTCGTGACCGGGTCGCCATACATGGCGGCTCAGTGGGCGCGCAAGGCCGAGGCGGCGCTGCCCCGAGGGAGCATCATCGGCTTCGAGGTCGGCAATGAGCCCGACATCTACAGCAATCGCTACTGGTCCAAGGCCGTCTCGTCGGGAACCCTCAGAACCGATCTCGTTCCCCTCAAGCTCTCGTCGATCAGCTACCTCGATGAGTTCGAGGCCTACGCGAGTGCGCTCTCGCAGGTGGCGCCGAACGTGCCCCTGCTCGGTCCGGCCGTGGCCAACCCGAGCCGCAATCTGAGCTGGGTCGCAACCTTGCTCGGCGGCCCGCACGCGGGGCTAGGGGTTGTCAGTGTCCACCGCTATCCGTACTCGGGATGCGTTCATAAGTCCTCGTCGGGCTTCCCCACGATCGCCCGGGTGCTCAGCGAGAAGGCCTCGGCGGGCGTGGCGAGCGCGGTCGCGCCGGCCGCTCGGCTCGCGTTCGCGGCTGGCCTCCCGCTTCGCCTGACCGAGCTGAACTCCATCACGTGTGGCGGGAAGGCTGGCGTCAGCGACACGTTTGCCACCTCCCTGTGGGCGCCGGACACGCTGTTCGAGCTCATGCGAGCGGGTGCCGAGGGCGCGAACATCCACGTACGCGCCGACGCCGTCAATGCGGCCTTCTACGTGGGCGAGGGGGGGCTGCGGGCCCAGCCGTTGCTCTACGGCCTGGCTCTGTTCGCCCGAACGCTCGGCCCCGGCGCGCAGCTCATCCACGCCTACGAGCACGCGTCGGCATCGCTGCACCTAAAGGCGTGGGCGGTGCAACTGCCGGGAGGCCTCGTGCACGTTCTCCTGATTGACAAAGGTCCTTACGCGGTGCGCGTCGATCTAAGTGTCCCGGCAACCGGCCCCGCCACCGTCCAGCGCCTGCTCGCTCCGTCCGTCCGGTCGCGCTGGGGCGAGACGCTCGCCGGCCAGCAGATCGCGAGCAACGGCCGCTGGGCAGGACACCGCACCACCGAGGTCGTGGCCCGTTCCCGCCGCGGCTATGAGATCCTCGTGCCCCGGTACAGCGCGGCGCTGGTGAGCGTGCGCACGCAAGGCGCCATCGCGGCGCCGTCGCAATCGGCCCCCCACGGCCGCACGGTCCTCGTGGGCGTGCGGGGCCGGCGACCGGCGGCGCACCGGGCGCCGACCCTGGGCCGACGGGTCGTGACCGGCCCGCGGAACCGGTCGCGGACACGGCTGTAGGGTCAAGCCGCTTGGCGCTCGGTGCCAGGGGGCGCCGGAAAGTACGCGCCGGCGCCCAGCGCCTTGTCGTACGCCGACCAGTGCTCGCCGGCCGGGAGCTCCTTCTCGAGCCGGTCGAAACTGCCCAGCCGGCCGCCGAGGTTGTCGATCATGTGTACGAGCGTTGCCTCGCGCGTGCACGGAACGACCGGGCTCCCATGCTCGAGTGAGCCATGGTGGCTGAGGATGATGTGCAGGACCGCCTGGGCCAGGTCGGATGGGAATCCACCCAGACGCTCGATCGTGCGCCGAATCCGGTAATAGCCCAGGGCGATCTCGCCGTGCAGCCGGCCCTGGTCCGACATCGAGATCTCACCGCCCCGCAGGTCGTAGGTATCGAGCTTGCCGATGTCGTGCAGCAGCGCCCCAGTCACCGCCACGTCGCGGTCGATTCCCGGGAACGTCGCGGAGATCGCGCCGACAGCCTGGGCAACGGCGAGAGAGTGCTCGAGCAGGCCGTGCCGGTAGGCCTGGTGATAGCGCTTGGCCGCCGGCGCCTCGCGGTAGCTGGCCCAGGTCGGAGTGCTCTCACCGAAGACGGCGCCGAGCAACCGGCGCAGATGCGGGTTTTGCACTGTGGCGGTCAGCTCGCGCAAATCCGACTCCATGTGCTCCGGCGACCGAAGCGGTCCGTCGAGCGGGGCGTCGACCGGGCCGTCGAGCGGGCCGTCGAGCGGAGCGGCGGTATCGAGCTCCTCTTTCATGGCGCGTCGAAGATAGAGTGGCTCGCGGACGGCACAGGATGGAAGGCACCGCGATCGTCACCGGAGGAACCGGTGGGCTGGGGTCCGCGGTCGTCGCGCGACTGCTCGATGAGGAGTGGCGCGTGGTGGTCCCGTGGGTGCTCGAGCACGAGCGCGAACGGATGCAGGAGCGAGATGGCCTGGAGCTGATCGAGGCGGACCTGTTCGATCCGCGCGCCGTCCAGCGTGTGGCTGCGGCAGCGGCCCGGGTTCGCGAGGCGCCGGTGCGGGGCCTGATCAACCTGGTCGGGGGATTCGCGCTCGGCGGGCGCGTGCACGAGACGCCGATCGGGGAGTTCGAGCAGCAGTTCGAGCTCAATCTGCGGGCCACCTACCTGATGACGCAGGCGGCGTTGCCGCACCTGCTCGAGAGCGGCGGCGGCTCGATCGTCTGTGTCGGCACTCGCGCCGCCCTCCAGCCCTTCCCCGGCGCCGCGGGCTACGTTTCCTCGAAGGCCGCGGTGATCGCGTTCGCGCAGGCGGTCGCGGTCGAGTACAAGGACGACGGGATACGCTGCAACG
>JAFASF010000173.1 GCA_019244745.1 Solirubrobacterales bacterium | reverse complement strand
GTGCGCGAGAGCCGATGGTCGCGGTCATCTCGTCCTGTCCGGGCGCGCCGCCGAGATGGAGCAGGATCTGCCGTTCGCCGTGGTCGTTGACGCTCTGGGCGACTATGCGGCTTCGCTCGGCAGCGATCGCCTCGAGCGCCTGATCGGCGCTCAGGCCGAGGAGCTCGCGCCGGTCGTCCCCGGCGTGGAGGGGCTCGGCGGGGTTGGGGCGAGCCGGTTGCAGGACGAGCGCTTCCGAAGCCATCGCGCGGTGCGGGCGCTCCTCGAGGCGCTCGGTGCGAGCGGTCGGGTCGTGTTCGCGCTGGACGACGTGCATTGGGCCGACGACGCCTCGCTGGAGCTGATCGGCCACCTGCTGCGCCGGCCGCCCCGCCGCGGGGTGATGCTCGTCCTGGCCTTCCGCCCGGCGCCTGCGCGTCCCGCGTTGGTTGACGCTCTCGCGGGTGCTACCCGCGACGGGACGGTGAGCTGGTTGTCGCTGGGGGCCCTGACGCGCGCGGAGGCCGACCGCCTGCTTGACGACGACGTGCCGGATCCCGCACGAGGGGCGCTGTTCGCTCAGTCCGGCGGGAACCCGTTCTACCTGCTGGAGCTCGCGCGGGGTTCGGCGTCGCGGACGGGGGGAGCGGCGGCCGACGTGCCGAGCAGGGTCGCCCTGGCGATCGACCAGGAGCTCCGAGCCCTGCCCGACCATGCCCAACGTCTCGCCCGTGCCGCGGCCGTCGTGGGCGACCCGATGGCTCTGGATGTCGCGATGGCGGCTGGCGAGCTCGAGGAGGGCCCCGCGCTGAGCGCCCTCGATGCGCTGCTGGGCTCAGCACTGCTGGCGCCGACCGACGTGCCGCGCCGTTACCGGTTCCGGCATCCGCTCGTCCGGCGAGCGGTATATGACACCACGCCCGGCGGGTGGCGGCTCGGCGCCCACGCTCGCGCGGCCCGCGCGCTTGAGGATCAGGGAGGATCGCTGACGGCCCGCGCGCACCATCTCGAGCGGTGCGCACAGCCAGGCGACACAGCCGCGATCGAGGTGCTCGTCGCGGCGGGTGCCACGGCCGCCCCGCGCGCGCCGGCCACCGCTGCGGCTTGGTACGCCGCCGCGCTGCGCTTGCTTCCCGAGAGCGTCGAGACCGCCGGGCAGCGACTCGGGCTTCTCGTGGCGCAGGCTCAGAGTCAGGCCGCCACCGGTGAGCTGATGCCGGCGCTCGAGGCCTTGACGGCGGCGCTCGATCTGGCCGCCGCCGACGACGGGTTCGCCCCGCTGCGCGCGCGCCTGGTCGCCGGCTGCGCGATGTGCGAGAACCTGCTCGGCCGGCATGACGCCGCCCATCGCCGCCTGGTCGCGGCGCTCGACGACGTCACCGATCCCCGGTCGGCCGCCGCCGCAGACCTCGAGGTGCAGCTGGCCGCGGACGCGCTCTATGACGGCGACTTCGCGACGATGCTCACGTGGGCACGGCGCGGGCTGGACGCCGCGATCACGCTCGCCGAGCCGGCGCTCGCGGTCCTCGCCGAGAGCTTGGTGTGCTACGCCGAGCTGGGAACCGGCCGAATCCCCGAGGCATTGGCCGCCGCCTCCACGGCGAGCGCGGGGCTCGACGCACTGAGCGACGACGCGATCGCGCTCAGGCTCGAGGCGCCGTACTACCTCGGTTTCGCCGAGTATTTCGCCGAGCGCTACGAGGACGCGATACGCCATTGGCGCCGGGGCATCGCGGTATCGCGAGCCTCCGGGCAGGGCCAGTTCGCGACGCCCATGTCGATCGGCCTCGCGCACGCCTTCGAGGTGATCGGCCGCCCCCGCGCGGGCCTGGACCAGGTCGAGGCCGCCGTCGAGGCCGCGCGGCTGTCGGGCAATCGCCAGGTTCTGTGCTGGGCGCTGACCGCCGAGGCCTGGATCGCCGCGATTGCCGGGGAGCTGCCGCGGGCCCGCGCGGCGGGGGCCGCGGCTGTCGACCTGCTCGGCGACCTAGACGAGAGCGTGCTCTCGCGCGCGACTCGCGTACATGTGGCCGCGGCGCAGCTGGAGGCCGGCGAGCCCGAGCGTTGCGTGGAGGCGATGGCCGACGCCGGCGGCCCCGAGTTCGTGCACGTCGAGCCTGGCCGGCGCGCGTGGCTCTACGCGATCCTCGCGCGTGCCGAGCTCGACCTCGGCCACGAGGTGGTCGCCGAGGACTGGGTGGCGCGCGGCGAGTCGCTCGCGCGGACGCTGGGCCTCGGCTACGTCGAGGGCGCCGTTGCCCACGCCGGGGCCATGCTCGAGCTCGCCCGCGGCAACGCGCGTGGTGCGCTGGAGCAGGCCGAGCGAGCCGTTACGCGGGCCGCCGACGCGGGCGCCGCGGTCCAGGCCTCGCGCGCACGGATCGTGGCGGGGCGTGCGGCCGCGGCGGCCGGCGACGTAGAGGGGGCGGCGGCCTGGTTGGAACGGGCCGAGGCCGAGCTGGCGGCGATGGGCGCGATCCGCTTCCGTGACGAGGCGGCGCGCGAGCTGCGCCGCCTCGGCCGGCGCGTGGGCGCGCGCCGTCGCCGCGCCGCGGGCGGCTCGGGGCTGGCGAGCCTGAGTGGCCGCGAGCGGGAGATCGCCGAGCTGGTGGCGCGCGGGCGCACAAACCGTGAAATCGCCGGGGAGCTGTTCCTGTC
>JAFASF010000103.1 GCA_019244745.1 Solirubrobacterales bacterium | reverse complement strand
CCGCGCAGCGCGTCGGCGATCTGCGTGGCGAGCCGGCCGAGGGTCTGCCCGGTGGCGTCGACCAGCAGCCAGTTGCGCTCTCGATCGGTGGGTGTGGCGACGTAGGTCTTCATGGCACGCACAAGCCGCGCGTCCGGCGCGCGGCTCGAGGCCCATGATAGGGGATGCCACTCCGCTTGACAGGTCCGCCGTTACCCTGGGATGGGTGCAGTCCTCGGTGGCATTCAGGCGGCTGGCCTACCGTTCGGCCTACGCCCTGCTCCGGGTTTACTGGTTTGCGCTGCGCCCTCCCCTGTCCGGGGTGAAGTGCCTGCTGACGGACGGCGACCGGGTGCTGCTCGTGCGCCACACCTACGGGCCCCGCGACTGGGAGATCCCCGGTGGGGGCTTCAAGCACGACGAGGACCCTGCGAGCGCCGCCCGCCGGGAAACGCACGAGGAGCTAGGAGTCTGGATCGAGGACTGGCTGGACCTAGGGGAGCTCCCGGCGACCATGAACCATCGCGCCGGCGCGCTGCACTGCTTCCAGGCTTCGGTCCGGGAACCCCCGATCAGGATCGATCCCGGAGAGCTGGCGGTCGCGAAGTGGTTTCCCCGCCACGAGCTGCCGCCGGACGTCGGGCGCTACGTCGAACCGATCCTCGACCGCGCCGCTATTCCCACTCGATCGTCCCGGGCGGCTTGCTCGTGATGTCGAGCACCACGCGGCCGACCGGGCGGATCTCGTTGATCATCCGGGAGGCGACCTTCTCGAGCAGGTCGTAGGGCAGCCGAGCCCAGTCGGCAGTCATCGCGTCGTCGCTGGTGACCGCGCGGATCACGATCACGTTGCCGTACGTTCGCACATCGCCCTGGACCCCGACCGTACGGATGTCTGGCAGCACGCAGAACGACTGCCACAGCTCGCGGTAGAGGCCGGCGCCGCGGATCTCGTCCTGGAGAATCGCGTCGGCTTCGCGCAGGATGTCGAGGCGCTCGCGCGTGGCTTCGCCGCCGACGATCCTGATCGCCAGCCCGGGCCCGGGGAACGGCTGGCGCCACACCAGCCGGTCGGGCAGCCCGAGCTCGGCACCCACCGCGCGCACCTCGTCCTTGAACAGCGCGCGGAGCGGCTCGACCAGCTCGAATTCGAGATCCTCCGGCAGCCCCCCGACGTTGTGGTGGGACTTGATCGTCGCCGCGCCCGTGCCGCCCCCGGACTCGATCACATCCGAATACAGCGTCCCCTGGACGAGGAACCGCGTGTCCTCGAGCTTGGCCGCCTCCTCCTCGAACACATGGATGAACTCCGCTCCGATCCGCTTGCGCTTCTCCTCCGGGTCGGTCACTCCCGCGAGCCGGGCCAGGAACCGATCCTCCGCATCGACCGCGACCAGCGGCACGTGGAAGTGGTCGCGAAACGCCGCGATCACCTGCTCTCCCTCGTTCTTGCGCATCAGCCCGTGATCGACGAACACGCACGTCAGCCGGTCCCCGATCGCGCGATGCACGAGCAGCGCGGCGACGCTTGAGTCGACGCCGCCCGACAGTCCGCAGATCGCGCGGCCATCGCCCACCTGTGCGCGGATCCGTTCGATCTGCTCCTCGATAACCGATCTCGCGCTCCACGATCGCTCGCATCCGCACACGTCCTCGAGGAAATTGACGAGAACCTTTTGGCCATAAGGCGTGTGCACCACCTCGGGGTGAAACTGAATTCCGTACACGCCGCGCTCGGTCGACTCGAACGCGGCCACCGGCGAAGCGGTCGAGGAGGCCAGGGCCCGGAACCCCGGGGGCGTGGCGAATACCGTATCGCGGTGGGACATCCAGCACGTCTGCTCGGGTGGGGTCTCGGCCAGCAACCGCCCCTGATCAGACACCGTCAGCTGCGAGCGACCGAACTCCCCCACCTCGGCGCGCTCCACGCGCCCATCGAGCTCGCGCGCGAGCAGCTGCATGCCATAGCAGATGCCGAGCAGCGGGACCCCGAGCTCGAGCAGCTCGCGATGTAGCGGCGGGGCGTTCTCCTCGTAGACCGACGCCGGCCCTCCCGACAGGATCAGGCCTTTGGGGCGGCGCCGGATCACCTCCTCGAGGGCGGCATGATGCGGCAGGAGCTCGGAGAAGACGCCGCACTCCCGCACGCGGCGCGCGATCAGCTGCGAATACTGACCCCCGTAGTCGAGGACCACAACCGAGTCGACCGACTGAGCGTCGTCTGGCTGCGTCCTCGGTAGCTCGTGTGCGGAGCACACGTCGCTCCCCGCATCCTTGCCAGGCTCGCTCCTCGGCCGACTCGAAGGCGGCGCGGCGCCGGCCGAAAGCACTTCAGTCGGTGACACCGACCGTCTCGGCGATTCCGCCGGCGCCCATGCCCACGCCCTGCTCGCGCTGGAGCTGCTTGCCTTCGGTCTGGAGCGCCGGAGCGATCAGCAGCTCGGCGCGGTTGAACTCGGCGATGTCGCGGTAGCCGGTCGTCGCCATCGAGGTGCGCAGCGCGCCCATCAGGTTGAACGTGCCGTCGTTCTCCCGCGCGGGGCCCCTGATGATCTCCTCGAGGGTCCCGTTCTGGGTGGTGGCGACCCGGGTGCCGCGGGGGAGGGTCGGATGGAACGTGGCCATCCCCCAGTTGTAGCCGCGGCCGGGAACTTCGTAGGCGCGCGCCAGGGCCGAGCCGAGCATCACCGCGTCGGCGCCGCAGGCGAAGGCCTTGGCGATGTCCCCGCCGTTGCGCATCCCTCCATCGGCGATCACCTTGACGTAATCGCCGGTCTCGAGCATGTGCTGCGAACGCGCGGCGGCGACATCCGCGATAGCGGTGGCCTGGGGAACGCCGATTCCGAGCACGCCGCGGGTCGTGCAAATGGCGCCGGGCCCGACCCCCACGAGCACGCCGGCGGCGCCGGTACGCATCAGGTGAAGGCCGGTGTGATAGGAGGCGCAGCCGCCGACCATCACCGGGGTGGGAGCCAGCTCGCGGATGAACTCCTTGAGGTTCAGCGGTGGGCGGGTCTCGTCCCGCGAGACGTGCTCGGCCGAGACCACGGTCCCCTGGATCACGAGGACGTCGAGACCCGCCTCCAACGCGACTTCGTAGTAGCGGCGCACCTTCTGCGGCGTCAGCGAGGCGGCGGCCACCACTCCGCGCTCCTTGATCTCCCGGATCCGCTGGGCGATCAGCTCGGGCTTGACCGGCTCGCGGTAGATGTCCTGCATCTCGCGCGTGGCGATGTCCTTGGAGAAGGTCGAGATCCGCTCGAGCTGAGCGTCGGCGTCCTCGTAGCGGCAGTAGATGCCCTCGAGGTTCAGGACCGCGAGCCCGCCGAGCTTGCCGATGATGCCCGCCGTCTC
>JAFASF010000401.1 GCA_019244745.1 Solirubrobacterales bacterium | reverse complement strand
GCCCGTGGATCCCCACGCCCGCGATCGGAAAGTCCGGGGGAGGGAGGGACCGCGTCCCGGCGCCGGCATCGAGCCAGACCGGGCGCAGCGTGGCCTCCCGAAGCGCGAGCCAGCGGCCCGGGCCGATCGTGGACCTGAGCCGGGCGGCGTACGCGCGCGCGTCAAAGAACGACAGGCGGCCGTCGGCGCTGACCAGTGGCCGGAGGCCCAGCAGCCGCGTCAACGACGCCTCGAGGCGCTGCGCCGAGGCTCCCTTGTACCCGAGGCGGTCGATGTAGATGCCGTCAAAGCCGGCCGCGACTGCGGCCGGGGCGAGCACGGTCACCGGGTAGGCCACGAGCTGCGCCTGCCAGTCGGCGGCCCGCCCGCGCATGGCTCCGTAGCTCCAGCGGAGCGCTCGCGAGTGCAGGTAGCCCCGGGCCGGCGTAAAGCTCGTCATGCGGTTGACGAACCCCGGCTCCGGCCAGGGCATGTACGGAAGCTGGAACACCGCGCTCCCCGGCGGTAGCCGTCGTTCGATCGCGGCCACGAACGCCTGGTCGCTGTCGTAGTGGTAGGCCAGCTGGCGATAGGGCGGGATGAACTCCGACGAGGTCTGGTCGAAAAAGGCCGCGACACCGATGGCGGCCAGGAGGACAGCAGCCAGAACCCGCCCACCGCGTCGGCGGCGACGCAGACGCACCGCGGAACGATCGAGCAGGAGCGCGACGGCAGCCAGCGAGAAGAAGCCGACGAACACCGACGCGCGCGTCCACTGCCGGATGTCGGGGCTCACCACATGCGCGATCGCCCTGCCGCCGACGGTCGCCAGCACAAACGACGATGCCGCCCCGGCCGCCACCGCGGTCAACCTCCCGCCGGGATCCCAGCGTGCACCCCGGCCCCGGCCGAGGACCGCGGCCACGAGCACGAGGATCGAAACGACTAAGCCCACCGTAGCGATCACCCCCAGCGTCGCGGATTCCCCTTCGGAGCTCGCGAACTCCGGCGCGGCCAGGGGGCCGGAGTAATCCCGCCTCAGCCGGCCGAGGGCGGAGATCCGGTGGTGGGTGAGGGGGAGGACGAGATCGCCGACTTTGAGGCTGCCCGCGTTGCTCTGCGCAGGAGTGCGGAGGAACGCCTCCGGGTCCCTTCCGTGCCGCGCCCAGTACAGCAGCGTCGGCGAGACGTTGATGGCGAGGACCGCGGCGATCGCGGCCGCGGCGAGGGACGCGTTTGCGACCGTGACCCAAGAACGGCGCGTCGGGACGACGACGGCCGCGGCGAAGACGAGCAACACGAGCGTGAAGGCGGCGTAGTAGAGGCCCGCCGAGGCGATCACACAGCAGATCAGGACCGTCGTCAGCGACCGGCGCGATGCCCAGGCGAGCACCCCGCGAGGTCGGACGCGCCTGCGGCTGAACAGCGCCTCCCCGCGGTAGGTGGCGAGTACGAGGTGGGCACCGAGCGGGACGGCATAGTACGCCGCCAGGAACAGGTGGAACTCGCCCTGCCAGAAGTGGTAGGGCAGCAGGCCAAACAGCGCCGAGCACGCGGTGGCGGCGGGTCGCGAGGCGCCGTGATGGCGCATCACCCCGTACGCGGTCAACGCCACAAGCGGAAAGCTGAGCAGGAAGAACAGATTCATCACCAGCGCCCAGCCGGGCGAGAACACTCCGAGCCCCTTGACGATCACGAAGTTGAGCTGGTCGCCGCCCTGGGGAAAATCGAGGAGCTCGGAGCCGAACGGCGCCCCCAGCCGCGGATTGGTGAAGTACCAGCCGTGGAGGACCTGCTTGACCAGGACGGCGTAGAACTGGCCGTCGTTCTCGTAGCTGAACGGGACGTGAAGGTCCCCTCGCCACAGCCGCAGGGTCCACGCCGCCCCCAGGGAGGTCACCGCCATCGAAAGGGCAGCCCAACCGACCTCCCCGTCGCGCCCGCGGCGCGGCAAACGAACGGCCGGCCTCATCGCCCCCAGATTGCACCATAGGGTCCGCCGCCAGCCCCGAGCTGGCAGCATCCTCTGGAAGATGGACAAACGGGAACTAAACGCGCTGCTCGCCATGGACGATCACCACTGGTGGTATCGCGGCCGCCGGCGGATCATTCGCGCCGAGCTCGACCGGCTGCCTCTGCCCCCGCGGGCTCGGGTGCTCGATGCCGGCTGCGGCTCCGGTCGGATGCTCGTAGAGCTCGTGCGCTACGCCGAGGTCCACGGCATCGAGCTCGACGAGGACGCGGCCCAGCTGGCGCGGGCCCGGGGACTGGGGGAGGTGCGCATCGGGCGTCTCGAAGAGCTGCCCTGGGAGGACGGCGCGTTCGATCTGATCACGGCCTTCGACGTGATCGAGCACACCCCTGACGACCGGCGCACGCTGTCCGAGCTGCAGCGGGTTTCCGCCCCGGGTGGATGGCTGCTCCTCACCGTCCCCGCCTACCAGGCGCTGTGGTCGCAGCACGACGAGGTCAATCATCACTATCGCCGGTACGGGCGTCCCACCCTGCGAGCCACGGCGACCGATGCGGGCTGGCGGGTGCGCAGGATGACATCGTTCAACAGCCTCTTGCTTGCGCCCGCGGCGGCCGTGCGGCTGGCTCGGCGCCGGCGCCGGCGCTCGGACTACGAGTCCGAGCTCACGATCGGGCCGCCGTGGCTCAATTCGGCCCTGGAGCAGCCGCTGCGCGCCGAGGCTCGATGGCTCGCGACCGGCCACACGCTCCCGTTCGGCCTGTCGCTGCTGGCCGTGCTCGAGAACCCTGGACCGGGCCAGTGACCCTCGCCGCGATCATCAGCATCTCGAGCGGCCTGGGCTATCTGCTGCCGGCGATCATCGGCCTGGAGTCGATGGGAGTTCCCTCGCCGGGGGAAACCGCGCTCGTGCTGGCGGCGGTGCTCGCCAGCCAGGGCAAGCTTCAGATCGAGTTCGTGATCCTGATCGGCATCGTCTCGGCGATCGTCGGAGACAACATCGGATACCTCCTCGGACGCCGGCTCGGCCGGGAGGTGCTCGAGGCGCCAGGTCCGTTCTACCGGCGGCGGTTGATGGTCATCCGCTCGGGCGATCGCTTCTTCAAGCGTCACGGACCGAAGGCGGTGTTCCTGGCGCGATGGATCGCTCTCGTGCGGTTCGCCGCGGCCTGGCTGGCGGGAATCAACCGGATGCCGTTCAAGACGTTCTTCTTCTGGAACGCCCTGGGCGGCATCACCTGGGGGATCACGTACGGGCTCGTGGGCTACTTCGGCGGCCACGCCGCCGCGCACGTCCTGGCGCAGGCCGGCGTGGTCGGAGCGGTCGTGCTCGGAGCCCTGGTGATCGGCGCCTACGTGTACGTGAAGATCCGCGAGCGCCGCGCCGCCCGGGACCTCGAGTGATCGGGCCTACGACTGCTCGCGCGGCTCGAACTCGAGCGCGCAGGAGTTCATGCAGTAGCGCTGTCCGGTCGGTTGAGGCCCGTCATCGAACACGTGGCCGAGATGGCCTCCGCAGCGGCGGCAGACGACCTCGGTGCGGGTCATGAACAGGCTGCGATCCTGGCGCAACTCGACGTTCTCGGCGACCGCCGGCTCATAGAAGCTCGGCCACCCCGTCCCGGACTCGAATTTCGTATTCGAGCTGAACAGCTCGGCGCCACAGCCGGCGCAGTGGTACATCCCATCGTCCTTGACGTGCACATAAGCACCGGTGAACGGGCGCTCGGTGCCTTGCCGGCGCAGGACCTCGTACTGCTCGGGGGTCAAACGCTCACGCCACTGCTCGTCGGTGAGCTCGATCTCACGGGTGGTATCCATCACATCGCTCTTCTTTCGCTCGGTCGCCATGTCATCTACGTTAGCGGCGAGTGGGCTTCCTGTAGGGTGCACCGCCGTGCGATTCGGGGTCGCGATCTTCCCCACGCAGGATGCTCAGGATCCTGCGGAGCTGGCGCGGATGGCCGAGGAGCGTGGCTTTGAGTCGCTGTTCTTTCCGGAGCACACGCACATCCCCGCCGAGCGCCGGTCGCCGTGGCCCGGCGGCGACGAGCTTCCCCCCGAGTACAGCCGGACGTATGACCCGTTCGTCGCGCTGACGGCGGCCGCCACGGCGACCGAGCGACTGCGGCTCGGGACGGGCATCTGCCTGGTGATCGAGCGAGATCCGATCATCACCGCCAAGGAGGTGGCCTCGCTCGATCAGCTCTCCGAGGGGCGCTTCCTGTTCGGCGTCGGCGCGGGCTGGAACGTCGAGGAGATGGAGAACCACGGCACCGATGCGGCGCGCCGGTTCAGCGTGATGCGGGAGCGGATCGAGGCCATGAAGGAGATATGGACTCAGAAGGAGGCCAGCTATTCGGGCAAGTACGTCAGTTTCGAGCGGATCTGGTGCTGGCCTAAGCCGAAGCAGCAGCCACATCCCCCGGTATTGGTAGGCGGCAACGGTCCGCGCGTGCTCGACCGAGTGCTCGCTTTCGGGGACGAGTGGATGCCCAACCGAGTACGCGACGAGGAGCTGGTCTCACGCCTGGAGGAGCTGCGAGAGCGCGCGCGGGAGATCGGACGGCCTCCGGTGCCGGTGACCGTGTTCGGCCTGATGAGCGATCCGGCGCGGATCGAGCGGCTCGAGGCCATGGGGATCCAGCGCGGGGTGTTCTGGCTGCCGGCCCGCGGGCCGGCAGCCGTCGAGGAGGCGTTTGACGGCTATACCGAGGCGGCGCAGGCGTTCACTCGGGCCGGCGGCTGACCACGTCCTCGAGATACGCGGAGGGGGCTCGCGGATCCGGCTCGAGCAGCTCGAGCACGAGCGCCGACCATCCGAACTGCACGGCGCCCATGCCCTGACCCGTGTACGGGTTGTAGTACTCGCGCAGGCCCTCCGAGGCGACCGCACCGGCGACTCGGCGGGCGAGCTCATCGGCCTGCTCGGCATACCCGAGGCGAACCAGCCCCAGCCACACGAGCCACACGGAATTGACCCAGGTAGGGCCGCGCCAGTAGCGCCTGAGACCGAGGAGGAACTTGTCCTCGGCAGAGAACGCGGGATCAGTCGCGGCCACCGAGGGCGGCGG
>JAFASF010000262.1 GCA_019244745.1 Solirubrobacterales bacterium | reverse complement strand
CTATGACGGCGACCGCGCAGTGCGAGCGATCATGAGCAGCGCGGTGACGACGCTGCAGCACACGCCCACCGCCGAGCTGCCGCCAGGCGGCGGTCCGGTGCTGTGGCTGGATGTGTCGTTTCGTCAGCGCGCCCACCCTCCCCACCAGCTGGTGCATCGGATCGTCTTCACCGAGTTCTCGCGCCCGCAGCGCCGGGGCATCGTCAACGGTACGCGCACGCAGGTCAGCTCGCGTGCGCCGGTGGTGCTCGGGCCGCCGTTGCTCGGCGCCGGCTATGTTGACGGCAACGGCTGTTGTGGGGAGAGCGCGCACACCCGGGCGCTTTTGACGATCGACGGGCGGCGCTACCTGGCGCAGCGCTATGCGATCGACTGGAATCGGCTTGACCGCCACGGCCGGTCGTTCGTCGGAGATCCGGCCAAGAACGAGGACTACCTGATCCCCGGTGACCCGGTGATCGCGGTCGCGTCCGGAGTGGTGATCGCTACCCGCAACGACTTGCCCGAGAACACGCCGCCTCACTCGATCCCGAATCTGACCGTCCAGAACGCGTTCGGGAATGACGTCATCGAGGCGCTGGGCGGAGGCCGGTACGCAGGCTATGGCCACCTGCAGCCCGGAAGTGTCGCCGTGCACGTGGGCGAGCGGGTGCATCGCGGCCAGTTCCTCGGGAGGGTCGGCAACACCGGCAGCTCGGGAGGGCCGCACCTGCACTTCCAACTCACCGATGGCCCAAACGTGCTCGCCTCCAATGGGGAACCGTACGTCTTGCGCACTTCGAACCAACCGGCGAGGCTGTCGGATTCGACAATGCCACCGGCCAGGTGAATATTCGCCCGGCAAGTGCGCCGCTCCTCCGCCACGATCAGCTGCCCCTCGAAGGGACGGAGACAACCTTCACCCGATAGACGTGGCGACACAACCGGGGTAGTCCGAGAGGCGTGCCTCAACTCGAGCATCAGTAGCTCGCTCGGTTAGCTAAGGCGGCACCCGGCAAACCGCGCCGGCCAGGCGCGCCACCAGGCTGGTCAAGACCAAGCCTTCCCTTTCAACTCGACCACCAATAGCTGTCGTCGGGCGCTAGCTTGCGCACGTACATGAGAGCCGCGTACACGCGCTCGAACTCACCTTGCCAATTGGGGGATCGCCACACGAGACGGTGCGAAAACAGCGAATCGTTGGACAGATCAAACTGATAGACACTCAGATCCAAGGAAAACCTGCCGAGTCCGATGTCGTAGCCCATTCGAACCCACTTCACGTGGCCCGAGGCTGCGATGAACCCGGCGTTGAAGCCAGCCACGCTGACCAGCCAGCTCGCAGGTGACTTGCCGTTCCAGCCCTCGGTCAGTCGCCGGTAAGCCTCCGCGGTGGGAAGCTCCCAGTTGCAGTAGGCAAACCCACGAACGCCGGTAGGGCCATCGACGGGGCGAGTGCCGCACTGATTTACATTCTCGCCGGTGCGCCACGAAAACCGGGGAACGCTGCCGGGTCGGGGCAGTACCTCGGCGAGCTCGATTAGACGCTTCTTGGGGTCGGGCAGGTCGGTGACCCACATCTCCCGGGACTTGGTGTCGATGACGGTGTTAGCGGGCACGTCGGGTTTGAGCGCCCTGGCCTGGGATTCGACGTTTCCCTGCAGCCGGGCGAGGTTCGCGGCGTTGGTCTCGGCGCTGTAGACGGTCGGCTTGGCGTGGTAGTACTCCTGCAACAGCATCGCCAGCTGCACCTGGTAGGCGGCAAAGTAGTCATACACGCTGCGCACTTCGGCCGAACTCTGCGGACCGAAGAACTTTCGTTGCCCGAGCGCCCGGGAGGCCGCCTTGATCACGTTGTCAGCGAGCGGGAGGTGTGACCCGAGGCCGCGATTGAGGATCGCCGGGGCGTCGAGCAGGTTGGTGCCGATGTAGTCGACGATCGTCCGGGCGAACTCGGCCCTGTTGGGATTGTCGGCCCGCAATCCGGCCAACAGCTCCAGCTGGCTGGTGGCGTGGTCGATCTGCCCGATGGTGCGATCCGTCTGGTGCAACAGCGTGCTGAAGCCGACCACCCCGAGATCTCGCTGCAGCTGGCCGACCTGCTCCTGCAGCTGCGCGACCTGCTTGCTCAGCTGATCGACGATCCGCCGGATCTCGGCTACGTCCTGGTCCTTGAGCACATCGTCGAGCCCGAACGCCGCCAGCAGCCAGCCCAGCGCGGTCGTTCCCGCCTTCTCGGCGGCCACACCGGCCAGCGAGGACGCGGCCTGGGTGGCGAGAAACTTGAACGCCTGGGAGACCAGCAGCGGCGGCGGGCAGCGCGGCGGCCGATGCGACCGGCCCCACCAGCCGGGGTTCTCGCTTGATCTGGGCGGCCAGGAAGCGGTGGTGGGCGCCGCGGCGCGCCTGGGCTACCAGCGTCCGCTCGAGCGCTCCGATCCCGCCCGCCCGCCGGGCCGCCGAAAGATAGCTGGCGCCGTCGAAGTAGCGCGGGCTATAGCGCAAATCGCGCTGATCCTCAGAGACAGGGATGTCCAGCAGCCGGTAAATCTCCGTGCGCGCGCGAGCGACCGAGATCGAGCGGCCCGACTCGCGGTGAGCGGCAAGATCGTCGGTGATCAGAGTGCTCACCGGGTTGACGTCCACCACCGTGCCCGAGACATAGCCGCCGACCACCACACTAAAGGTGGCCGGCATTCGCCGCCCGGCGCCCCATCCACCCGTCACCGTCACCGTGAACGCCCGCGGCAAGCGGGCGAACCCAAGCAACGCCACCCCGGTGCGATACGTCAGCGCCGCCCGCCGTCCCGAGGATTGACGCACCAGCAGCCTCGCGGCGGGTTTACCGGCCCAACTGGCAGGCGGACGAGCAGTCGCATACACCCGAACCGTCGCTCCCGCCACCGGCATACTGGCATTGACATGCGCCCACACCGCCAACAACACCGGCCTTCTATCAGCCGCCCGCGCTGTTCCCGTCGCGGGGCAGGCGAGAAACCCGACCGCCACAGCAACCCCCCATGAGACCGCCAACCTCAGCGTCCGGCACCCTCTCACGCCCGCAACCTCCATCACCAGCGCCTCGAGCAGTGAGGCGCAGCCCCTCCCCGAATACCTGAAGGACTCACCACCGCGGATCCTAAACCCAGCAGCGAACCGGCGGAACCCCGCTCGCCTTTGCCTAACCTCGCGCACCAATTCCAACCCCCGAGGCTTCCCCACCCCGCTTCGGGAGCCACAGCCAGTGCGAGCAGCGAGCGTCGACGGCTACCTTCTCGACCACCAGTTGCGCCCGACTTGGCACCCCCTACGACGGCTAACCACCGGACAGACGTGATTCGGGTTGGAAACCCGTGCCGTCAGAAAGAAAACGGGCGCCTGCTGGACCCCGAGGCAGCAACCGCCAGCCTCGGGCACCAGCACGCCTGCAAGCGGTCCTCACGACAGACCCGATGACCGGCGCCCACGGAGCACACTCAGCGCATCCGACGCTGCTCTGCCGCTCGCCGAAACCCAGTGTGACGGTCGCCGAACAGGCCAGCGCGGCGCTCCTGCTCTGTCGCCCACGCGCCTGTCTCGGCAACACTGTTGCCGCTCGAGGGCATCAATTGATTCCTGTCCACCGTGGAGGAGCTCTGGCGCAGGAACGAGCCCGGCCGGCCAGACGATCGTTCGAGCATCGTCATCGACTCGAACCTGCCGGAGGAGTGCGACGCGATCGGCCGCACCCCACCGCAGCCGCCTGGCGTGCGGGACAGCACGTTCCACCCTCGCCGTGCCGCCGATCGTCCCAGCGACCACAGGTCTTCCCTCGCCTGCGCCCGCAGTTGCCGTGATGCTCGGCCGCGAACACCCAGCTGTCTCATCGCCCACGCGGCCCTAAGTGGACGCTTCCGCTACCCCGGAAGCTGCCGGCCCTCAAAGCGACACGTACCCGTCCTCGCGAGCGGGCGGGGCCATGGCTGGCGACTCGTGAGCCGGCGTGCTGCTCGGGCTCCCCCGAGCCCGACGCCAGGTAGAGAGATAATGTTGTCAAGTCCCCACCGTCCGCAAAGGAGCCCGCCGGTGACCGGCTTTTCCACCGTGAACCTGCTGGAGATCGAGGACTCCACAGGCGATCGTGCCCCCGGAATGGAGGCTCGATTCGGGCGCAAGCACCTGAACTCGCGCGACCTCGGCGTCAGCCTGTTTCGCTACGCGCCAAACCTACGCAGTCCGATGGCTCATAGTCACCGCGAGCAGGAAGAGGCCTACGTCGTCGTCGCCGGCTCAGGCCGAGTGCTGCTCGACGACCAGGTCCAAGACCTTCACCAGTGGGACGTCGTGCGGGTCGCTCCCGAGATCGTCCGCGCCTTCGAGGCCGGGCCCAACGGCCTGGACATCATCGCCATCGGCGGCCCCAAGCCCCCAGAAGGCGACGGTGTGCCGGGCACCGCCGCCTGGCCCGACGCGCAGTAGCCCCCTCGCACGCTTCTGCATCGTCGCGCCCACGGAGCAGTCTCGATCGGACTGCCCCTTTCAAGCGGAGCGGCAGTCCCGCGGGCGTCGCCGCTTAAGGCGTTGACAAGTAGCGCCCAAATCCGTCGCCGGGCCATTGATTTTCTTACTGAAAGAGTCCTCGCAGCGGTGACGTCCGACCGCTCCGGTTGGTTCCCGGGCTTACTGAAAGAGTCCTCGCAGCGGTGACGTCCGACCGCTCCGGTTGGTTCCCGGGCTGGCGGCGGGCTGACTCTTTGATTTTCTGTCGACCACCTGGTCTGACCTACCGGATGTCGTGTCGCCCGTCGCCGCCCGAGGACCACCGGCGTGACCTGATAGGAGCCTGGCATTAGCCCCAAGTGAGACGTGTCCGCCGGGAGTCCGCTTCGTCAAGTCAATCGAAGGG
>JAFASF010000271.1 GCA_019244745.1 Solirubrobacterales bacterium | reverse complement strand
CGCGCGAGCACGCCCGCGGCCTCCGGGCAGAGGCCGACCGTCAGCGCCGCGCGGACACCGGATACACGCCCGTGACACGGGTGACACTGCGTTACGCCTCGGCGGCCGACGCCGACCGGCTTCGCGCGCTGGCCCGGCTTGACTCCGGGAGGGTCCCGTCCGGGCAGTCGCTGGTGGCCGAGATCGATGGGCGCCTGCGGGCCGCGCTCCCGCTGGACGGAGGCGCTCCGATCGTCGACCCGTCCCATTGCGGCGCGGAGCTGGTCGAGTTGCTCAGGCTCCGCGCGTCCCAGCTCGCGTAGCGGCGGGACTCGACTCCAGCCGCTGTATCCCGCCCAGAAACAGCTCGGTGGCGAACCGCACCGCGCCATCCACGTCCGCGGGTTTGCGGTCGGCCATGCGAACCCCGAGCTCCAGCGCCACGCCGGCCATCGCGCCCGCCATGTAGTCGGCGTCCATCGGCGGCAGATCGCCGCGCTCGATCGCGGCGCGCAGATCGTCGAGGAGGTCCTCGACTCCGGCGCCGAGGATCGGATCGCCGAACAGCGCCCGGATCGGCCCGGCGTTTCGCTGCATGAGCTCAAACAGCAACTCGTCCTCGACGAGGAATTCGAACCACGCGCGGTAGGCATCTCCCACGAACTCCTCGAGCGTGCGCGCTCCGGCGCGAGCCTCGCGCAGGCGCCGTCTGACCTCTTGCGCGCTCTCCTCCACGACCGCGCGGAACACGCTCTCCTTGTCGGGGAAATAGTTGTAGAAGGTGCCCGACGCCAGGTCGGTCCGTCGGACGATGTCGCGCACGCCGGCGGCGTCGTAGCCGAGCTCGGCGAAGACCTCGCGCGCCGCGGCGAGGATCGACGCTCGGTTGTGCGCCTTGGTCTGCTCGCGCCGGCCGCCTAGGAGAGCCGTCCCGTCCGTCACGCGGCCGCGGCCTCGAGCTCCTGCGCGACGGGCCTCACCGGCAAGGTGAAGCCGGCCGCGCGGGCACGCGCCGCGCCGGCCTTAAGCTCTTTGCGCAGGGCGTACAGGTAGTTGTCGAAGTCGACCTGCATTGTGTGGCGCTTGGAGGCGACGTAGCGCTTGAACATCCGCGCGCGCTCGCGCCGTATGTCCGCCTCCATGTCCCGAAGCGACGGCAGGTGGTACTCGCCCCGAAGATAGGAGGCCACCCATCGCCCCTGCGCCTCCGCGAGCGGCATGATCGCACCGAGCGGCTGCAGTAGCCCGATGAAGGCGAGATTGTCGATACCGGGCCTGAAGACACGCCTGAACAGCGGCAGGTCGTTGTCCGGAGCGGAGAGGAACTTCTCGTCGAAGAACGGGAAGCTGACCTTGTACCCGGTGCAGTAGACGATCACGTCGATCCGCTCGACGCTGCCGTCCTCGAAGCGCACCTTGTCGCCCTCGAGCCCCGCGATGTTCGGCTTCCACGTCATCTCTCCGTGGGCGATCCGATTGAGGAAATCGGCCGAGATCGTGGGGTGGGCCTCCCCCAGCTTGTGGTCGGGGACCGGCAGACCGTAGTCCTCGATCTTGCCGACCCCGATGCGGTACATCGCCGTCAGGATGCTCCGCCGAAACGCGAACGGAAGCACCGGGGTCAGAGCGTTGACCCCGACTTGGTCGAGGGGACGACCGAACAGGTACTTCGGCAGCACGTAGGCGCCCCGACGCGAGGACAGAAACGTCCTGCGTGCGACGAAGCTCGCCTCGACCGCGATGTCCATGGCGCTGTTGCCGATCCCCACGATCAGCACGTTCTTGTCGCGAAAGTCCGTGTTCTCGCGGTAATGGTGAGCGTGCATCTGAACGGCGTCGAAACTTCCCTTGAACGGCGGCTCGGGCCAGCGCGGGTCCCAGTGATGGCCGTTGGCGACCAGCAGCACGTCGTAGCGCCGGGTCTCCCCCGTGTCCAGCAGGATCGTCCACACGCCGTCCCGGCCGCGACCGGCGTGCGCGACGCCGGTCTCGAACGTGAGACGGTCGCGGAACCCGAAGTGATCGACGTAATCGTTGAAGTACTGCGCGATATGCGTGTGGTGGGGGAAATCGGGATACGTCTTCGGCATCGGGAAGTCGGAGTACTCCATCCGCTCGCGCGAGGTGTTGATGTGCAGCGAGCGGTAGGCGGAAGACATCCCGTTGCGGTTCCCGAAGACCCAGTTGCCGCCGATCTGGTCGGACTTCTCGAAGCAGTCGAACTCCATCCCGCGCTCGTGCAGGGCCTTCGCAGCCGCTATTCCTGAAGAGCCCGCGCCGATCACGCAGGCGGTCGGTAGGCGTGTCATCCCGACTACCTTAATCAATTCGTGACGGGGGCGTCAAGTTTTCGTGACGGCGGCGTCAAGTTTCGTGACGGGGGCGTCAAGTTTCGTGACGGGGGCATCAGGTGTTCGTGACGGGGGCCCTCAACTTTTCGTGATGGGGACGTCACGTTTTCCGCACGGTCGATGGCTCGCCCGCGACGGGTTCATAGGTGGGTGGGGGACCCCCGGCCTGCTCCTCCCGCCGCCGGTGCTCCCTGCCGCGCGAGATCACCTCGCGGAAGCTCTTGAAGCGGAAGATCAGGACCAATGCCGCGAACCCGAGCGCGGCGGTGAGCACCGCGATCGCGATCTGCTGGCCCACGGAGAACGACGCCACGTCGGGGTTCCCCGCGAAGATCGTCAGCAGCAACGCCTGCTGGACGCCCGCCCCGCTAGGCGTGAACGGGAATACCGAGGCGACCACCTGCACGCCCAGGACGAGGAGCGCGTTGCGGACCGAGCCGCCGATGTGAAAGGCGTCGAGGAGCGCCCAGTAGGCGGCGAACCGGAAGACCCAGCTCGCGAGCTGCCAGCTCGCCATCTCCCGGCGGTAGCGCTGGCCGTCGCGCAGGATCGTGAGCCCTTGACGAATGCGCTGCCAGAAGGCACGCACTCGAGCGGAGAGGAGCGCGAACCCGATCAGGAAGCCGATCGCCAGGATCGTCAGGAAGAACAGCGTGAATCGCATGTGGGAGGCGAAGAAGCTGATGTCGAAAGCCGGAACCTTCGAGAAATCGGGCGGCTTGGGAAACACCCCTTGCGTGAACGCGAAGCACATCACCAGCACGCCCATGAACCAGTCGAACAGAACGCCGGTGGCGAGCCCACTCGCGACCGCCGGGTAGCTGCTGGACGGGATCGCGGTGCGAGTCAGGAACAGCTGCGCGATGTTTCCGCCTCCGAGCGGAAAAACGTTGTTGATCGCGTAGCCGACCATGTACGCGCCCCAGACGTCCCGCCATCGCACGGTTTCCCTGGGATAGGCGGCACGCAGGGCGTTCGTGAGCGCCCGGGAGCGCAGCAGCAGGTAGATCGCGTAGAACGCCAATCCGAGCAGGAGCGAGACCCACGCCAGGTTCGCCAGCTGCGAGAAGAAGTGGCCGGTCGACTCGATCAGGCGCTCGATCGTCGAAGAGACCGAGGTGTGGTGGTGAGTCTGGGCCGCTGCCGTCGCGACGATCGGAGCCATCAGCAAATGGTGACGGCATCGTCCCCGACGCGGACGTTGGTAACCGCATCCAGCTCCTGGCCGCCTCCCGCTAGCCGCGCGCTCGGCATCCGGCCTCGCTTAATTGGGCGGCGCGCGAGTCATCCGGCTGCTCCGCTCCAAGAGTCCGAGAGACCGCTCCGCTCGCGTGGCGCAGTCCACGGGCCAGCATCAGCTGGCCCTCTTAGGGTTCGCGGCGGGATGTCTGGCGGGATTGGGGCGGTCGGGGGACGAGCGGGGCGTTGCGAGCGGACGGCGACGCGCAGCAGCGCTACGCGTCGCCGGGCGATCGTGCCGCATCCGCGAAGTCATCCCGACCAGCCGGATGACTCGGGCGCGGCCCATCAAAGCGAGGCGGATGCCGAGCGGGCCGCAAGCCCGAGCGGACCGGCAGATATGCCGTCGCGGGCCCTTAACGAGCCCGGGGGGTCCAGTTCCTTCTGGACCCCCCGGAGAGTCAGGGAAGTGGGGGCGCAGTTCCCTGACCGACAGGGGCGAGTTTCCCCGTCCCAAGCTCTTAGTAAACCTCAATTTCTCCTGAGCCGCGCAAAGACCCGACGCGGGAGAAGCGCGCCCTAATAACTTGTTAACGTAGCATTCCCTTCCGAGGAAATTGACAAACCTCCAATCCCGCGCGAAACGCGTTGCTTTCCAACTGCGGTGGGGCCGCTCAGAAACGCGACGCGCCCGCCCTCAGAAACGCCAGCAGCGCCGGGGGAGCACGGGATCCGCCGGGGAACGCCGGCTGCGCGCGGGCTCGGCAAAATGCGCCGCCGACGCGCTCCGCGCCCGCGGAACATGGGGATCGGGCGAGGGCTCCGAAAACCGCCCGCCGGCCGCTCAACGCCCGCTCGCTCCCGGTCCGCTGAAGAACTCCTCCCCCGGTCGCACCGTGCCCGCCGCCTCCGCCTCGTGCCTGAGCGTCCGGTCCGCCTCCCCGCTCCAGGCTCCCACAGCGAGCATCTCTCGATCGGCATCCATCGGGCTCCCACCGAGATCCTTGTTGACGATCCGCGCGCATTTTCGGCCCTCCGCGATCGCGGTGACGATCAGCGACTGCCCGATCCTGGCGTCGCCGCACGCGTACACGCCCTCGACCGAGGTGCGGTAGGTCTGCTTGGTGCGGACGTTCCTGCGGTGGTCCAGCTCGAGCCCCAGCTGCTCGATCGCGCCAGTCCGTTCGGGACCTTCGAACCCGATCGCGATCAGCACCAGGTCCGCCTCGAGCACGAACTCGCTTCCCGGGACTGGGGTGAGGTCCCGCGAGGAGGTACCGGTGACCTGCCGGGCATAGACGTGGCTGACGTGCCCGTCCTTGCCCCCGAACCCGGTCACCTCCGTCCCCCACCGGCGCTTTCCGCCCTCGTCCAGCGCGTAGGTGGTGTGGGTGCGCTTCGGGGGCAGCGGCCACGGGTGCCTGGGGTCGTGCCCGTCGGGAGGAAGCTCGGCGTAGACGTCGAGGATGACGACGGTCCGCGCACCCTCGCGGTGCGAGTTCGAGATGCAGTCCATGCCGGTGTCCCCGCCGCCGACCACGATCACGCGCTTGCCGCGCGCGGTGATCTCGGTGCCCGGCTTCGGGTGGCGGAAGGGCCGCCCCTCCTGGGCGGCCACCCACCGGTTTCGCTGGTATAGGTAGTCCATCGCGAAGTGGATCCCACGCAGATGGCGCCCGGGGGCGTCGAGGTCGCGGGACACGCGCGAGCCGATCGCGATCACGACCGCATCGTGCTCGTCGTGCAGGTCGCGCGCATCGATGTCCCGGCCGACATCCTTGTCGTAGATGAAGTTGACCCCTTCTGACGCGAGGATGTCCACGCGGCGGTCGATGATCCGCTTCTCGAGCTTGGCGTCGGGCACGCCAAAGCGCATCAACCCTCCCGGTCCTTCGTCGCGCTCGTAGACGGTCACCGAGTGACCACACTGGTTGAGCTCGGCGGCCACCGCGAGCCCAGCCGGCCCCGCCCCAACCACCGCGACGGTCTTGCCGGTGCGCCGGCCGGGCGGCTGGGGCACGACCCATCCCTCCTCGAACGCGCGCTCGGCGATCGCCATCTCGATCTGCTCGATCGTGACCGGGTCGTCGTTGATCGCCAGCACGCAGGCGGACTCGCAGGGCGCCGGGCAGATTCGCCCGGTGAACTCGGGAAAGTTGTTCGTGGCGTGGAGCTGGTCGATCGCTTCCCGCCACTTGCCCCTGTAGACGAGGTCGTTCCAATCGGGGATCAGGTTCCCGAGTGGACAGCCCTCGTGGCAGAACGGGATCCCGCAGTCCATGCAACGGGCGCCCTGGCGGCGGAGCTCTTCGTCGGGCTGGAGCGAGAAGTACTGCCGGTAATCGCCCACGCGCTCGCCGGGGTCGCGCTTGTCGAAGCCGACCCGGTGGACCTTCAGAAACGCCCCGAGCTCGCCCAACGCTCCTAGTGGCTCTCTTCGCAAATACGACGACATTCGAGTCGCCTCTGGCGGCGCCCGTCTTCGTCCTCGCTCGCTCGCGTACCTTCCAGGTACGCCACGCTCGCTGCGTCCTTGCCAGTCATCCGCCAGTGACGCCTCTCGGTGTCGCCGTACTTACGAAGAGAACCACTTAGCCCTCGGTCGCCTACGCCGGCGCCGCTACCCGCTCCGCTCGCTGCTCGAGCGCCCGCTTGTAGTCGCGCGGCATAACCTTCACGAACCGTTCCCGAGCCCCCCGGTCCCACGATGCCAGAACGTTGCGCCCGACGAGCGAGCCCGTGCGCGCCACGTGTTCTGAGATCAGCGCTCTCACCTGCGCCTCGTCCTCGTCGGTCAGCTGCTCCAGGTCCACGAGCTCGAGGTTGCAGCGACCCTGGAACCGCCGGTCCACGTCGTACACGTATGCGATCCCCCCGCTCATCCCGGCGGCGAAGTTGCGCCCGGTGCGACCGAGGACGACGACCCGCCCCCCAGTCATGTACTCGCATCCGTGGTCGCCCACCCCCTCCACGACGGCACAAGCCCCCGAGTTGCGGACCGCGAACCGCTCGCCCGCCAGGCCACGGAAGAACGCCCGGCCCGCGATCGCGCCGTATAGGACCGTGTTGCCGACGATCATGTTCTCCTCAGCCCGGAACCTCGCCCGCTCGGGTGGGCGCACCGAGACCACCCCGCCGGACAGCCCCTTGCCGGTGTAGTCGTTGGTCTCGCCGCGCAGGCAGAACGTGACCCCGGGCGCGAGCCAGGCCGCGAAGCTCTGCCCCGCCGAGCCGGAGAAGGCAATCTCGATCGTGCCGTCGGGCAGGCCCTCCACTCCCCGCCGGCGTGAGATCTCCCCGGACAGGATCCCGCCGACGGTCCGGTTGACGTTGCGGACCGGGATGGGGCCGAGCTTGGTCACCTCGCCGTGCTCGATCGCCGGCAGGCATTTGCGCAGCAGCTCCCAGTCGAGCGCGTCGTCGAGGACGGGAACCTGTGGCCGGGTCCGGCAGCGCGGGGTGTCGGGCGGCAGATCGGGGGAACTCAGGACCATCGAGAGGTCGACCCGGGCCGCCTTCCAGTGGTCGATGGCGTCGTTCATGTCGAGGAGCTCGGTGCGGCCGATCATCTCCTCGAAGCGACGGATGCCCAGCGAGGCCAGGATCTCGCGGACCTCCTCGGCGACCAGCATCAGGTAGTTGACGACCTGCTCGGGCGTTCCGCGGAAGCGCTTGCGGAGCTCGGGATCCTGGGTGGCTATCCCCACCGGGCAGGTGTTGAGGTGGCAGACCCGCATCATGATGCAGCCCATGGCGATCAGGGGCGCGGTCGAGAACCCGAACTCGTCGGCGCCGAGCAGCGCGGCGATGACCACGTCCCAGCCGGTCCGCATGCCGCCGTCGACCTCGACCGTGATCCGGGACCGCAAGTCATTCAAGAGCAGCGTCTGCTGGGTCTCGGCGAGCCCGATCTCCCACGGCACGCCGGCGGACTGCACCGAGGATTGAGGCGATGCGCCGGTGCCGCCGTCGTGGCCGGCGATCGTGACGTGATCGGCGTTGGCCTTGGCGACCCCCGCCGCGACCGTCCCTACGCCCACCTCGGAGACCAGCTTGACCGACACCGAGCCGGTGGGGTTGGCGCACCGCAGGTCGTAGATCAGCTGCTTGAGGTCCTCGATCGAGTAGATGTCGTGGTGGGGCGGCGGGGATATCAGCCCCACGCCCGGAGTTGAGTTCCGAAGCGAGGCGATGTAGCCGTCGACCTTGTGGCCGGGGAGCTGTCCGCCCTCTCCGGGCTTGGCGCCCTGGGCCATCTTGATCTGCAGCTGATCGGAGTTGACCAGGTAGTGGACGCTCACGCCGAACCGCCCGGAGGCCACCTGCTTGATCGCCGAGCGTCGCGAATCGCCGTTGGCATCGGGCACGTAGCGGGAGGCGTCCTCTCCCCCTTCGCCGGTGTTGGATCGCGCGCCCAAGCGATTCATCGCGATCGCCAGCGTCTCGTGCGCCTCGCGGCCGAGCGCGCCCAGGCTCATCGCGCCGGTCGTGAACCGCTTGACGATCTCGGTCGCCGGCTCGACCTCGTCCAGAGGCACGGGCTCGGCGGCCGGGCGGAGCTTCATCAGGCCCCGCAGCAGCGCCTTCTCGACCGCGTCCTCGTTCGCCAGCCGCGAGTACTCGGCGTACGTCTCCCGGGGGTCCCCGTTCTGACGGCGCACGCCGTGCTGGAGCTTTGCGATCGTGTCCGGGTTCCAGACGTGGATCTCGCCATCGCGGCGCCATTGCAGGACGCCACCCACCGGAAGCACCTCACGGTCGGTGCGCGGGTAGGCGCGGAAATGGCGCTCGAGGGCCTCGGTCGAAAGCTGCTCCAGCCCAACGCCCCCGATGCGCGAGGCGGTGCCCGTGAAGTGCCTGTCGATCAGATCGCGCTCGAGCCCCACCGCCTCGAAGATCTGGGCGCCGCAGTAGGACTGGATGGTCGAGATCCCCATCTTCGAGATCGTCTTCAGCAGGCCCTTGCCGATCGCCTTGACGATCCGCTTCTCGGCCTCCTCGCGATCGAGATCCTCGGGCAGGAGCGAGCGGTCGGCGAGCTCGTCGAGCGATTCGAACATCAGGTAAGGGTTGATCGCCGCCGCTCCGTAGCCGATGAGCGTGGCCATGTGGTGGATGTCTCGCGGCTCCCCGGATTCGATCACCAGCCCCGTGCGCAGCCGCGTCCCTCGGCGCACCAGGTGGTGGTGGACCGCGCCGACCGCCAGCAGCGAAGGCATCGCCACGCGCTCGGGACCGACGTTGCGGTCGGACAGGATCAGGATGTTCGCGCCGTTGTCGACGTAGCGCGCGGCCTCCTCGCACAACGCCGCCAGCCTCAGGTCCATCCCGAGCGGGCCCAGCTCGATCGGCCAGGTGATGTCGAGCGTGGCGGCGACGAAGACGTCGTGGGAGACCTGACGGAGCTTCTCGAGCTCGTGGTTGCGGAGGATCGGCTGGTCCATCACGAGCTGGTGCGCCTGCTCGGGAACCTCGTCTAGCAGATTGACCTCGGCGCCGACGCCGGCTTGGAGGCTCATCACGACCGACTCGCGGATCGGGTCGATCGGCGGGTTCGTCACCTGCGCGAACAGCTGCTTGAAGTAGGAGAACAGAGGTGGCTGGCGATCGGACATGACCGCCAGCGCGGCGTCGTTGCCCATGCTCGCGACCGGCTCCTCGCCCTTGGCGGCCATCGGCGCGATGATCAGCCGAAGGTCCTCCTGCGAGTAGCCGAACGCGAGCTGTTTGGAGCGCAGCGGCTCGATCCGCGGTGCGCGGGGGTCGCGCTCGGGCAAGTCGTCGATGTGCACGACCGAGCGCTCGTACCACTCACCGAACGGCTTGCGCCGGGCGACTCGACGCTTGATCTCCTCGTCCTCGACGATCTTTCCCTCCTCGAGGTCCACGAGGAACAGCCTCCCCGGCGCCAGGCGGCCCTTCCGCTGGATGTGCTCGGGTGCCACCGTCGTCACGCCCGCCTCCGAGGCGAGCACGACGAAGCCGTCGGTGTCCTGGATCCAGCGCCCCGGGCGCAGGCCGTTGCGGTCCAGCACGGCGCCGGCGAGACGCCCGTCGGTGAACACCACCGCCGCCGGCCCGTCCCACGGCTCCATCAGGCAGGAGTGGAAGTCGTAGAAGCCCTTGACGTCCTCATCGAGATCCCTGCGCGTCCGGTATGCCTCGGGCACCATCATCATCACCGCCTGCGGGATCGAGCGACCGCTCAGCACGAGCAGCTCGAGCACGTTGTCGAACACCGCCGAGTCCGACCCTCCCTCGCGCACGACCGGAATCACCTTCTCCAGGTCCTCTCCGAACAGCTCCGATGAGAGCTGCGACTCGCGCGCGCGCATCCAGTTGATGTTCCCCCGCAGCGTGTTGACCTCGCCGTTGTGGGCGATCATCCGGTAGGGATGGGCGAGCTCCCAGCTCGGGAACGTGTTGGTCGAGAAACGGGAGTGCACCAGCGCCAGCCGCGAGGCCAGGCGCGGATCGCGCAGGTCGGTGAAGTAGCGCGGCAGCTGCGGCGCGGTCAGCATCCCCTTGTAGACCATCGTGCGGCTCGAGAAGCTCGGGATCGCGAGTTCCGGTCCCGCGAGGCGCTCGATCATCCGGCGGATCACGTACAGCTTGCGCTCGAACGCATCCTGGTCGGCGAGCTCGTCCGAGGCCGCGATCAGGACCTGACGAATGACCGGAGCGGTCAGCTTCGCCGTCTCACCGACGTGCTCATCGTCGACGGGGACGTCGCGCCACCAGATCGCGCGCTGGCCCTCGCCCTCGATCGTCTCCTCGATCAGCTGCTCCAGCGCGAGACGTCGCTCGGCATCCGTCGGCAGGTAGCACACCCCAACCCCGTAGCAGCCGGGGCGAGGCACCTCGACCCCGGCCGCCGCGGCGCGAAGGAACGCGTCCGGGACCTGGAGCAGGATGCCGGCGCCGTCGCCCGTGTTGGGGTCCGCCCCCTCGGCGCCGCGGTGCTCGAGGTTCTCGAGCGCGTCCAGCGCCTTCTCCACGACGGCGTGGCTCGCCTCACCCCATAGCTTCGCCACGAGAGCGATGCCGCAGCCGTCGTGTTCGTTCTCGGGATCGTAGAGGCCGGTGGCCCCTGGCGGAGCGGTACGGGTATACATAGAGGGAAGGTCCTGCGGCCGAAGGACGCCCGGCGGGAAGCGGACCGCAAGGGTACCAGTACCCGCGCCTGTTACCCCAACGTCTCCGGGCCAAACCAGCTTTCGGGATTAGCTCTTTGCCTTGGCGGGGGGCTTGCCGCCCGAACGGCGCCCATCGCCGCTGGACGTAGCCGCTCGCCGCTTTGGCTTGGGCGCGGGAGTCTCCTCCTCGTCGTCGCTGCGCACCGCCGCGAGGCTCGCCTCGAGCGCCGCCATCAGGTCGGGCGCCGCCGCCGGCTCCTCGGCCTCCGGCTGGACGGCTATCTCCTCACCCGCGGCCTTGCGCTCGATCAGGTCGAGCACCCGCTCCCGGTAATCATCGTGGTACTTCGAAGGCTCGAAATCGGTCGACAGCGAGTCGATCAATTGCTGGGCCATGGTCAGCTCGCGCTTGCTCGCCTCGACCTCGCCCACGGAATCGAGCTCGTCGAGCCGGTCGGGCGGAAGCACCTCGTCGCCGAACAACATCGTCGAGAGGGTCAGCACGCCGCCCGTCGGGCGCAGCGCGCAAAGTTGCTGCTTGGAGCGCAGCACGACCCGGCCGATCCCCACCTTGCCCGCCTCGGTCATCGCGTCGACGAGCAGCCGGTACGCCTTCGCGCCGCCGGCGGTGGGCGCGAGGTAGTAGGAGTGGTCGTAGTAGATCGGATCGATCTCGGCCAGATCCACGAACTCCTCGATGTCGATCGTCCTCGTCGCCTTCGGGTCGAGCGCGTCGAGCTCTTCGTTGGTGATCAGGACATAGCGGTCGGGGGTGATCTCGTAACCCTTGACGATCTCCTCGTAGGGGACCTCGTCGCCGGTCGTGGGATCGACGCGCTTCTGGCGGATCCGGGCGCCGGTCTTTTCCGAGATCTGGTGGAAGCGCACCGCCTTGGGAGAGGTGGCGGCAAACAGCTTCACGGGAACGTTTACGAGTCCGAAGCTGATCGCCCCGGACCAGATTGCACGGGCCATATGAGCTTTGTATAGCGAATGCGGGGAGCGTTCAAGAGCTGAGCGCCGTCTTGCCCCGGCACAATCGGCTCTCGGGACATCACGAAATGGCGTCCGATCGCGTTCCATCCACGATGAAACTCCCCCCGTTTCAGGCTCTGCTCGACGCCCACGGCCGCGACGTGCACCGGTTCCTGCTGGCGACCGTCGGCCCCGGCGCGGCCGATGACTGCTACCAGGAAACATGGCTCGCCGCGCTCCGCGCGTATCCCCGCCTGCGACACGCCACCAACCTGCGGGCGTGGATCCTTACGATCGCCCACCGCAAGACGATCGACCACTTCCGGGCGCGGCGCCGCCAGCCGATGCCCGTGGAGGGATTTGCCGAGCGCGCCGTCTTGCGTGACGGCGCGCTCGCCGAGGCGGAGACGGTCAACGGCCGCAGCGACCTCTGGGAGCACGTCCGCGCCCTCCCCCCCAAGCAGCGAACAGCGGTGGCCCTCCGCTACGTGTTCGACGCGGGGTATGCGGACATCGCCGCGACCATGGACACGACCGAGGAGGCGGCCCGGCGAAACGTCCACGAGGGGCTCAAACGACTGCGAACGGAGTACACGCCATGACCGACATCGAGACACTCGAGCGGGCGTTGCGGGCGGCCGCCCAGGCTCACGACGACGCCGCCCTACCCGACCTGATCGGCCCGGCGGATGATCGCCGGCTGCTCGACCTCGCCTACGCCACCCTCGACTCGCCGGTCGGGACGCTGCTGCTCGCGGTCACTGCACGGGGGCTCGTGCGGATCGCCTACCTCGGCCCGGAGGACGAGCAATCGGTGCTCGACGAGCTGGCCACAGCTATCTCTCCCCGCGTGCTGGCCGCGCCCCGCAAGCTCGACTCGCCGCGCCGCGAACTCGACGAGTACTTCGCCGGGACCCGCCGCCGGTTCGAGTTCCCGCTCGACTGGCGGCTCACCCGAGGGTTCGGCCGGCGGGTGCTCCAGGCGACCGCTCGAATTCCATATGGAACCGTGTCCACCTACAAGCAAATGGCCGGCGAAGCGGGCAGCCCTCGGGGGTCACGGGCGGCCGGCAACGCGCTCGGCGCCAACCCGTTGCCCATCGTGGTTCCGTGCCACCGCGTGGTGCACGCGGACGGTGGGCTCGGTGGCTACACCGGCGGCGTCGAGCGCAAGAAGGTCCTGCTCGCGGTCGAGCGTGGCGATCGCCTGTAGATCCCGCCGGACAGTGCCCGGCTTGACGACGAATTTCGACGTCAAAAGCGGACAGTTCGCGGCCAGTGAGCGATCTCACACATTCGCTCCCGGTGCGGGAGTATGTGTCCGGTCGACGTGGGCAAGCGCGCACTAAGGGAATCTCTACCGCCTGGCCCGAGCGCGCCCGCGCTCGTCCAGCTGCTCGCGACCTGGACGCGGCCGGTCGCCTCGCTCGAAGGCCTTCGCCGAACGTACGGCAAGCGGATCACGGTCCAGCTGCCGTTGCAGCCGCCGTTCGTGCTGCTCTC
>JAFASF010000247.1 GCA_019244745.1 Solirubrobacterales bacterium | reverse complement strand
TTTTGCCTGCCAGGGTGTTCCCGAGAACGGACCCGGACTGTCCGTGATCGACTACCTGTGCCGCCGCGGCGCCAGCTCGGTGACCTTCAAGTGGGCGCAGTGATTGCACGCACATGAAGGGCCCGGCGCGAACCGGGCCCTCCAGTGAACATCTGCTTGTCGCGCGGGATTACATCATCCCCGACATGTCGGGCATGCCGCCACCGCCGCCGGCCGGCTCCTTCTCCGGGACCTCGGCCACGATCGCCTCGGTGGTGAGGATGTTCTTGGCGATCGACGCGGCGTTCTGGAGCGCCGAGCGCGTCACCATGGCCGGGTCGATGATGCCGGCCGAGACGAGGTCGACGATCTCGCCGCTCGCCGCGTCCAGGCCCTGGCCCTTGTCGGCGTTGCGAACGTCGTTGACCACCACCGAGCCCTCGAGCCCGGCGTTGTCGGCGATCTGGCGCAGCGGCTCCTCGAGCGCGCGGCGGACGATGTTCGCCCCGGTGCGCTCGTCGGCATCGTCCAGCGCCTCGCCCTGGATCGCATCCTGCGCGGCCAGGAGCGCGACCCCGCCGCCCGGCACGATGCCCTCCTCGAGGGCGGCCCGGGTGGCCTGGAGCGCGTCCTCGACGCGGTGCTTCTTCTCCTTCATCTCGGTCTCGGTGGCCGCGCCGACCTTGACCACCGCGACGCCGCCCGACAGCTTGGCCAGACGCTCCTGGAGCTTCTCGCGGTCGAAGTCGGAGTCGGTGTTGTCGATCTCGGTCTTGATTTGGTTGATCCGGCCCTTGATCCCCTCGGAATCGCCGGCGCCGTCCACGATCGTGGTGGTGTCCTTGGCGACGACCACGCGACGGGCGCGGCCGAGCTGCGAGAGCTGGGTGTTCTCGAGCTTCAGGCCCATCTCCTCGGTGATCACCTCACCGCCGGTCAGGATCGCGATGTCCTCGAGCATGCGCTTGCGGCGATCGCCGAATCCCGGGGCCTTGACCGCGACGCCAGTGAACGTGCCGCGGAGCTTGTTGACGACCAGCGTCGCGAGCGACTCGCCCTCGACGTCCTCGGCGATGATCAGCAGGGGCTTGCCCGACTGAATCGTCTGCTCGAGCACGGGCAGTAGGTCGCGAACCGAGCCGATCTTCTGGTTTGCGATGAGGATGTAGGGATCCTCGAGGGTCGCCTCCATGCGGTCCTGGTCGGTGACCATGTAGGGGGAGATGTAGCCCTTGTCGAACTGCATGCCCTCGGTGAACTCGAGGTCCATGCCGAACGTCTGGCCCTCCTCGACGTTGACCACGCCGTCCTTGCCGACCTTCTCGATGGCATCGGCGATCACGTCGCCGATCTCATCGTCGGCCGCGGAGATCGACGCCACGCGGGCGATCTGCTCCTTGCCGGAGATCTCGGTCGACTGGGACTCGATGTTCTTGACGACGTCGTCGACGGCCTTCTCGATCCCGCGCTTGAGCGCGAGCGGGTTGGCGCCGGCGGCGACGTTCTTCAGGCCTTCGCGCACGATCGACTGGGCGAGGACGGTCGCGGTCGTCGTGCCGTCGCCCGCCACGTCGTTGGTCGCGGTCGCGACCTCCCGGACGAGCTGGGCTCCTTGGTTTTGGAAAACGTCCTCGACTTCGATTTCTCTTGCGATGGTCACGCCGTCGTTGGTGATCGTCGGCGCGCCGAACTTCTTGTCGAGGACCACGTAGCGGCCCTTCGGGCCGAGCGTGACCTTCACCGCGTTCGCTACCGCGTCAACGCCCGCCTCGAGCGCCTTGCGGGCATCCGCGTCGTACTTCAGTTCCTTATGTGCCATGTAGTTTCCTCGTTCTCCTAGGACTGGACCTTCGCCAGCACGTCGGACTCGCGGAGGACGAGGAGCTCCTCGCCATCCACCTTGATCTCGGTGCCGCCGTACTTGCTGTAGAGGACTTCGTCACCTTCGGAAACGTCAAGCGGGGTGCGCTTGCCCGTGTCCTCGTTGACCTTGCCGTCGCCTACGGCGAGGACCTTGCCCTTCTGGGGCTTCTCCTTGGCCGTATCGGGGAGGACGATGCCACTCGCCGTGGTCTCCTCCTCCTCAATCGCCCGCACGATCAACCGATCGCCGAGGGGCTTTAGCTTCATCTATGCAACCTCCGAATGGAAAGGGATGCGGGTGGACTTACCTTGGCACTCTCTCCCGAAGAGTGCCAGCGACCGAAGACTATAGCGCCTGGACGAGGGTTATCAAGCCCCAATTTGGCACTCTCGCCCAGCGAGTGCCAAACTCCCCGTCAGTTGCGCGCGCCCCCGAGCCCGTGGATGCGGTCCCGGAGTTCCGGCGGGTTCTCGATGATCTGCGAGAAGCGGACCACGGTTACGGTGTCGTCCATCGCGACCTTGCGGCCGTAGATCTGCTCGAGAAAGTGGACCATCTCGTCCACGCGCCGGAACTCGGGGTTGTCGTGCTCGATGTCCCGCGGGGATAGGTCCCGGACCCGCTTCACCTCGACCTGGTCGACCACGGCGTTGAAGATCTTCTCGCGCGGCGAGTGCTGGTAGCCGATCGTCACCAGCACGCAGTCGTTCTTGCGGTACTTGTGGGACTTGTCGCCGAGGCGGATCGTCGCGGTCTTGCGACCCCGCCGGAGCTGGTCGGCGAACACCGACGAGTAGAAATTCAGGACGCGCACGGCCGCCAGCCTACCGATCCGATGCCAGTCTCGACAACGCGCGACCCACCATCTCGCGCTCGCCCTCGTAAGTGAGCGCCGAGGCCGCCTCCTCCAGGGGCATCCATCGGGCATCCTCGATTTCGTGATCGTGATCGGCGACGTCGCCCGACCGATACCGGAAGAGATAGAAGGCGACCCGCTTTGCGATCCGCCGGCCGCGGCGTTCGTAGCTGTACTCGATGTCGCCGAGCCTGTCCACGAGCTCTGCGCTCACCCCGGTTTCCTCCTCCACCTCGCGCTGAGCGGCTTGGGCCGGGGTCTCGTCTCCGTCCAGATGCCCCTTGGGCAGGCCGAGCACGCGGTGTCCGCTGGCGTCGCGCTTCACCGGCACGATGGCGATCACCTCGTCGTCGCGCACGACCACTCCACCGGCCGAGAACTCCACGTCGGGCGCGTCGCTAATAGACGTATCCCTCCAGAGCGGCGGGGTCATGCACGACCAGTTTCCCCCGCCCCTGTCCGATTATTCCGGCGCGCTCGAGCACGGCCAGGAAGCGGCTGGCCGACTCGCGCGAGGAACCGGCGAGCTGCGCGAGGTCGGCCTGCGTCGCGGTGATCAGCACATCGCGCTCGCCGGCGCCCTCCTTCTGTGCGGCGGCGACCATCTGTGACAGCACCGCCGCGACGCGGCTTTGGACCGTCTGAAAGGACTGCCGGGCGAGCCGATCGTTGGTGAGGCGCAGCCGGCGTCCGAGCGACGCCATCAGCTTCACCGCGAGCTCGGGGTGCTCGCGCAGCAACCGGCGCATGTCGGCGCCCAGGATCGCAATCGCCTCGGTGTCGTCGAGCATCTCGACCGTCGCCGATCGCCGCTCGTCGTCGAACATCGCCAGCTCCCCGAAGATGTCACCGGGGCCGAAGTTGGCGAGGGTGAGCGAACGCCCGTCGAAATGCCCGCGGACGGCGCGCGCCCGGCCGGATCGGACCACGTAACACGTGTCGCTCTGGTCCCCCTCGCGGAACACGACCTCGCCCGCCGCGAAGCGGCGCGGAACCGCTACCGCCGCCACCTGAGCCAGGTCGTCCTCTGTCAGGTCGCAGAAGACCGGAACGCGTCGCAACAGCGCGATCGTGTCCTCGCTCGTCGCGGCCATGATTCACCAGAAATACCACACCCCCGCTGGCAGGGGGCGCTCAGCCGCGCGCATCCGCAGCGTTGAGCCGGCGGAGCGCTCAGGCGAGATCGAGCGCCTGCTCGCGCCGGCGCCGGCGCAGCGCGGAGCCCACCCACCAGGCAAGGGCAACCAGCAGCCCGACCGGCACAAGCGCGGCGAGCACGATCAGCGCCACCCCGGCCGCGACCATCAGGACCCGGCCGGCGTCGTGCGCGCCCTTGCCGATCGTGAACCCGCCGCTGTGGCTGACTACGGGCGGGATCGCGACGGCGTTGATGGTCACCGACAGAGCACTGAACGAGATCTGGTGGCCCAGGGTCTGCAGCGTGGCCTGATCGCTCGAGATCGAGGCGTCCGCGTCGTGAATCTGCGCCTGGAGGCTGTCGACCTGCTCGGTCGTGACGGCGTTCGCGAGCTGCTTGAGCAGCGAGGTGCGAAGCGCGCGGGCGTTGGCGAGCTGCTGGGTCGCATCCATGTATTGATTTGTGACGTCCTGCGTGGTGTCGGTGCGAGAGCTGACGTGCGAGTAGGACAGCGCGGAGAGCTTCGCCAGCGTCTGCTCCAGCGTCGCGCTCGGAACGCTCAACTGGAAGTAGGCGTAGCCGTCCGTCCCGCCGGTCTGGGTGACTTCCGAGCGCTCGACGATTCCGTTCTGCGCCCCGACCACGGCGAAGACCTCCTGGGCGACGTCGTCGACGCGATTGGGCGCGGCCGAGAGGCTGAGCTGGGCCGACTGGGTGATCTTGCGGCCGTTGGGAGCCGGCTGGAGGTTGGCGGCGGCGGCTGGTTGTCCGCTGCCGCCGGTCGGCGGGATGGCGGCCTTGGCCCCGTTCGCGGTTGACAGACCCGTGCCGAACGCCCTGGAGGTCGCCGCCCGCGCCGGCGCCCCACTCGACGCAGCCGAACGAGGCGCGCCGCTTGACGACGCGGTCGTCGCGCTGGATGCGGATGCGCTCGTCGCGCTGCTCGACCCCGACGGAGGGCCCGAGAACACGACCACGGCCACCAGCACGCCGACAAGGGCGGCGGCCAGGCCGCCCGCAGCCGCGAGCCAACCCCACCCCTCGTGCGCCCGCGCCGGCGCGGGATGATCGTCAGCGCCGCCAGCGCGCTCAAAGCGCCGGCTCACTCGCTCGTCCAGCCGCGGCGCGAACGCGGGATCGGGACTTGGCCGCTCGCCGGTCAGCAGCAGCGCCAGCTCAGCCAGCTCGGCGAAGCGCGGCTCGACCGGATCGCCGGCCACGGTCGCGTCGATCGCGTCGAGAGCGGCGACGATCTCGGGGTCGACCTGGTTCTCGTCAAGCCGTCTCATCGCACGCCTTCCTCAGCTTCTCCATCGTCCGGTAGAGCAGGGTCCCGGCGTTCGATTCGCTGACGCCGAGCACGCGGGCGAGCTCGGCGTTGGACAGGCCGGCGTGGAACTTCAGCGCGACGATCTCGCGCTCGCGGGCGGGCAGCTTGGCCAGCGCCGACCGCACGGCGGTCCGCCGTAGCGCCACCTCCTCCTCCTCGGCACCGGCCGTCGCCTGCGAAGCCTTGTTCTCCGGCTCCACGGTCAGGGCCGTCAACCGCCGCCGCCGGCGAAGCTCATCGAGCGCGGCGTTGCGGGCGATGCCGAACAACCAGGCTCGCTCCTCACCGCGGCGGCGGTCGAACGTTCGCCGGCGCCGGTACGCGCGCTCGAACGCCAGCTCGGTCACGTCCTCGGCGGCCGCCCGGTCGCGCAGCAGCGTCGCCACATAGGCGAAGACGTCGTCGCGGCTCGACCGGTACAACGCCTCGAACCGCTCCCACGAGGTCGGCGCGGCCGCCGTGGCCGGCGCTCTCAAGGTCGCGATCACACCCTCATTACGTGCCGGCATCGAATCCATCACGGCTTCCTCGCCGAACGGTAGGTAGGCAGTATTTTCCTACGCGTGCTCGTCCGTCCTGCCACCTTCCTCGTGCTCGCCGGGGTGCTGGCCACGGCGCCCTCCGCGCTCGCGCAAGCGGCGCCTCCAAACCCGACGCCGAGCCAGATCCAGCGCGCGCTGAAGGAGGTCGCGCGGTCACCCAATCTGTGGGCGACCGTCAACATCTGTAACACCAGGCGCTACCGCGACAAGCTCGGGATCCGAGGTCAGATGCCGGCGCTCGGATTCCCGTCGCGGCTGACGATGACGATCGGCGTCGACTACTGGGTTTCCACCCAGAAGCAGTTCAAGCCGATCCCGGGCTTCAAGAAGCTGCTCGTCGTCCTCGGCACCTTCAGCTCCGGCGCCCAGCAGGGGGGAAGCACGTTTACGTTCATGCCCCACGCGGGCCTCCTCCGCGGCCGGGTGACGTTCGAGTACAAGCGCGCCGGCAAGACACTGGGCTCGATCACCCGCGAGACGACCGGCAACCACAAGCACGTCGACCAGGCGCACCCGCCCGGGCACAGCGCGGCGACGTGCACGATCAATTGAGGCCGCCGGCCACGCGGGCCGGCGGCCGAAAGATCCCCGCCCGCCGGACCTAGGCTCTCGCCAGTGCGCCGAACAACCGCGGGTCGTTCGTGATCACGCCCGTGACGCCGAGCGCATCGAGCGTGCGCAGGCGCGGAAGCTCATCGACGGTCCACACGTACAGCTCTCCTCCGGCGGCGAGCACGCGGCGGACGAGCCGCGGCGTCACCAGCCGCCAGTGGACCATGAGCGCGTCGCACCGTCGGGCGGACAGAGCGCGCGCGGCTCGCGCCGGCAACAGCACGCGCGCGACCTGGAGCGCCAGCACCGCGGCGGGGACCGTCCGGCGAGAGCGAAACGGATCGCGTTTCAACTTCGGAACCGTCCACCCAAGCCGGACGCTCGGCTCGGCCTCGCGGATCGCGCGAAGGCTCGACACGTACTGGCTCGAGATCAGCGACCGCTCGAGCACACCCTGGGCGCGGAGCGCGTCGAGCACCCGCAGCTCGTACCCGGGCAGCTTCAAATCGACGTCGAGCTCCACTGAGGCGAAGCGCTCGGACGCGAGATGTCCCAGCCCGTCCTCGAGGGTGTGGGGCGTGCGCCGCGCAGCGTCCTCGTAATCGTGGGCGAGCATCAGCCGCTCGCCGCCGGATCCCCGCTCCGGCAGCACATCGAACTCGATCATGTCGACCCCGGCAGCGAGCGCCGCATCGAAGCTGGCGTAGGTGTTGCCGGGCACGATCAGGTCAGCCCCCTTGTGGCCGACCCGCCGCAGGCGAGGCGCGTCTACTTCTGGCATCCCGGACACCAGTATGTCGTGCGGTTCGCGTCTCCCTGGCCCCTCGCCCGCACCCGCTCCCCGCACCGCGGGCAGGGCTGGCCGACCCGGCGATAGACGCGCGGCCGAATCGATCGCGGCCCCTCGCGCGCCGACATAGACATCCGCGGGCGCATCGCCTCGATGATCGCCACCGCGTCTCGGTCGCTTACGCTCGACACCGGGCGCCAGGGGTCGATCGAGGCCTCCCAGCAGCCTTCGGCCTTCCAGATGTTGCCGATGCCGGCGACGTTGCGCTGGTCGAGGAGCGCGTCGCCGATCGGCCGCGTCTGGTCGTCCGCGCGCAGCCGGGCCAGGAACTGCGAAGCCCGGAATTCATCGGCCAGCACGTCGGGGCCGAGCGCGGCCAGGCGCTGGTCGAACCGCACCCGACCCGCGGTCACGAGCTCCAGCACCGGCCCGTCGAACTCCACGACCTCCGTCGCCCCCCGCCGCACCACGAGCCACGCGCGCGAGCGCGAGCGTCCCCATCGCCGGCCAGGCCCGTAGACGCCCCACACTCCGCTCATTCCGAGGTGAGAGTGCAGCACGAGGTCGCCCTCGAAGCGCAGGAAGAGGTGCTTGCCGTGCGTGTCGACCGCGGTCACGGCGCGCCCGCTCAGGCGCTCGGGCCAGCGGTCCATCGCGTGGCGCCGCTGCGGCGTCTCGATTGCGTCGGGCACCTGGCCCTCCAGGACGGGGCGCATCCGGTTTGCCGCGTAGGCGATCGTGTCGCCCTCGGGCATCAGGCCGCTCCTCCGATGGGCCTCACGCGCTCAGCGTCAACCGCCGCGGCCCCTCCTGGAATCCGAGCGCCACGAGCGTCGGCCCGAGCGGCGAGTCCATGGCCGGCTCGCCGTCCACCTTCTCGAGCGCCAGCCGCTTGATCCGCCCGCGCCGGACCTCCTCGACGAGCGCCGCGAGCGCGCCCTCGAGCCGTCGGTCCCCCCGCTCGACCAGCGTCTGCAGCCCCCGCCCCCCGCGCTCGAGGTACACCACCGGCTCTCCTCCGGAAAGGACCACGTACGCACCGGCGACCCGCGTCACCCGCCGCGAGGAGTCTCCGTCGCCGCGCGCCGGCCAGGGGAGGGCCGCGCCGAACGGCTGCGCGGGGTCCACGGCCGCCAGCACGAGCGGCGGACTGTCGTCCGCGCGTTCGACCGCCCGCAGCCGCTCGACCGCGCCCGGCAGGGCAAACTGGGCTCCTCCGAGGCCCTCGACGAAGTAGCCGCGTCGCGCCACGCCCAGCGTCTCGAGTTGCGAGAGCTCGGAGTAGATGCTCGAGAATCCGCCGGCGACGCCCTCGGCCAGGACCTGTTCGCGGGTCAGGACCCCATAGCGCTCGAGGAGCACCTCCGCGAGCGCCCGCCGGCGGGCCACCGGATCGACATCCGCGCGCAACAGAGGCTCGGTCAACGACCATCGGCCCGCGACCCCGGGCGCGGCCCCGGTGCCGCGCCGGCGCCCCCCGAACCTCCCCGGCGCGACCCGCGCCCGGGCGGCCCCGCCGCGCTCGCGCTGGGCTCGCGCGAGGGTCAAGCGCGGCGCCCGCAGCGGCGCGAACGCGTCGTTGGTGGCCTCGCCCGCCCAGGCCAGGTCCCAAAGCGCCTCCTGGAGCACTTCGGGCGCGAGGTCGACGTCGACGAGCAGGTCGGTGAAGAAGCATGCCCCCGCCGCCAGCCGCTCGCGAACGGACGCGTGCGCCTCAGAGTCGGGCGCGGGCCCCCGAGGAAGGGGTGGCGGCCCCAGCAATGCGACGTCCTCGCGGAAGTAGAGCGCGACCCGACCCGAGTTTCGCCCGAGCGCCCCCGCGCCAAGCCACACGATCTCACCGCTCGCGCACAGCTGGTCCATCCACGCCGGCGAGTAGCTGCCGACGCGGCGCGGCAGAACGTCGCGCTCCCACACCTCGGTCGGGAGCGCGAGCCGCTGGAGGGGCACGAGCGCTTCGCGCAGGCGGTCGATCCCCGCGCCCGAGGCGGGGTGACGGTCGACGTTCTGCCAGGCGGGCAGAAAGCGGGCGAGCGCGCAGTGATCGACGGGCTCGACCTCCTTGCGCAGCACGGCCAGCGACGCTCGTCGCAGGCGACGCAGCACCTCCGGATCGCACCATTCCCGCTCGGTTCCGCCCGGCCTGAGCTCACCCCGGACGAGCGTGCCATCCCGCTCGAGCTCGCCCAGCACCGCGGTGGCGTCGATGCCGTAGCGCTCTCGGACGTCGAGCACGGTGAACGGCCCGTGGGTAGCGGCGTAGCGCCGGATCAGCTGCTCGATCGCGTTCGGTACGTCTTCTAGGAACGCCGCGGGCAGCCCACCCGGAGGGGCGGCGCCCAGCGCGTCCCGGTAGAGCCCCGCGTCGGCGGCGTCGATCCAGCGTTCTTGGCTGGCGAGGCGAACCTTGACGGCGCGGCGTTGCCCGGCGAGCTCTTCCAACATTCTCGGCGCGTCCAATCCATCGATGACCCGAGCGCTCGCCTCTGGTGTCGTGAGGTCGCCGACGATCCGCAAAACGTCGTGAAGCCCGTCGCGGCTGGTCGCGCGCCGCATCGGCGAGAGGCACTGGAGGTCGTCCTCGACCTGCGCCAGCGCCGCCGGATCGATCAGATCGCGCAGCTCCTCCTGGCCGAGCAGCTCCCGCAGCAGGTCCCGGTCGAGCGACAGCGCCGCCGCCCGCCGCTCGGCGTTGGGCGTGTCGCCCTCGTACATGTACGTCGCGACGTAATCGAACAGAAGCGACGAGGCGTAGGGGGACGCGGTCGCCGTCTCGACCTCCACCAGGGAGATCTCCCTCCGGTGCAGCCGCGTCAGCAGCTCGACCAGACCGGGCACGTCGAGCACGTCGCGCAGGCACTCCCGGTAGGTCTCGAGCACGATCGGAAATTCCCCAAATTTCTTGGCCACCTCGAGCAGCGACTGCGATTTGAGCCTCTGCTGCCAGAGCGGCGTGCGCTTGCCGGGCCGGGCGCGCGGGATCAGCAGCGCGCGCCCCGCGTTCTCGCGAAAGCGGGCGCCGAACAATGCGCTCGAGGAGAGCTCGGAGACCACCCGGTCCTCGACCTCGTCGGGGTCGATCAGCACGAGCTCGGCGCCCGGCGGCTCCTCGGCGTCGGGCAGGTGAACGATGATGCCGTCGTCCGACCAGATGGCGTCGGACTCGAGTCCCAGCTCCTCGCGAATCCGGGCGCTGAGCGCGAGCCCCCACGCAGCATGCACGCGGCCTCCGAACGGCGAGAGGACGCAGACGCGCCAGTCGCCGATCTCGTCGCGGAAGCGCTCGATGACGATCGCGCTATCCGAGGGGACGACGCGGGTGGCCGACTGCTGCTCGCGCAAGAACTCGACCAGGTTGTTAGCCGCTCGGCGGTCCAGGTCATAGCCGGTTTCGAGCGCTTCAGGCTTTTGTTCCACAGCCCAGCGGGCGAACGCCCCGATCGCCTCGCCGAGCTCCTTCGGGCGCCCCACCCCGTCGCCCTTCCAGAACGGAACCGCCCCCGGGAGGCCGGGCGCCGGCGTGACGATCACGCGGTCGCGACCGATCTCCTCGATCCGCCAGGTGGTCGCGCCGAGCAGGAAGGTCTGCCCGGGCCGAGCCTCGTAGACCATCTCCTCGTCGAGCTCGCCGACGCGCCGGCCATCGGGAAGCGTCACCGCAAACAGGCCGCGATCGGGAATCGTGCCGGCGTTGGTGACCGCGAGTTGGCGGGCGCCGGGCCGGGCGCGGATGGTGTTGTGCACGCGGTCCCAGACGATTCGCGGGCGCAGCTCGGCAAATTCGGTCGACGGGTAGCGCCCGTCGAGCATGTCGAGCACGTTCTCGAGCTGGGTCCGGCTCAGCTCCGAGTACGAATGCGTCCGGGTGATCAGGGCTTGCAGCTCCTCGACGCTCACCGGCTCGTCCTCGGGCGCGGCAGCGGCGACCGCCACGACCTGCTGGGCCAGGACGTCGAGCGCGTTCTTGGGGACGACTGTCGTCTCGATCTCGCCCTCGCGCATGCGCTTGGCGACGACCGCGCACTCGAGGAGATCGGCGCGGAACTTGGGGAAGATCCGCCCGCGGCTGACGTCGCCGACCGAGTGACCCGCGCGGCCGACCCGCTGAAGCCCGCGGGCCACGGACTTGGGCGACTCAACCTGGATCACGAGATCGACCGCGCCCATGTCGATGCCGAGCTCGAGCGACGAGGTCGCGACCAGGCACGGGAGCTGCCCCGCCTTGAGCATCTCCTCCACCACCGTCCGCTCCTCGCGGGCCAGGGACCCGTGATGGGCACGCGCGACGTCGCGCTCGGCCAGGTCGTTCAGGCGCAGGGCGAGCCGCTCGGCCGCGCGCCGGTTGTTGACGAACACGATCGTCGAGCGGTGGGCGTTGATCAGCTCGAGGAGCTCGGGATAGATGGCCGGCCAGATCGAGCGCCGCGTGGCCTCGGAGCCGCCTTGGAGCGGATCAAGCTCCGGGGCCGGCGTCATCTCGGGCTCCACCATCGACTCGACCGGAACTTGGATCTTCAGGTCGAGCTCCTTGCGCACCCCCGTGTCGACGATCCGGCAGGAGCGCGTTGGGCCGACCAGGAAACGGCCGATCTCCTCGAGCGGCTTCTGCGTCGCGGACAGCCCGATCCGTTGCAGGTCCTGGCCGGCGGCTTGCGTCAGCCGCTCGAGCGTCAGCGCTAGGTGCGCTCCCCGCTTGGTCGCGGCCACCGCGTGGATCTCGTCGACGATGACCGACTGCGCCCCGGCGAACAGCGTCTGGGCGCGCCCGGTGAGCATCAGGTACAGCGACTCGGGGGTGGTGATCAGGATGTCGGGCGGCTCGCGGAGCATCGCCTGGCGCTCGCGCTGCGGGGTGTCCCCGGTGCGGACCGCGACCTTGAGCTGCGCGCCGATGCCTCTGAGCGGCGCGCGCAGGTTGCGATCGATGTCGTACGAGAGGGCCTTGAGGGGGGAGACGTAGACGAGCCCGATGCGCGTGTCCGGGTTCGTCGGATCGTCCTCGTTCGCGAGGCGATCGATGGCCCACAGGAATGCGGCGAGCGTCTTGCCCGAGCCGGTGGGGGCAGAGATCAGCACGTGCTCGCCCGAGGCGATCGCCGGCCACGCCTGCTCCTGCGCGGGCGTCGGGGCGGCAAATGCTCCGAGGAACCAGTCGCGGGTTCGTGGGCTGAAGGCGGACAGTGGCACGAGCGGCTCTCTTGAGCCTAGCAAGGGGGGAACACGTGTTCGGTCGATCTACGCGCCCGCGAGTTCACGCGCGCGCGTCAACACCTGATCCATCATCGCCTCGGTCAGCTTTCCGGTGAACGTGTTCTGCTGACTGGGGTGGTAGCAGCCGATCAGCGTCCAGCGGTCGATGTCGATCGCGGCCCCGTGGCCGAAGCGGGGTCGCGGCCGGGGAATAGCGGCGCCGAGCGCGCTCGCGGTCCTAAGCGCGACGTCCCACGCGAACCCGCCGAGGGTGACGATGACCGTGACCGAGGCGAGCAGTGACAGCTCGCGCACCAGGTAGGGCATGCAGTTATCGCGCTCGGAGGGCAGCGGCCGGTTGGCGGGCGGCGCGCATCTCACCGCAGCGGTGATGTAGCAGCCGCTCAGGGCGAGCCCGTCGTCGCGGGCCACGGACGTCGGCTGATTTGCCAGGCCGGCGCGGTAAAGGGCGGCAAAGAGCCAGTCACCGGAGCGGTCGCCGGTGAAGATGCGTCCGGTGCGGTTACCGCCGTGGGCCGCCGGGGCGAGACCGAGTACCAGGACCTTGGCCGACGGATCGCCGAATCCCGGCAGCGGCCGCCCCCAGTACTCCTCGTGCATGTAGGCGGCGCGCTTGGCCTGGGCCACCTCCTCCCGCCAGGCGACCAGGCGCGGGCAGCGCCGGCAGGCGACCACCTCGCGCGAGAGCGCCTCCAGGTGGTCCGGGGTCACACGCCGCTCGGGGTCACACGCCGCTCGGGATCACACGCCGCTCGGGATCGCACGCCGCTCGGGATCACGCGCCGCCCGGGATCAAATCGCGCCGGCGGTCACGGGGCGCTTTCGGCGCTTGCGGCGAGCACTCCGGCGATCATGCGGTCGATGACCGGCGCCAGCTCGAGCACGTCCTTGGGTTCGCCGAGGCGGACCTGGCGCGATAGGAGCTCGATGATCCCGCCGACGATCGCGAACGCGTCGTAGGGCGAGGCGAACCGCGCGATCAGCCCCCGCCTCGCCGCCTCGGCGTTCTCGGCGTCGAGCCGATCGGCGAACTCCTGCACCATCTGATCGCGGCGCTTGGCGGGCTTGGGCCCGGCGCCGATGATCTCCACCAGCAGCGTCTGGGCGAAGTCGGGATGCTGGGAGACGGAGGTCAGGAATGCCCGCGTGCCCGCGCGCATGCGTTCGATCGCGTCGCTGCCCGCCCGGCGGGCGGCATCGCTCATCGCCTCGCCCAGGTCATCGGCCGCGCGGTCGAACAGCGCCAGGATGCAGTCCTCCTTGTTGGCGAAGTGCTCGTAGAAGGTGGCCTTCGACATCCCGGCTTGGCGGCTGATCGACTCCGAGCTGGCGCCGGCGAACCCGCGGGTGGCGAACTCCGCGGCCGCGGCCTCGAGCAGCCGCTGGCGCTGGCGCGGCAGGCGAACCTCGAGCGGCGGAGCGTGGCGCCCGCGCGCCGGCGGGCCCTCAGCCGAGCGCCCGTCCGTAGTGGCGCTCGTAGTACTCGCGGTACGCCCCCGAGCGGATCGGCTCCCACCACCACGCGTTTTCGCGGTACCAGTCGACCGTCGTGGCGAGCCCTTCACCGAAGCGCACCTCCGCCTTCCACCCCAGTGCCTCGAGCTTCGCGGGCGACAGCGAATAGCGCCGGTCGTGACCGGGACGATCGGTCACGAATTCGATTTGCGTTTCGTCTGCCCCTGTCAGATCGATGATGCGTTTGACCACCTCCAGGTTCTCGCACTCGTCAGGACCACCGCAGTTGTACGCCTCCCCGGGGACGCCGTGCGCCAGTACATGACCGATGCCGCGCCCGAAGTCCTCCACGTACAACCAGTTGCGCACGTTGCGCCCGTCCCCGTAGACCGGGAGGTGATCGCCCGCGAGTGCGTTGAGAATCATCAACGGAATCAGCTTCTCCGGATATTGATACGGACCGTAGTTGTTCGAGCCGCGGCAGATCACCGTTTCGAGCCCGTACGTGTGAAAGTAGCTGGAGACGAGCAGATCGGCCCCCGTCTTGGTCGCGCTGTACGGACTCGAAGGTTGCAGCGGCGAGGACTCCGTGAACGAGCCCGACTCGATCGAGCCGTAGACCTCGTCCGTCGATACCTGCACGTAGCGCAGCCCCCGCTCGCGCGCGGCCTCCAGCAGCACATGCGTCCCCTGCATGTTGGTGACGATGAACGCCTCCGGACCGGAAATCGAACGGTCGACGTGCGTCTCGGCGGCGAAGTTGACGATCGCCTCGCATCCGGCGGCTGCCTGCGCGACGCTCGCCGGGTCCTCGATCCCGCCGTGGACGAAGCGGACGTCGTCGATCACGTCCTGCAGGTTCTCGCGCCGGCCGGCGTAGGTGAGCTTGTCGAGCACGGTGACGTCGTCGCCATGGTCGCGGACGCGCAGCCGCACGAACGTCGAGCCGATGAATCCGGCCCCACCGCAGACCAGCAGCCTCACCGCGCACCCACCTCGCCGGCGGCCATGTACGCGGACAGGCCCTCGCGCCAACCCGGCAGAACCGGCGCGTCCGATCCGCGCTCGGTGGCTAGCACGCTGTAGGCGGGTCGCGGCGCGGGCCGGGCAAGATCGCGCGTCCTACCGGGCTTCACATCGCAGTCGAAACCTGCGTTCGAGACGATCTGGCGCGCGAAGTCGTACCAGCTGCATGCGCCGGCGCCGGCCAGGTGGACGATGCCGTCGATCGGCTGCTCGGCGAGCGTCACGAGCGCGCGGGCGAGGTGGCGGGTGAACGTCGGACAGCCGACCTGATCCTCGACGACCGTGAGCTCCTCGCGCTCGGACGCGAGCCGCAGGATCGTCGCCGGGAAGCACGGGCCACCCGCGCCGAAGAGCCAGGATGAACGGACGATCGTGTGACGGCCGGGGGCGCCGGCGGCGACCTCGCGCTCGCCGGCGAGCTTCGACCGGCCGTAGGCGGACAGCGGCGCCGCGGGATCCGACTCGACGTATGGCTCGTGCTTCGAGCCGTCGAACACGTAGTCGCTCGATATCTGAATCGTCCACGCGCCGGCGGCCGCGGCCGCGCGCGCGACGTGACCGGCGCCCGTTCCGTTGACGCTGAGCGCGTCCGCCGAGCTCGATTCCGCCCCGTCCACGTCGGTCCAGGCCGCACAGTTGACGACGACATGAGGCTGAGCGTCGCTGATCGCGCGGCGCACCGCGGGCGCGTCTGTGATGTCGAGGTCCGCGCGGGAGAGCGCTCGCGGCTCGTGTCCAGCCTGATCGACGGCGGCGACGAGATCCTGTCCGAGCATCCCCGTCGCGCCGGTGATCAGCATCCGCATGGACGCGAAGCGTAAGGGTTCGTTCAGGGATAAGTGATCGGATGGGGCGGTCGGGGGACGAGCGGGGCGAAGCGAGCGGACGGCGTGGCGCAGCGGCGCTGCGCGAGCCGGCCGATCGTGGCGCTTCCGCGAAGTCATCCCGGCCGCATCCGGGCGATCAATTATTCCTGAACGGGCCCTGTAGGTCCGGTAGACCTTCGGGCCAACGATGGCGGCGAAGGTTGGGAGCGAGTCGTGGGCGCGGCCGGTGAGGCTCCTCGCCGCCGGGGGCACGATCGCGATGCGCGGCGAACGCGCGGTGCCGGCGCTCGACGCCACCGAGCTCGTGGAGCAGCTGCCTGGCCTGGGCTCCGCACCGGGACTGACCGCAGAGAACGTCCTCGCGCTTCCGGGTCCGCACCTGTCGCTCTCCGACGCGCTCGAGCTGGCGCGGCGCGCGTGCGAGGCCGGCGACGCCGGCGACGGCGTGGTGATCACGACCGGGACCGACACGATGGAGGAGGTCGCGGTGCTGTGCGGGCTCCTGTACGGCGGCGCCGCTCCGATCGTGCTGACGGGAGCCAACCGGCCGGGGAGCAGCCCCGGCGCGGATGGGCCGGCGAATCTCCTGGACGCGGTCGTGCTGGCCGGCGCCGAGGCGTCATCGGGACTGGGCGTGGTCGTCGTGTTCGGCGGGGAGATCCACGGCGCCTTGACCGTGCGGAAGGTCGACAGCACCGGGCCGACGGCGTTCGGCTCACCGGTGGCCGGCCCGATGGGCCGAGTCGTCGAGGGGAGGGTGTGGCTCCATGCGCTGCCGATCCGCCCGTCCCCGCTGTCCGTCGAGCGGCTGGCGCACCGGGTCGATGTCATCGCCGTGGGTCTCGGCGACGACGGAGCACAGCTGACGCATTCGGCCGCAGCCGCCGACGGCCTCGTGGTCGTCGCGCTCGGCGCGGGTCATCTGCCGCCGGCGGTTCTGCACGCGCTGGGCGGCGCGGCCGAACGGGTCCCGGTCGTGATCACGTGCCGTCCCGACCGCGCGTCGATGCTGTTCGCTACCTACGGGTTCGAGGGCGCCGAGCGCGATGTGCGGGCCACCGCAGCGGTGTGCGCGCCGTTCCTGTCCGCCCCGGCGGCGCGGATCGCGCTGCTCTGCTGCCTGGGTGCCGGACTCGATCGTGCCGGCATCGCCGCGGCACTGGCGCCGTGGGACGCGCGCTGATCCCCTATTTGCCCCTGCGCACGGCGGGCGGGACATACACCAGCCACGTAACCAGCGCCAGCGCCGCGGCCACGGCGAGCGGGAGGACCAGACTCGTCTTCAGCAGCAACGCTCCGGCCACGGCTCCTGCGAACATCGCCAGCGCGGCCGCGAGCCTCCGGATCGAGTCCTCGCGCGAACCGCCGGCGAGCGGTGACCCCGAGGCGAACGCCGTCAGCGTCATCGTGAGGACCACGGTGGACAGGTCCGGAACGCCCATGTGCCGCACGATCGTGCCGCGGACGCCCATCGCGAACGCCAGCAACACGATGACTGCGTATGCCATGGCGTCTCCGGCTCTGACGTTCGTCGCGGAGGCCACGATCGCGGCGGCCGCGAGCAGCGACACCTCGATCGCCAGCCCGCGGGCCAGCAGCATCGGATGACGCTTCTGCAGCCGCTTCACGAGCGCGCCGCCCGCGACGGATCCGAGCAGGAAGGCAGCCAGCGAGAGGGCCGGCCCGACCACCGGCAGGCCGCCGCTCCCCGCCACCCCGAAACCGAGCAGAACGACGTTTCCGGTCATGTTGGCGGTGAACACCCGGCCGAGCCCCAGATAGCTCACGGCGTCGACCAGGCCGGTGGTAAAGGTCAGCACCAGCAACGCCCGGGTGAGCGGGTGCTTGACGCTCTTGACTCCGGGGAGGCGCGCCCCCGCCTCCCCGCCGAAACCGCCGGCGCTTGCTGAACCAGCCACGCTATTCATCGCTTACCTCCTGGAGCTATGGGCGGCGTAAGCTGTCCAACCGCCGACTAACGACTGACGCACGAGCAGAGGGAGTCCAATGAGAGTTCTGTTCGTACACCCGAGTCCGCTGATGTACTCGGAGATCTTCCTCCGCCTGGAGCCACTTGGGCTCGAGCGCGTATCCGGGGCGGCGTGTTCGGCGGGACACGAGGTGCGCGTGATCGACCTACAGGTGTTCTCGCACTGTGATCTGGAGCGAGAGCTCGAGGCATTTCGGCCCGAGGCGGTGGGGTTCGGGCTCAATTACCTGGCCAACGTCCCGGAGGTGCTCGACCTGGCTAAGGCGATCAAGCGGCGGATCCCTGGCTGTTTCACGTTCGCCGGGGGCCACAGCGTCTCGTTCATCGCCAAGCACGTGCTCGAGCAGTCCGATGGTGGGCTCGACGCCGTCGTGCGAGGAGACGGTGAGGTGATCACCCCGCTGCTGCTCGAGGCCGCCCGCGACGGTGGCGCGCGCGAGCTCCCGGGCGTGGTCACACGCGAGGGCCAGGGCAAGGGGGTCCCGCTGATGCTCGACTCGATCGACGAGTGCCCGCCGGCGCGCGATCTGATGCGCAGGCGGCGCAAGTACTTCATCGGCGAGCTCGACCCGTGCGCGTCGATCGAATTCACGCGCGGGTGCCCGTGGGACTGCTCGTTCTGCTCCGCGTGGACGTTCTACGGCCGCGCCTATCGCAAGGCCTCGCCGCCGGCGGCGGCGAGCGAGCTCGCTTCGATCAGAGAGCCGAACGTGTTCATCGTCGACGACGTCGCCTTCATCAAGGGCGACCACGGCGAGGCGATCGCGCGCGAGGTGGAGCGGCGCAGGGTGCGCAAGCGCTACTACCTCGAGACGCGTGCCGACGTGCTCCTGCGAAACACCGAGGTGTTCGAGCGCTGGAAACGGCTCGGGCTTCAGTACATGTTCCTGGGCATCGAGGCGCTGGACGAGCACGGCCTCGACCTCTACCGTAAGCGCGTCAGTCCGGACCTGAACATGAAGGCGCTCGAGGCCGCGCGCAAGCTCGACATCCAGGTGGCGATAAACCTGATCGTCGATCCCCAGTGGGACGAGCAGCAGTTCGAGCTCGTGCGGCAATTTGCGTTATCGGTGCCGGAGATCGTCCATCTGACCGTGATCACCCCCTACCCGGGCACCGAGATCTGGCACGGCGAGTCGCAGAAGCTGACCAGCCTCGACTACCGGCTGTTCGATATCCAGCACGCGGTGCTGCCCACGAAGCTTCCCCTGGAGCGGTTCTACGAGGAACTGGTGCGGACCCAGGCGGTGATCAACCGCAAGTTCCTCGGCGTGGCGGCGGTGGTGCAGACGTTCGGCATCCTCGCCCGCCAGCTCGCCCGCGGGCAGACCAACTTCGCGCGCATGATCTGGAAGTTCAACTCGGTGTACAACCCGCGCCGCCAGTACTCGGATCACCTCCGGGAGGTCCGCTACGAGCTCCCGCCCCCACCGCCGCACCACATCGGAGCGCACGAGCGCACCGAGCTGTACGTACACCATCGTGCGGCCGCCGGGGCCGGGCACGCCTGATGGTGAACGCCGCCTGAACGCGGGGCGCCCGCGGTCCGGGCCTCGCTTTAGCTACCCATAGCTCGCCCGCCAGGCCGCGTTCTCAGCTTCTTCTCATATTGGGAGAGCTAATAGGGGCGTATGGCGACGATCGATCTCGTTGTCGAGTCCGGTGCGGGTAGTGCGCTGGGGCGCGCGCGGGATCACCTGCTCTCGCTCCAGCACCCCGAAGGATGGTGGAAGGGTGAGCTTCAGACGAACGTGACGATGGACGCCGAGGACCTCATGCTGCGAGAGTTCCTCGGCGTTCGCGAGGCCGCCGCGACCGAGCGCTCGGCGGCGTGGATCCGCTCTCAGCAGAATGCCGACGGCAGTTGGAGAAAGTTCCACGGCGGACCGGGCGACCTGTCGACCACAATCGAGGCCTACGTGGCCCTCCGCCTGGCCGGCGACGACGCCGGAGCCGAGCACATGCGCGCCGCGGCCGCGTTCGCGCGCTCGAAAGGCGGACTCGAGACGGCGCGCGTGTTCACGCACATCTGGCTGGCGCTGTTCGGCGCGTGGCCCTGGGAGCGGGTGCCCGCTGTGGTGCCGGAGTTGATGCTCCTCCCCTCCTGGGCTCCGCTCAACCCGTACGACTTCGCCTGCTGGGCCCGCCAGACGATCGTGGCGCTCAGCGTCGTGCTCGCTTACCGGCCACGCCGGCCGCTGCCGTTCGCGCTCGGAGAGCTGAGCGGCGCCGGCGACTGGTCGCGGCCGGCGGGCACGCGGCCCGCCGGCCGCGCGCTGACCATGCTCGACCGCGTCCTGGGGATATACCAGCGTCGCCCGGTACGTGCGCTACGGGAGCTCTCACTGGCGCGGGCCGAGCGCTGGATCGTCGACCGCCAGGAGGCCGATGGCTCCTGGGGCGGGATTCAGCCCCCATGGGTCTACTCGCTGATCGCCCTGCACCTGCGCGGCTATGCCCTCGAGCACCCGGTGATGCGCCGCGGGTTCGACGGGCTGGAGGCGTTCACGATTGAAGAAGGAGGCGTGCGCCGGTTGGAGGCCTGCCAGTCGCCGGTATGGGACACCGCGCTGGCGCTCGTCGCGCTCCGCGACGCGGGCCTTCCCGGCGATGACCCGGATTTCGTGCGGGCGGCGGACTGGCTCCTCGATCAGCAAATCCTGGCCCGCGGTGACTGGGCGATCAAGCGGCCCCGGCTCGATCCCGGCGGCTGGGCGTTCGAGTTTGCAAACGCGAACTACCCCGACGTCGATGACACCGCGGAAGTCGTGCTCGCGCTTGACCGGGTGGAGCACCCGGATGCCGAGCTGGTGCGACGGGCGATCGAGCGCGGCGCGCGATGGGTGGAGGGTATGCAGAGCTCCGACGGCGGCTGGGGCGCGTTCGACGCCGACAACTGCCGCGCCCTCGTGCGCGCCCTGCCGTTCTGTGACTTCGGCGAGGTGATCGATCCGCCGAGCGCCGACGTGACCGCGCACGCCGTGGAGATGCTCGCCGCGCTCGGACGCGGCCATGATCCCGCCGCGAGCCGCGCTGCCGAGTGGCTGCTCGCCGCGCAGGCTGAGGACGGCTCCTGGTTTGGCCGCTGGGGCGTGAACCACGTCTACGGGACGGGTGCCGTCGTCCCGGCGCTGATCGCTTGTGGAATCCCGGCCGACCACGAGTCCATCCGCCGAGCCGTCCGCTGGCTCGAGGACCGCCAGAACCCCGACGGCGGTTGGGGCGAGGACTGCCGTTCCTACGACGATCCCGCGTGGATCGGACGCGGTGTCAGCACCGCATCGCAGACCGCGTGGGCGCTGCTGGCACTCGACGCGGCCGGCGAGCGCTCGCTCGCGATCCGCCGCGGGGTCCGATGGCTCGTCGAGACGCAGCGCCCGGACGGCACCTGGGACGAGCCACAGTTCACCGGCACCGGTTTCCCGTCCGACTTCTACATCAACTATCACCTCTACCGGCTCGTGTTCCCGATCATGGCGCTGGGGAGGTGCGGGCGGTGACCGGGCTGCGCGCGGTCCACGGGCACGCGCGCTCGCAGGGGAGGTGGGCGCGGTGAGCGCGCACGCGCCGGCGCTGGGGACGATGCCGACCCGCGAGGCGGTGATGGACCAGGCCCGGGAGGAGAACTTTCCGGTCGCGTTATGGCTGCTCGGCCCTCGCGTCCGCCGGCATCTGAAGGCGATCTATGGCTTCGCCCGGCTTGTGGACGACATCGGCGACGAGGCGGCGGGCGACCGGCTGGCGCTCCTCGACCAGGTCGAGCGCGAGCTCGACGCTCCCGATCACCCGGTGATGTGCGCCCTCACCGAGACCGTGCGCGAGTGCGCGCTTCCGCGGGAGCCGCTCCTTCGCCTGATCGAGGCTAACCGCCGCGACCAGGTGGTGACGCGCTACGACTCGTTTCAGGAGCTGCTCGACTACTGCCGGCTGTCCGCCGCGCCGGTCGGGGAGCTCGTTCTGCACGTGTTCGGCACCGCCACTCCCGACCGGATCGCGCTTTCGGACAGGCTCTGCGCCGGCCTCCAGGTGATCGAGCACCTCCAGGACGTCGACGAGGATCGCGCGCGCGGGCGCGTGTACATCGGACCGTTCGACGGCGCCGCGCACGCGCGGGCGCTGCTCGAGGAAGGGGCGCCGCTCGTGCGGCTGCTCCGCGGCCGCGCGCGGCTGGCGGTCGCCGGCTTCCTCGCCGGCGGCAGAACCGCACTGGAGACGATCGAGGGCCGCGGGACGCGCTTCCCGGTGGCCTATGCCAAGGCGGTGGCGGGGCGATGACGATGCCGGCGCTCGAGGTCGAGTACTCCTACCGTGCCTGCGAGGAAATCACGCGGCGGGAGGCGGCGAACTTCTACTACGGAATCAGGCTCCTTCCGCGCGAGAAGCGGCAGGCCATGAGCGCCGTGTACGCGTTTGCCCGCCGCGTCGACGACATCGGCGACGGCGACGACGAGCGACCGGCGAAGCTCGCCGCCCTGCAAGCCGAGCGCGCGCGGCTCGCCGCGATCGCGACCGATAGTGGCGAGACCAACGGGGACCACCTGCCGAGCGCGTCGTACGGCGACGCAGTCGCCGTGGGCTTGATGGACGCGCTGGCACGCTTCGATCTGCCGCTCGATGCTTTGGAACTCCTGATCGACGGCGTCGAGCTCGACGTGCGGGGAACCACGTACGAGACCTTCGATGACTTAGTGGTCTACTGCCGCGAGGTGGCCGGCTCGATCGGGCGTCTATGTGTGGCGATCTTCACCGGTGGCGGGGCAAACGGCAACGCGACGCTCGCCGACGACCTCGGCGTCGCCATGCAGCTCACGAACATCCTTCGCGACGTCCGGGAGGACTACGAACACGGGCGCGTGTACCTCCCCGCCGAAGATCTGCGTCGCTTCGGATGCCCCGCGCCGTCCGAGATCAGCGCCGAGCTGATCCGCTTCGAGGCGGTACGCGCGCGCGAGTGGTTCGACCGAGGCCTGCGCCTCGTCGACGCGCTCGATGCGCGCAGCGGGTCCTGCGTGCTCGCGATGACCGGCATCTACCGGCGCATCCTCGAGCGGATCGCCCGCCAGCCGGAGGAGATCCTCCAGCGGCGGATCTCGCTGCCCGCCTGGGAGAAGGCATGGCTTGCCGCGCGAAGCCTGGCCGGGGTGCGGACATGAAGCGGGTCGTCGTGGTCGGTGGAGGGCTCGCCGGCATCGCGGCGGCGCTTCACTGCGCCGGCGACGGCGCCGAGGTGACGCTGGTCGAGTCGCGCGGCCGGCTCGGCGGTGCGGCGTACTCGTTCGTGCGCGACGGCATCCAGGCCGACAACGGCCAGCACGTGTTTTTGCGCTGCTGCACTGCCTACCGAGAGCTGCTGGAGCGGATCGGAGCGGCCGATCTGGTGACCCTGCAGCCCCGGCTGTCGATCCCCGTGCTCGCGCCGGGCGGCAAGCTGGTGTATCTGCGCCGCTCCGGCCTGCCGGCGCCGCTGCATCTTGCCGGCGCGCTCGCCCAGTACCGCCATCTGGGCCTCCGCCAACGCGTGTCGGTGGCTCGCGCGATCCGGGCTCTCGACCACGTCGACCCCGACGATCCGTCCGCGGACGTCCGTTCGTTTGGCAATTGGCTATCCGAACAGGGCCAGGGCGAGGACGCGGTCCGGACGATGTGGGAGCTGATCGCGCGTCCCACGCTGAACCTCCTCGCCGTCGACGCCTCGCTCGCCCAGGCGGCGTACGTGTTCCAGGAGGGGCTGTTGCGCGACCCCACGGCGGGCGATGTCGGCTATGCCCGCGTCCCGCTCGGGGAGATCCACGACGCGGCCGCGCGGCGCGCGCTCGCGGAGGCCGGCGTCGAGGTTCGCCTCCGGCGCGGGGTCACC
>JAFASF010000096.1 GCA_019244745.1 Solirubrobacterales bacterium | reverse complement strand
ACCCGTCCTCGCCATGCGTCGGCTCCACCAACGCCCGGAATGCGTCCGCCGCCTCATCCTCCTTTCCTGGCCTGGCGGTGAACGAGCCGACAACCACGATCTCTGACACTTGTTTCTCCTCTTTGTCGGGGGCGCCACAGGTTAGCTGTGCCCCGATTGCCTCGGGCGTCCGCTCCACTGGGCGCATGGACGAGGGGGACCAGGGCCGACCGTGGGCGCGCGTAGTCCATGGGAGTGATCCCGCGCGCCCCGGATCACCGTGGCCGACGCGCCAAGCGACCTGCTCCGAGCCGTCCCCGGCGCTCGTCACGACGTGTGCCAGTCGCGAAACGATCGCCCGCTTTTGGCGGCGCTGTTCTACGAACGCGATCGCGGCCCTTCCACGGAGCAAGGCTGCCCGCCGCAGGACATCACCCGGGGCGGCATAGTGCCGCGGAAGCTGTCCCACAGAGCGGATGGTGAAGCGAGGCTTGCGCCTGGCTCACTACCATGGCGCCTGTGAGCGGCCAGAGAGTGCCCGGTGGGGCGGTACATAAACTGCCCGCGGACCTGCGTAAGGCACTGATCGCCAACGCCACGGCGCTCAATGTCTGGAACGACATCACGCCCTTGGCCCGCAACGAGTTCATCTGCTGGGTCGAGGATGCCAAGCAGGCGACTACCCGAGAGCGCCGCATTCGGCGGACTCAGGAGGAGCTGGAGGAAGGCCAGCGCCGGCCTTGCTGCTGGCCGGGGTGCCAACACCGCGCCCGCGCCAGCAGGTAGCGGTCTGCAGGGGATCATTTGTCGCCTGGACCCTGCTGGTGGTGTGGCTCGTCGCCAAGAGGCGTCACCAAGGGCCTCGTGCGATGAGACGCTATTGGTGGCCGCCGGGTTAGGGCGTCTGATCTCGCCTGGCCGCGTGCACGGCTTCGGCGAGCTCGCGAACCCCCGCGCGGATGGTGGGCTCAGGCATCTGCGCGTAGCCGAGCACGAGCGCCGGCGGCGAGCCTGCTGCCGCGGGGCGGAAGTCGCCCATCGTTTCGATCTCCACGCGCCGGGAGCGGGCCTGTGCGCGGATCGCCCGCTCGTCGTCGCCATCCCTCAGCTCGACGGTGACCTGAAGGCCGGCGGCGGCGCCGCACACTCTGGCCTCGGGGAGCGCGTCCGCGAGCGCTTCGACCAGCGCGTCGCGCCGTCTGCGATATCGGGCGCGCATGCGGCGCAGGTGCCGGTCGAGTTCGCCTCGGTTGAGGAAGTCAGCGAATGCGTACTGCTCAATTCGCGCCGTACCCCGGTCGGCGAGCAGCTTCTCGTGCGTGACCGCCTGCAGGAGCGAGGGCGGGACCACGAGCCAACCAAGCCGGAGCGCCGGAGCCAGCGTCTTGCTCGCCGAGCCGGCGTATGCCACATGATCGGGATCGAGGCCCTGGAGCGCGCCGATCGCCGCTCGGTCGTAGCGGTATTCGGCGTCGTAGTCGTCCTCGATGGCGACCGCGTTGCGCCCGCGCAACCACGCAAGCAGCGCCTCGCGCCGCTCCCCGGTGAGCACGACGCCGGTCGGCTGCTGGTGGGCGGGTGTCAGAACAAGTGCATCTGGATCGGTCCGCATCACGTCGTCCAGGCGAGTGCCGCCGGCGTCGACCCCCACCCGCACCGGCTCGAGACCGGCGCGCGCAGCGACGATTGCGTCATCGGGGTTGCTGGGGTCCTCGAGCGCGATCCGGCGCGCCCCGGCGGCCGCGAGCGCGCGGCAGACCAGCCCAAGCCCCTGCGTGTAGCCGCTGGTTACGACAACGCGCTCGGGATCCGCGACGACGCCACGCACGCGGCCGAGATACTCCGCGAGCGCCGAGCGCAGCGCGATCACCCCGCGCGGGTCGCCGTAGCCGAGGTCGGCGTCGGTGACCCTGGAGACCGCCTCCCGCAGCGATCGCAGCCACGCCGCCCTCGGGAACGTCGACACATCCGGGGTGCTGGGGCGAAAGTCGAACCGCGCGCGGCATGCGGGCACTTCCGGAACCACCGGTGCCTGGAGTGCACTCGCCGGGGTGGGCGAGACCCGCGGTCGCGCGCCCTGGCGCAGGCTGAGATAGCCCTCAGCCGCGAGCTGAGCATAGGCGTCGACCACCACGCGGCGCGAAATGCCGAGCTGGCGCGCGAGATCGCGTGTCGATGGGAGCCGGGAGCCCGGGCGTAGGGTGCCCTCTCGGATCGCTCGACGGAGACGGTCCTCGATCTGGCTTCCAAGTGTTCGGTTGCCACGGCGCACGGCCAGCAACAGCTCGATCGGCTGACTGGTCTCGTTTATACCCACGGAACTGGAACTTTCCTTTGCACCAGTAGCAACGTAGCATCGCCGCCATGAGTTTGCTCGCTTCCTCTCGCGCGGCGCGCCATCTGCTCGCCACCTCGGTCCTCGCGCAGCTACCACTGGGCATGCTCGGGATCGGTCTGATGGTCCACGCCCAGAGGCTGACGGGCTCATTCGCCGCCGCCGGCCTCGTCACGGGCGTGTACACCATCGCGGTCGGGATCGGCAGTCCGCTGCTCGGGCGGCTCGTCGACCGGGGGGGACAGATCGCGGTGTTGCTCGGCAGCGCCGGCGCCGCCGTCGCGTTGCTGGGCACAATCGCGATCCTGCCCGCGCACCCGCCGGCCGCAACGCTGCTTCTGTTCGCGACCGGGATCGGCCTCGCGACCCCACCGGTCGGCGCCTTCCTGCGCGCGCTGCTCCCCGCGCTACTGTCGGATCCCGCACGTCTGAGCGACGCCTATGCGTTCGAGACGTCGGTCGTCGAGCTGTGTTGGGTCTGCGGACCGCCGCTGGTGCTGGCCCTCGGCGCCCTGTGGTCAACCGGAGGCGCGCTGGCGGTGAGCGGGCTCATCCTGTTGGTGGCGACGGCCGCGTTCGTGGCGCACCCCGCCGCGCGTGCATCGCGGCCCGAATCCTCACTCCAGCGGCGGCGTGGAGGTGCGCTCCGGACGCCGGGCATGCGCGCGCTGACAGTCCTACTGTTTGGCGTGGGCCTGCTGCTCGGCGCCGATGAGATCGCCGTCACCGCCACCGCCAGGGCGATCGACGGCACGACGGCCGCCGCCGCCCCGCTGCTCACCGTATGGGGGGCCGGCTCATTCGGGGGCGGCCTTCTCTTCGCCCGCTTCGGCCACGGGGGTCGAAATGCCGGCGGGCTGGCACTGCTGCTGCTCGCGCTGACGGTCGGGCACCTAGCCCTGATCCCCGCTGCCGGCGCCATGGCGGTGCTTGGCGGAGTCCTGTTCATCGCGGGCGGCGCGATCGCGCCATCAGAGGCGACGGTCTACGCGATGGTCGGAGACGTCGCGCCGCCAGGCACGATCACTGAGGCGTTCGCATGGCTCGCGGGCGCGATGGCCGTCGGCAGCGCCGGCGGTGCGGCGGTCGCCGGCGTGGCCGTTGACACCGCCGGGGCCACCGCGGCGTTTGCGCTCGGCGGCGCAGCCGGCGCCCTCGCAACCCTGATTGCGATCACGCGCTGGCGTGGTCTTGCGCGCAAGCAGGACGCCCCGCAGGGCTTGTTGCTCACCTACGGCGATCGACGCAACGAGGACGTACTACGCTTCGGCGAGGGGGTCTGAGGTGCCCGGCTGGTACCTGCAGCTGGTCGCGATCATCGCGGTGGACACTGGGCTCGTTCTGTGGCCGCCCCGTCGGCCGCGAGGGCTTGCAGCGGCCGCGTTCTTCGTTAGCCATCTAGTAAACGAGCTGTCAGGGGTCGCCCTGGGGACTCTGCTCGGAGCGACCGTGCTGGCGCTGATCGCTGATCCTCTGGCGTCGGCGGGCGGCGCGGCGATCCTCGCGCTGATGACATTCACGGCACTCGGGCTCCTTAAGATCGTGCGACGCGGCCTGCTGGCAGGCCCGGTGGTCGAGACGGCGCTTGATGAGGCGCTTGGCCGTGGCTGGCGCTCGATCGCCGGCGGCAGCGCCCGATCACGCCGGCGTCGCCTGGCGCGCAGCCTCGTCGCGCCTCTGCCGGTGCTCCCTCTGAACGTGCAGCGGGTCAAGAACGTCACCTACGGCCCCGGGGGCCGACGGAACCGGCTCGACGTGTACCGTCGACGTGGACCGGCAGTAGCCGGTGCTCCCGTGCTGATCCACTTCCACGGCGGCCACTTCGAGATCGGCCGCAAGAGCCGCGAGTGCCGGCCATTGCTGCACCGGCTGGCCCGCCAGGGTTGGGTCTGCGTCAGCGCCACCTACCGGCTCGGTGCAGCCGGGCGCTTCCCGAACTCCCTGATCGACGCCAACCGAGTGATCTGCTGGGCCCGCTCGCACGCCGCCGAATATGGCGCCGATCCCTCGGTGGTGATCGTGGCCGGGAGCTCGGCCGGAGCCCACCTGGCGGCGATGGCCGCGCTCACCCCCAACGATCCGGCGTTCCAGCCGGGCTTTGAGCATGCGGACACCGCAGTGAGCGCTGCGATCTGCCTTTACGGCTACTACGGCGAGCGTGACAGCGTGGGACCGCTCCCGTCTTCGCCAGGCGTCTGCGCCGACTGCAACGTGCCGCCGTTTCTGGTCGCCCACGGCGACAACGACGTGCTCATCCCCAAAGCCCAGGCCGACCAGTTCGTGCACCGTCTGCGCACCTGCGGCAAAAGCCCGGTCGTTTACGTCCCCTTACCCGGCGCGGGTCACTCCTTCGACCTGTTTCACTCGCCCCGGTTTGAACAGGTGATCTACGGCGTCGAGGCTTTCACTGCCTGGGTCAGGCTCAGGCGAGACGAGACACCAGACGATGAGCATCCTGTCCCGCACGCACTCTGCTCCTAACCGGAGCGGAACTCGGGGGCGAGTCCGGCGAGCTCTCGTAGCTGAGCAAGCCCGGCACGACACCTGCACGTGACGTCGGCGGTGCATTTCGCACGTACTTGAGCGCAACGAGGGTCGGTCGGATCGCGGCCTGACCCGGTCGACGTCAATGCTGCGGCTAGCCCCGGGGTGCGCGGCCCCGGGGCTAGCCAGCCATAGATCCGCCGTAGATCAGGCGGTGCGCGGGGTGTGGGCGACGACCAACCAGCGCTTGGGGCCCTGTATGACGAGCACGCGCTGTCCTACCTTCAGATCGGACATTGCTGCGCGTTGCCCGTTGTCGCGGATGCGGGCGTCGACCGGGATCGACAGCGTGACGCTGCTGTACGCGCGCTTCTTGGTTCCGTCGTTGATGCTCAGCTGCCGCCCGTTGACCGATGCGATCGTGCCGCGGTCGAACGTGATGGTGGTGAAGCCGTTCTTGGTGGGTATGACGAGCTGGCCGTGGACGGCGCGCTTGAGCGCACGTAGCCCGACGAGCCGGCCATGGGCTCTGGTGGTCGCGTTGGTGCGGGTGCTCGGTGTTGCCGCGCCGGCGCTCGTGATCGCGCTGATGCCGGCTCCGATCACTACACATGAGGCGGCTACGGTGAGTAACTTGAAGTGTTTGCGAATGAACGGCATGTGGAGCCCTCGTTTCGTGTGTGTGCGTGCTTGCTCAGGGGAGGATCGTCTGGGACTGCAAGCAGGTCGTTAGCCGTAGGTCAGCTGCGTGTAAAGGCGTCCTGTGGTCCGCCCCCAGCGCGCCTACGATGTCGGTGTGGCCGCGATGATCATGGTCGTTGAGGACGAGCCGAACATCGGTGCGCTGGTGCGGACGTATCTGCAGCGCGCCGGCTACGACGTCCTGTGGGTGCGTTCCGGCGAGGACGCGCTGATTGAGCTTCGCCGCCACCCGATCAAGCTCGTCGTGCTCGACATTGGACTGCCCGGAATCGACGGGTTCGAGGTCTGCCGCCGGTTGGGGGGTGAGGTGCCCGTGATCATGCTGACGGCACGGGACGAGGAGCCCGACCGCGTGGCCGGCCTCGAAGTCGGGGCCGATGACTACGTCTCCAAGCCGTTCTCCCCGCGTGAGCTGACCGCACGCGTGAAGGCGGTGCTGCGCCGGAGCGGCCGGGCCGTTGGGGGCGACGAGGTCACCGAGCTCGGTCCGTTGACACTGGCGCGCGGCGCTCGCGAGGTGTACGTCGACGGGCGCGAGGTCGAGCTGACCCAGCGCGAGTTCGACCTGCTCGAGTATCTGCTGCGCAACGCGGGGAAGGTCGTCACCCGCGATCAACTCCTCGAGTCGGTGTGGGGATTCCTCACTCCCGGTGAAACGCGGACGGTCGAGGTGCACGTCGCCCAGTTGCGTAAGAAGTTGGGGCGCCCGGATCTGATCAAGACGGTCCGCGGCCTGGGTTACAAGGCGAGCGGATGACGCTGCGCCGGCGGGTGCTCGGCTACCTCGCGCTTGCGGCGATCGCCTCGTGTGCGCTCACCGTCGGCGTGGCGGTGGTGCTGGTCAGGCACCGGATCTCCTCTCAGCGAATGGCGAACCTCGAGCAGCAGGCCAACGTTGTCGCCGCGGCCGCGCTTTCACCGGGGGACCGCGTCTATCGCGTGGGAGGAGTTCGTCCGCGGCCGGTTCGTCCGCCGCGCAGCGACGCCGTTCTGGCGGCGATCCCAGCGACGGGCGACGTCCAGGGGACCGTGGCCGTAAACGGCAGGGATCTCCTATACGCGGCGCGCGGGACGGCCGTGGGCGGACGGGTCGTGCTGGTCCGCCCGGCGAACCTTGCGTTCGCCGAGTGGCGGCCATTCCTTGTAAGCCTGGTGCTGGCGGGTGTCGGCGGCGCGCTATTGGCGGCGGTGCTCGCATATCTGCTCGCGCGCCGCCTCACCCGCCCGATCGGCAATCTCGCCGCCGCGACCCGTCGCGTGGCGCGGGGCGAGGCCGGCGTCGCGGTCCCCGTCGAGGGCGAGGACGAGCTTTCGGATCTCGGCCGGTCGTTCAACGATATGTCGAGCGAGCTGACGCGCGCGCGGGAGTCACAGCGGAGCTTCCTGGAGTCGGTCAGCCACGAGCTGAAGACGCCCCTCACTTCGATTCGCGGCTACGCCGAAGCGATCGAGGAGCACGCAGTGACACCCGCGGAGGGAAGTCGCGTGATCGCGTCTGAGGCCGACCGCTTGCAGCGGTTGGTGGCCGACCTGCTCGACCTGGCGCGCCTCGGCCGCGCCGGATTCTCCGTCGCCCACGAACCCATCGACCTCTCCTCGATCGCCGCACAAGCGGTCCAGCGCCACCTACCGAAAGCTCGCGAGCTGTCAGTGGAACTCTCGAGCAACTCCCCCAACGGCCCCACCTGGGCGATGGGCGACGAGGGCCGCGTGCTGCAAGCGACCTCGAACCTGATCGAGAACGCGCTCAGGCTAACCCCGGCCGGAGGCTCAATAGTCGTCGAGGCGGCGGCGGGACAGATCGCCGTTCGCGACAGCGGCCCCGGTCTCACCCCGGAGGACGTCAAGCACGCGTTCGAGCGCTTCTATCTCCACGACCGCTACCGCAGCGAGCGTCCAGTCGGCTCGGGGCTAGGACTCGCGATCGTCAAGGAACTCGTGGTCGCAATGGGCGGCAGCGTGGAGGCCACGAGTGCCGACGGCGGCGGAGCCGAGTTCTTAGTCCGGCTGCCGCGAGGCGCGCTGGCAGCCGGCACAACTGACTAGATGACGCCGACCACGTCAGCCCCGATGCGTCGATTGGCCTGCCAGACGCAGAACGGTATACCGATGGGTCGGCAAGCACCCCCAGGCGCCCGTCCAGACCGGCGTCCATTGGTCCGGCCAGCAGCCTGCCTCCAACCTGCTGAGCGCCGGTAAGCGTGCGCCCGAGGTCTTCCGTCCCAACCGGGACTCGCGATCGGAGCGACCGCAACCAGAGCTTCGGCGGCGTCAGTTAGGAGGTTGACTGCATAGAGAGCATTAGATAAGTATACTTATCGGTTAAGGATGCTTATCATGCGTGCGATTAGGTGTAGCGTTAGTCGCCCTGCTGCCGGTGCGGCCGCGAGGCCGCGGAGCAGCGGACGGCCGGAGCAGGCGGAGTAGCGGGCGTGGCTGATGCTCTCGCGCTCGCCCTGGCGCTGGTGGTGTTGGCAGCAACGCTCGGGGTCGCGGTGGCGCGGCCGCCGTATCTGTCTGAGGCGCTAGCCGCCTGCGGCGGGGCCATCTTGCTAGTCATCGTGGGCGCGGTCGGGCTTTCGGCGGCGGGCGCCGCGGTTCGTGATTTGGGGCCAACCGTTGGCTTTCTGGCAGCGATGCTGCTGATCGCCGAAGGCTGCCGGCGCGAGGGTCTGTTTGACGCGGTGGGCGCGGTGATGGCCCGCGGCGCGGGGGCCAGTCCGCGGCGGCTTTTGGCGTTCGCGTTCGTGATCGCCGCGGCGGTCACAGCGGTGCTGAGCCTCGATGCGACGATCGTCCTGCTCACGCCGGTGGTCTTCGCGACCGCGGCGCGGATGTGTACCCACGCCAAGCCGCACGTGTACGCGTGCGCGCATCTGGCCAATTCCGCATCGCTGCTCCTGCCCGTCTCCAATCTCACCAACCTGTTGGCCTTCCACGCCATCAAGCTGTCGTTCACCCGGTTCGCCGCGTTGATGGTGCTTCCGACGATCGCCGCGGTAGGTGTCGAGTGGGTGGCGTTCAGGCACTTCTTCGCGGTCGACCTCCAACGCCCCCGCAAGGCGGGTACGCGTCCGGCGCGCCCGGAGCTGCCGCGCTTCGCGGTCGCGGTGCTCGCGCTTACGCTGGCGGGCTTCGCACTGAGCTCGGTGGTGGGCATACAGCCGGTGTGGTTTGCCGCCGCGGGCGCAGGGGCGATAACCGTCCCCGCGCTCATCCGCAGAGCGGCGACGCCGTTGGAGCTCGTGCGCGGCACCGAGCCCGGATTTCTCACGTTCGTCCTCGGGCTCGGCGTGATCGTGCAGGCGGCGAGCGGCAACGGCCTGGACACGGCGGTGCGCGCGGTGCTCCCCACGAGCGGTTCGCTGCCCGACCTGCTCGCGATCGCGGGGCTGAGCGCGATCCTTGCGAACCTCGTCAACAACCTGCCGGCCACCCTAATGCTCGTCCCAGTGACGGCCGCCGCCGGCACCGGACCCGTGCTGGCGACGCTCATCGGCGTCAACGTAGGCCCCAACCTCACCTACGTGGGATCGCTCGCCACCTTGCTCTGGCGGCGCGTTCTGCACACGGAAGACACCGACGTCGAGCTCGGCGAGTTCCTCCGGCTGGGCGCACTCACAGTCCCCGCCGGGCTCGTCGCCGCGACCGTGCTCCTATGGTTAGCTCTACAGGCTTAAACAGACATGCGCGCTCTCGTCTGGATCATCGAGGACACCTGGGAGGCCACCGTCACCGAGGCCGCGGTATTCCTCCCCCGAGACGCCGACATCACGCTGTTGCACGTCGCGAGCACCGAGGCCGAGACCCTGGCAACCGCGGCGCGCCACGGCCTGCTGGGCCGACAACCACCGGCACACGCGGCGGCCGAGCCGCTGCGAGCGATCTCCGACCAGGCCGCCCAACAGTTGCTCGCCGAGGCGCACACGAGGCTCGGCCGCCCCGCCACACTCCAGGCGCGCCGCGGGCGCGTCGAACACGAGGTCGTGGCCGCCGCCGCCTCGATGGACATCCTCGTGCTCGCTCGCGACGGCGACCGCGCCCGGCTTGGACCGCGCAGCCTCGGGCCGACCGCGCGCTTCGTCGTCGATCACGCCCCCTGCCGGATACTTCTCATCTGGCCCGACGTCGCGCCCGCGCTCACGACGATCCCGCCACCACGTCTCCCTCCGCCTCGCCCGCCCACCCGCTGAGAACATCTCGCCTCGATCCACCATCACCACGCGGCCGCAACCGGGCGTGCCACAGGCGGGCATGGTCGCGGCGATTCGGAAGCGCGACCGCCTCGTCGGCGAGGGCAGGCTCGATAACCAGCTAGTCGTCGCGTTGCTCGCGCGTTGCGCGATCGCAAATGGTGGACTCAGCTGCTCCTTTCGTCGTGGCCGGGTGCTTCGGTCGGCCGCGCGGCATCTCTGCCACAACGAGGAGAGACCGCAAACCGCGCGGGTTCCGGGGCGACCGCGTGAGTCGGCGAGGATCACGTATCGCGCGGGTTCCGGGGCCACCGCGTGGGTTGGCGAGGATCACGTAAAGCCCGATCGATGAGTTCTGAGACCTCGGCCAGTCCAAGAGTCCGGTGGCCTGGATCGCGGTTGGTCGAGGCTGCGATTGGAATGCGGCGAGAGGAGGACCATGGGCATTGCGTTTCTAGGCGAGTCGCGGGAGTACCGCGCGGCGCGTGATCGGCTGCTGGGTCAGGAGATCGAGCTGCGCCGTGCGATGGAGGCGGTGGCCGCTGCCAGGCGCGCGTTGCCGCCGGGCGGACGGGTGCCCCGTGACTATCTGTTTGAGGGCGCTGCGGCTGACGGGGCGCGGATCGAGGTACGGCTGTCTGAGCTGTTCGCGCACGGCATGGACTCCCTGGTGATCTACAGCTTCATGTTTCCGCGCGATCCCGCCGATCTGACGCCAGGCCCCACGACCGGACAAACGGCGCTGCTCCCGCTGGCCGAAGGGCCGTGCCCATCGTGCGTGGCGATGATCGACCAGCTCGAGGGCGCCGCCGAGCACCTGGGTCAGCACGTCAACCTCGCCGTCGTGGCCAAGACCTCGCTGCCGCGGCTGCTGGCGTTCGTAAAGGAGCGCGGATGGCGGGGCTTGAGGTTCCTGTCCTCGGCGACCAACGACTTCAACATCGACTACCACGCCGAGACGCCTGATGGCACGCAGCGGCCGATGTTGACCGTGTTTCACCGCCAGGGGGACGTGATCAGGCACTTCTGGAGCTCGGAGCTCTTCTACGCACCCACGGACCCAGGTCAGGATCCCCGCCACGTTGGCACGCTCGAACCGCTCTGGAACATCCTCGACCTAACGCCCGATGGACGGCCACAAGACTGGACGGAGCAACTCAGCTACGGCTGACCGCCGGCACGATCGCGCGCTCGCAAGGTCCGGCAACCCCATGACCGTCCGCTGGCTGGTGTGAGAGGCCCTCCTTGATGAGCTCAACCTGCTCGTCGGCCTCGAGCTACCGATCGGGAAGTTGTGCACAGCCGCGCTGGAGGCGATTCGGGTTGGATATGGATCGTGCCGCCGTCGTGGAGAGTCCACCAACACGCGAGTTGCACCCTCCGCCCGAGTCCGGGTCAGAACCGCGGCTCGCCCGGAGCGGTCCTCCCATCCAGCCGCGGAGACCATCCGTACGCTCGTGCGATCCGTGTGCGCGGCTTAGCGCTCTGAGCGTTGTTCGGCGCTCGTCGCGAGGTCGGTGAGGCGGCTCTCGAGGAACTGCTGCTCGGGTCCTGGGTGGGTTAGCTCGAGGGCGCGTGCGTAGGCGGCGCGCGCTTCATTGTGGCGGCCGAGGCGTCGCAGGAGGTCGGCGCGCGTGGAGTGGTAGTAGCGGTAGTCGTCGAGCTTGATGCCGTCCAGCAGCGCGAGGGCGTCTTCCGGTCCCTCGAGTTCGGCGACGGCGATCGCGCGGTTCATCGTCACCACGGGCGAGCTGGTGATGTCCTCGAGCCGCTCATACAGGAGCGCGATCTCCTCCCAGTCGCGTGGCTGTTGGAGATGGAGATCGGCGATCGCTGCCTGGATGACGTAGGGCCCGATCCCGTGAAGGGCGAGCGCGCGTTCGAGCAGTCTTCGGCCTTCTTCGATCTGGTGCTGGTCCCACAGGGAGCGGTCCTGGTCGTCGAGCAGAACGAGCTCGCCGCCGCGCAAGCGCGCGGCGCTGCGCGCGTGCCCCAGGAGCATGAGTGCGAGCAGGGCGTACGCTTCGGCTTCGTCGGGCATCAGCTCGACCAGCGAACGCCCCAGGTGGATCGCCTCCGCCGAGAGGTCGACGCGGCCCGCCCCCCAGCCTTCGTTGAAGATCAGGTAGATGACCGCGAGCACGGCGTCGAGCCGCTCGGGCAGCAGGTGGTCGGGCGGGACGGCAAACGGTATGCGCGCGTCGCGGATCTTGTGCTTGGCGCGTGTCAGGCGCTTGCTCATCGTCTCAAACGGGACGAGAAACGCGCGCGCGATCTCCTCGGTTGACAGGCCGCCGAGCGTGCGCAGCGTGAGCCCGACCTGGGCATCGAGCGCGAGCGCCGGATGGCAACAGGTGAAGATCAGCTCGAGGCGCTCGTCCGGGAACGTCACCGTCTCGTCCATCGCCTCCTCCTCCGATTTGGTTCGAAGCTCGCGCTCCAGCTGCTCGATCTTGGCCTGAAGGGTCCGCTCACGCCGGATGCGGTCAACCGCGCGGTTGCGAGCGGTCGTGATCAGCCAGCCCGTCGGATTCGCGGGGAGCCCATCGCGCGGCCAACGCTCGGCCGCGGCCGCGAACGCTTCCTGCGCGGCGTCTTCGGCCAGCTCGATATCGCCGAGGAAGCCGACGAGCGACGCCAGGACGCGCCCCCACTCCTCGCGGAAAACCCGCTCAAGCACCGACGAGCGGCTCCTCGCGGACCGGCCGGACCTCGATCGCGCTCGTGGCGGTCAGCTCCTGCAACTCTTGGGCCACGGCGAGTGCGCCGTCGAGGTTCTCAGCCTCGACGACGATGAAGCCGCCGAGGTAGTCCTTGCTGTCCACGAACGGCCCGTCGGTCAGCAGCGTCCTGCCCTCTTCGTGGCGCACCGTCGTGGCTGATTCGACGTCCTGGAGGCGTAGCCAGCCGGTCACGTTCGGTCGCGCTAGAACCTCGGCCACCTTTACGTCGATTCGACGCTGCTCCTCCTCGGACCTCCGATCGCGGACCTCGACATTGCGGTAGGCCAACAGTGCGTATCTCAACAGATCTCCTTCGCGCGTGGTTTGCCTACTAGACGAATAGCGCTCTCGCAAACGGACACCGCGAGGTCTTTCACGACGGCATGTCCGCCGGGCGTCCCTCCGTTCGTCACCAACTCAAACCGGCCGACGAACCGGCTATGACGAAAGGAGCAGAGATGACAGGCAAACCGGCAACGAGTCGAGCACTCCGCGGGATCGTGGGGCTGACCTCGACCGCGTACTTCATGGTCGTTCTTGATGCGGTGGTCGTAATCACGGCGCTTCCCCGCATGCAGCGCGACCTGCACGTGGGCGTCTCCTCGCTGCAATGGACCGTCAATGCATACGGCATCGCCTTCGCCGCCGGCATCATCACTGCCGCGGCCCTCGGCGACCGCTTCGGTCGCCGCCTCATCTTCAACAGCGGCCTGGCCCTGTTCACGCTTGCCTCGGCGGCGTGCGCACTCGCACCCAATGTGAGCGAGCTAATCGCCGCCCGCACGGTACAGGGGCTCGGCGCGGCGGCGGTGCTGCCGCTCAGCCTCACAATCCTCACGACGGCGTTCCCGCCGGAGAAGCGGGGGATGATCGTGGGCGTCTACGGGGGGCTCGCCGGTCTCGCTGTCGCGCTCGGGCCGATCGTCGGCGGCGCGATCACGGAAGGCATCAGTTGGCACTGGATCTTCTGGATCAACGTCCCGATCGGGCTCGCGGCCGTGCTCCTCGGTCTACGGATGCTGCCGGAGAGCCACGGGGCGCCGGAGCGGCTTGACCTCGCCGGGGTCTCCCTCGTCACCGCGGGGGTGGTGGCGTTCGTCTGGGCGCTCACTCGCGCCAACGACGTCGGCTGGGCCAGCGCCGAGATCGTCGGGAGCCTCGCCGTCGGCTGCCTCCTGCTCGCTGGATTCCTGTGGTGGGAGCGACGGGCCACCGCGCCAATGGTGCCGCTGCGGCTGTTTGCGAGCCGCGAATTCGCCATGGGCAACCTCACCACCTACTTCCTGCATGGAGCCACTTTCGCCGCCGCATTTTTCGTCACGCAGGAGTTCCAGCTCGCGCGCGGCTACTCCCCGCTCGGCACAGGGCTGCGCCTGCTGCCGTTCTTCGCCACTCCGATGATCGTCTCGCCGCTCGCAGGCGCTCTCTCCGACCGGATCGGACGCCGGCCAATCATGGTCGCAGGCCTCGCGCTGCAGGCGCTCGGCTACGTGTGGGTCGCGTCGCGCGGATCGCTCGCCACCAGCTGGATCGAGCTCGACGTCGCCCTGCTCGTCGCGGGCATCGGCATCTCGATGGCCCTCCCGACAGTGCCCACCACAGTTCTGGACGCCGTCGCCCCTGAGGAGATGGGCAAGGCGTCCGGGATCAACTACATGGCCCAGCGCTTCGGCACCGTGTTCGCGCTCGCGATCGGCAGCGCCGTGTTCGCCGCCCACGGCCACCTCGGCAGCCCCGCCGCCGTTACCGCCGGCTTCCGGCCGGCGCTTTGGACCTGCGCCTGCTTCGCCGTGCTCGCTGCCCTGAGCGGCATCGCCATCACCTCATCCCGCCGCGAGAGATCGAGAAAAGCAGAGCCAGCGGACCTGCCAATCCCCGCCTGAACCGGCACAAGCAAGCACCAACCACAGGAAGGACACACACAGCATGCCGAACATCGTGCACCGCCTCTCTATCGACGCGCCGCCCGAGGGTGTGCACGAACTGCCAGCGACCAAAGAAGGGATCCAGCAGTGGTGGACACCCCACCCAGTCGCTGGCGATGACTCCGTCGGCGGGACGACGGTGGCATCACGCTGCCGTTCAGCCACGAAGACTGGAAGCAGGAGAACGAGTGGATGAGCGGCAGCTCGACCAACTCGGCCGCCTACCTCATGAGCCTCGCGTCCGGAGCCAAAGGCCGAGGATTCAACCCCTACCCGGGCGGCGAGATCAGCCGCTGGGACTGAAGCATCAAGCGCTGGCGACCTCGCCGGGTCGCCAGCGCTCGCATCTCGACGAGCCGCTGACCATCTGCTGGACGGCAGCCCTGTCGCCGCCGATGACGAGGTCGACGAGCTCGACTTCCGCCACGACCGGTTGCCCCGGGGAGAATCTGGGGGCCATCGCTCAGAGCGAGCCGAATCAGCCAGCGACAGCGCGCGCCAATCTAGTGTTCGACAACCGCTGCGGGAGGCTGCCCAGCCGTGCCAGCGGTTCGGCGCTGAAGACGAAGCGGACCTGGCGGGACGCGACGGCGTCGCCCCAGCCCATCATGCTGGTCGCTGCCACCGCGGACTGCTCGAGCAGCAGACGCGATGCCTGCTCGGGCGAAAAGCCAAGGGCGGCGACATCAAGTAGCAGCGACCAGCCGCCGGCGGGACGAGCGAACGGCCAACC
>JAFASF010000007.1 GCA_019244745.1 Solirubrobacterales bacterium | reverse complement strand
GCGCCGCCCACGCCAATCGCCGCCGTCCCGACAGGTGGCAATCGATTGCCGCCAGGCACAGCGTGACGTCCATCGGATCGGAGGTGGCGCTCAGGATCAACTGCCAGTAGCCGTCGATCCCGAGCACCCCAAGACCGGCGAACACGGCCGCCACGACCGGGGCATATGGGCGGCCCGAAGCCGGCCCCGTAAGCCGGTAGGCGAGCTTGGCGGCAAAGATCGCCGCCGCGAAGGCTCCGCCCACCGCGGTCACCATCCACAGCCACAGCGCGCCGCGTCCCACGACGGAGTACGCGAACGTGAACAAGAACGTGAGCGGCTTCCACGACGGCGCCGCGTTCGTGTTCAGATCCCAGTGCAGCGCCTGACGGCCCCACACGAGCCACCCATAGGCGTCGAACGCCGGCCGCATGGCCGTCAACACCACGAACAGGGTCGAGGCGAGCAGCACCACCGCGAGGGCCGCAGTCCAGCGGCGCCTGGCGAACCGGCGCGCGGCCTCGCGGCCGGGATCCCGCCTGCGCTCCCGGATCCTCGGCGCTGCGATCGTCTGCTCGGCCACGTGCGGCGGCAACGGTAACAAATGGCCGATAGAGGGCGCCGGCAGTGTCCTATGTCATATCATTCCCATATGGTCGACAACATTGTCGACAATTCGCCGCAGGACAATTCGCCCCGGGACAATTCGCCCCGGGACAATTCGCCCCAGGACAGTTCGCCCCACGATCGGGGGCGGCGCCTCCGCATCGCGGTCATCGGCATCGGCGAGGCCGGAGGTGCGATCGCGGCGGACCTCGCGACGCGGCCCCTCGACGTGAGCTGCTGGGACCCGGCCGTCGGCGAACCGCCTCCCGAAGCCCGCGCCTCCGGCGACGCGCGAGACGCGGCCGCGGGCGCCGATGCGATATTGAGCGTGAACTCGGCGTCGGCAGCGCGACAGGTGGCGCGCGAGGTGGCGCCGGCGCTCGAGCCGGGCCAGCTGTACGCCGACCTCAACACGAGCGCGCCCTCCTTGAAGGTCGAGCTCGCGGCGCTGGTGCGCCCCACTGGGGCGCTGTTCGCAGACGTGGCCCTGATCGCGCCGGTACCCGGCAACGGGCTGCGAACGCCGTGCCTGGTCTCCGGTCCGGGCGCCGAGCGCTTCGTCTCGCTGTTCGGACCCCTGGGGATGCCGGCCCAGATCACCGGTACCGAGCCGGGAGTGGCGGCGGCCCGCAAGCTCCTGCGGGGCGTGTTCATGAAGGGGATCGCGGCCGCCGCCATCGAGAGCCTCGCGGCGGCGAGCGCCTCGGGGTGCGAGGACTGGCTCCACGACGAAATCGCGCAGGTGCTCGAGCAGGCCGACCCCGCCCTGCTCGACCGCCTGATCACCGGGAGCCGCCGGCACGCCCAGCGCCGCGAGCAGGAGATGCAGGCCGCACAGGAGATGCTGAGCGAGCTCGGGGTGAGGCCGCGGGTCTCGCGAGCCGCGGCCGGCTGGTTGGCGCAACTACAGTCGGAGGTCGTGCGTGGCTCCTGACCACGGACCGCGATTGCCGGTGGAGCAGGACGAGATCCTGGGCCCACAGGACCAGCTCCGCGACGCGATCGTTACCGGGAGGTTTCAGCCCAACGAGCACCTCGTAGAGGCCGACCTGGCGCGCATCCTAGGGGTGGGTCGCCATGCCGTCCGTACAGCGCTCGCGCGCCTCGAGCAGGAGGGACTCGTCGAGCACGTACGCAACCGCGGATCCAAGGTGAGGCTCGTGGAACCTCGTGAGGCCGTGGAGATCCTAGAGGCGCGCGCGGTGCTCGAGGGTCTGGCCGCGCGCTACGCCGCGGCCCGGCGCAGCGAGGCCGACCTCGAGCAGCTGCGCGAGATCCTCGAGGACATGCGCCGGCTGCTCGACGACGGCGACCTGCTCGGCGCCTCCGATAAAAACGCGGTCCTCCACCTGCGCTTGACGGAGATCTCGTTGCATGCCACGACCGCGCGCTTGATCTCGACGCTCAAGTCTCAGCTCGTGCGCTACCAGTACCGGACGATCCTTCTGCCGGGACGCAGCGAGCACTCGTTCGCCGAGCACCGGGCGATCGTCGAGGCGGTGGCGGCCGGCGATCCGGATGCGGCGGAGGCCGCGATGCGCACGCACCTGTCGCACGTGGCGGAGGCGCTGCGGGAGGCTGCGGGGCATGATTGAGCATCCCTCCGACCGAGCCCGGGAGCTCCTGCACGGCGCGTTCGACACGCACGTGCACATCGCCCCCGACGTGGTGCCGCGCAAGATCGATGACATCTCGCTCGCGCGACGATTCGAACAACTCGGCATGGCCGGCTTCGTGCTGAAGTCCCACTACACCTCCACGGCCGAACGCGCGAGCGTGGTGCGCGAGGCGGTGCCGGGCGTCGAGGTGCTGGGGGCGATCTCCCTGAACCGGGCGGTCGGGGGCATGAACCCGCTGGCGGTCGAGGTCGCGGCCCGGGAGGGGGCGCGCACGGTGTGGCTCCCGACCGTCGACTCGGTCAACGAAGCCACGGAGCGCGAGCTGCCGGGGCCAGCAAACCCGCCGGTGTGGGTGAAGCTCCAGCTCGAGCTCCGTGAGCAGGGGATCGAGATCGAGCCAGTCCCCGTGGTTGACGACAACGGTGCGCTCCTGCCCGAGACGCGGGAGGTGCTCGCGATGATCGCCCGCCACGGGATGCTGCTGGCGACCGGGCACCTCGCGCGCGACGAGATCTTCGCGGTCGTCGACGGCGCCCTCGACGCCGGCGTCCGCGAGGTCGTGATCACCCACCCGGAGTTTCCCTCACAGAACATCGAGCCCGCGGACCAGCGCGCGCTCGCCGACCGCGGCGCCCTGCTCGAGCGCTGCTTCACGACGCCGCACACCGGCAAGGTGTCGTGGGAGCGCTGGCTCGAGAACATCAGGGCCGCCGGGCCCAAACGCTCGGTCCTCTCCACGGACCTGGGGCAGGTGTTCAACCCGCCGGTGGAGGACGGGCTGGCGCTCATGGTCGACCGGCTGCTCGAGGCCGGCCTCGACGAGGAGGAGGTACACACGATGGGGGTGGTCAACACGCGCCGGGTGGCTGGAGCGGATCCGCTGTGAGTGCCCGCAAACTCATGGTCATCGGAGCACACGCCGCGGACTTCGTCTGGCGCTCAGGCGGTGTCATCGCCGTGACCACGGCCAACTCCGGGGTCGCAAAAGTAATCGCGCTCTCCTACGGCGAGCGCGGAGAGTCGGGGGAGCTGTGGAAGCAGGAGGGCCAGACCGTCGAGCGCGTCAAGGAGATCCGCCATGGCGAGGCGCAGCGGGCGGCGGCGGCGCTCGGAGCGGAGTTCGAATGCCTCGACCTCGGCGACTACCCCCTCCAAATCGACCCGGACGCGCTCATCAGGATCAGTGACACGATCCGCGAGTTCGCCCCCGACGTGCTCATCACCCACACCGACACCGACCCATTCAATCCCGATCACCCGGTTGCGTTTGGCGCCGTGTCTCGCGCTCGCGGCCTGGCCGCCGGCGCGGGTGTGGCGAGCGCGTTCAAAACGGTCACACCCCCGGCGCTGTTCCTGTTCGAACCCCACCAACCCGAGCTGTGCAACTTCACCCCGACCACGTTCGTCGACATCACTCCCGTGATGGAGAAGAAGCTCGCGGCGATGTCCGAGATGAAGGCGCAGCAGTACCTCCAGAGCTACTACGCGCAGCGCGCCGAGCATCGCGGCAACCACGCCCGCCGCTCGTCCGGCGACGCCCAGATCAGGCAGGCCGAGGCCTTCCAGCGGGTCACCCCGCAGGTGGTGAGTGAGCTATGAGGCGCACCTACGAGGAGCTCGCCCGCCTCGGCTCGGCGACCGTGTACGAAGCCGGCGGCCGGCGCGGCTACGTGGACGCGGATCTCGTGCAGGTCGTGCCCGGATCTCGCGCCGCTGGCCCCGCGCGCACAGTCCGCTGCGGCCAGGACGACAACCTGATGGTGCACGCGGTGATGGCGGACGTGGAGCCCGGCGAGGTCATCGTGGTGAGCATGCCCGAGCCCCGACCGGTCGCGCTCGTCGGCGAGCTCCTCGCCACCCAGGCCAAGGCGCACGGCGCGGCCGCGATGCTGATCGACGCTTCGGTGCGCGACGTCGAGGAGCTCATCGAGCTGGGGCTGCCGATCTGGGCGCGGTGGGTACGCGTGCGGGGTGCGGGCAAGGCGCTCGCGGGCGCGATCGGGGAGCCGGTGAGGATCGGTGGGGCCTCGATCAGCAACGGCGACGTGGTCGTGCTCGACGCCGACGGCGCCGCGGTCGTCGAGCGCGAGCGCCTCGATGAAGTGCTCGAGGCCTCTCGCCGGCGCGGCGAGGACGAGCGGGTCAAGCGTTCCAAGCTCGAGGCGGGGGCGCTGTCGTTCGACCTCGACGGCCTGCGCGAGCGCCTCGAGGCGGCGCGGTGACCGGCGCAAGCGAGCCGATCCGCGACCTCGCGCACATCGGCCACGCGGAGCTGCTGACGCCGACGCCGGAGGAGAGCCTTCGGTTCTTCGTCGACCTGTTCGGGATGGAGATCGAGGCACGCGACCAACGCTCCGTGTACCTGCGCGGCTGGGGCGACTACCAGCGCTACAGCCTGAAGCTGACCGAGTCCGAGCTACCGGGCATCGGCCACATGGCCATCCGGGCCCAGAGCCCGGCAGCCCTCGAGCGGCGAGCGGCCGCGATCGAGCGCACCGGTCTCGGCACCGGCTGGATCGACGGCGACCACGGTCACGGCTCCGCCTACCGCTTCACCGACCCCGACGGCCATCTGATGGAGCTCTACTACGACGCCGACCGCTACGTTCCCCCGGAGAACCTGCGGCCGGCGCTCAGGAACGTCCCCCAGCGCTACGTCGGCCGCGGGGCCGCGGTCAAGCGGCTCGACCACGTCAACCTGCTGGCCCGGGACGTGGCGCCCAATCGCCGCTTCGCGCAGGAGCAGCTTGGATTCCGGGTGTACGAGCAGATCGTGCTCGACGATGGGCGGGAGGCCGGGGCGTGGATGAGCCTCACGATCGCCGCGCACGAGCTCATCTACGTGGCCGACCACGCCGGCGCGAACGGGCGTCTGCACCACCTCGCGTTCTTCGTCGACACCCGCGAGGAGGTCCTGCGTGCCGCCGACCTGATGCTCGACGCGGATGTACCGATCGAGGCTGCTCCCTCGAAGCACGCCATCGCCCAGGGCATGTTCCTGTACGTGTACGAACCCGGCGGCAACCGGGTGGAGGTGACGACCGGCACCCACTTCATCTACGACCCGGCGTACGAGCCCGTGGTTTGGACCGAAGCGGAGCGGGCGCGCGGCCAGGCCTGGGGGGTCAGGACGATCGAGACGTTTCACACCTACGGCACGCCCGACATCAGCGGCAAGGCGACCGGACCGCCGATCGCGCCGACCAGCCGGGTTCCGGGCTCAGCTATCGGCTGAGCTCGGGGCCGGGGCCGGAGCGGCGCGGGCGCCATCCGGCAAGTGCGGGAAGCGCTTCAACTCGGCTTCGCCCATCGCGACGAGCTGCTGTCCCACACCCTGCACGTCCTCGAGCAGACGGCGGCGCTCCCGCCAAATCGTCTCGGCGTTGAGAGCGAGCTCCCGCGCGCGGGTCTCAGCGGCCTCGAGCATCTCATGTGCCTCGTGGCTCGCGCTCGCACGCAGCTCATCGGTCTCTCGCTGCGCGCGAGCACGCGCCTCCTTGGTGTCGCGCTCGGCCGACTCGCGCATCTCGGCGGCGTCGCGTTCGGCCGACTGGCGCATCTCGGTCGTGTCGCGCGTGGCCGTCTCGCGCCACTCGGTGGCGTCGCGCTTGGCTGACTCGCGCAACTCGGTGGCGTCGCGTGCCGCCGCCTCGCGGACATCGGCCGCCTCTCGCTGCGCTCCTTCGAGGAGCTTCTGCGACTCATGGGCGGCCGCTTCGGCTATGCGGCGCGATTCGCGCTCGGCCAGCTCGCGCATTCGCTCCGCCTCCCGCTCGGCCTGCGCCACCGAATCGTCTGCCCTCGCCCGGGCCCGCGCGAGGATGTCGTCGGCGGTCTGATGCGCGCGCTGGAGGAGGTCACGAGTCTCGTCGCTCACCTCGTCGAGGGCGTGCCTGACGGCGGACTCGGGTGAGGAGGAGATCTCCAGCTCGGCGATCAACCTGTTGACCTGCTCGACGTAGCGATCCACGTGCGCGCGGTCGTAACCGCGCAGGCCGACGGGAAACTTGATCTCACGCGCCTGGCTGATGATGCGGTCGCGCTCGGCGCGGCTTGCCGCACCGAATCGCCGCGCCATCCGATCCTGCTCCTTGTGTGCGGGCGCCGCCAGCTCGGCCGTACCCTTCTCCGCGGCCTGCGGGCTCTGGGTCTCGGTTGCGCTACCGGTGTCGTTGCCCTGCCCATCGGAACGCGCCATCGCGTACCACCTCCTTCTGTCAACCTCGCCGAGCGGCCGTGACACAAGATCACGAGCGACCTGCAGTCAACGTACTCCCTTGGTCAAGTGCGCGTGTTTCCAGCCAAAAACCGTCCGGCGGCCGGTGGTCTGGACGGGCGCGCAATTAGTGGAACGGAGCATTCCGATCTGGTATGATTTCTAGAACGGAATGCTCTGTTCCGCATGTAGAAGATCCGGATCACCGTCGCCGCCAACAACATCAATCAAACGCGAAAGGACCCGAACCCATGGACATGAAACTCGAGCTCGTGGCCGTCCCCGTCTCGGACGTGGACCGCGCCAAGGCGTTCTACACGGACAATGTCGGCTTCAACGCCGATCACGACCACCAGGTGACCGACGAACTGCGCTTCGTCCAGCTGACGCCGCCGGGATCGGCCTGCTCGATCGCGATCGGAACGGGCATCGTCAATGCGCCCCCCGGTTCGGTCAAGGGCTTGCAACTCGTGGTGGCGGACATCGAGGCCGCGCACCGGCAGCTGAGCGAAGGCGGCGTGGCGGTCAGCGACATCGATGACCTCCCGTGGGGTCGGTTCGTGTACTTCACCGATCCGGACGGCAACGCCTGGGCCCTGCAGCAGATTCCGCCGCGGGGTTGACGCCCGAGCTGACGTCAGTGGGCCGGCCGCCGCTGCACAGTGCGGCGGCCGGCCAGCTGCGCTTTGCCGCTCACGCGGCGACGCACTCGCCTCGGGCTTCGCTCGCCTGAGGCTCGGGCTCGTCGTCGACCTCGGGGGCTTCCGGTTCCCCGCGCGGTCCAGCGCCCGCGGTTCGCAGCGGGCGCTCGCGCAGGAGCAGCGCGATCAGGAAGCCGGCGAACGCAATCGGGGCGGCGACC
>JAFASF010000190.1 GCA_019244745.1 Solirubrobacterales bacterium | reverse complement strand
CGCTGGTGCAGCTGGAGCTCGTCGTCTTTGCCGCGGACGGCGAGCCTGAGCAGGTGCTCGACGAGGGTTGGTTTGGTCTTGAAGGTGGCGCGGACGGTTGGCTCGGCGACTCCCGCCGCCTTTGCGATGTCCGCGAGCGTCGTCGCGCCGTAGCCCTTCTCGCGGAACGTCTCGCGGGCGGCGCCCAGGATCCGCTCGCGGGTGCGTCTGGCCTGCTCCTCGCGAAGCGGCGAGTTGTAGGTCTTGACATGCGCAGTCATTCTGTTATCTTAGCGCTCTATTCGTTATCGCTTCACGCTAACAAATATGACAAGACCAGACTACACCGGCCGGAGGATGGAATGAGTACAGTCGGTGGGCAGACGGGCTCGGCGGTGATCAACGGCGAGCTGTGGGGCGAGCGGGCGCGGGACTGGGCCGAGCTGCAAGAAGGCAACCGGCGGCCCGACTTCGACGTTTGCCTCCGCCGCACCGGGATCGGTCATGGAAGCGAGGTGCTGGATCTCGGGTGCGGCGCCGGCGGGTTCTGCCGGCTCGCCGGCGGCGCCGGCGCGCGCGTCACCGGCATCGATGCGGCCGCCGGGATGGTCGATATCGCACGCGAGCGCGTGCCCGACGGACGCTTCGACGTCGGCGACATCCAGTTCCTGCCCTACGACGACCGCTCATTCGACGTCGTCACGGGCTTCCACAGCCTTCCGTTCGCGGCCGACCCGCTCGCGGCACTCCGGCACGCGGCGCGTGTCGCCAGGCCCGGCGGGTCGCTCTTCATCGTGATCTTCGGACGCGAGGACCGCAACCAGCTCGCCGGCGTCCTGAGAGCGATCCGTTCGCTGCTGCCGTCTCAGCACTCCAGCGCACCAGGCCCGACGGCGCTTTCTGGCCCCGGGGTTCTCGACAATCTCCTGACTCGCGCCGGCGTCGCGACCGTTGAGAGCGGAAATGTCGAGAAGGCATACGAGTACCCCACCCTCGACACCGCATTGCGTGCCATCCGCTCGGCCGGGCTGACCCTGCTGGCCGAGCGAACCGCCGGCGACGCAGCTCTTACCGACGCGATCGCAAGCGCGCTCGCCCCCTACCGCACCGCTGGCGGCGGGTACCGGCTCGAGGTCGAATCCAGATACATCCTCGGGACGCCGTAAATGGCGGTCCCCTCAGCCGCTCGCACAAAATCGGGTATAAACCCCCCACGGCCCGGTGGCCCGTTCCTCGCCAGCCGGGGCTATGGCGTCGGGTCGGCCGGCGCGGGCCACAGGCCGACCCGCTTGGGACCGGAGGGCGCAATGTCGGAATCTGTGGTGGGTGTGGAGTCGGGCGCGGCAGCAGCGCTTGATTCGCCGGTGAGCGGGCCTTCGTCGGCCCGGGTGAAGATCGATCCGAACGCGGTCTACAGTCTCGGCAGTGGCGTTGGCGAGAGCGAGCGGTTACAGCGTCAGGCCGATGAGTTGGCGCCCGAGAGCGAGTCGGTGCTCGATCGCGCCGACTTGCGGTCAGGACACAGCGCGATCGATCTCGGCTGCGGCCCGCGCGGCATCATCGAGACGCTGTATGGCCGGGTCTCGCCGGGTGGTCGCGTAGTTGGCCTGGACAGCGACCCCGTGCACGTTGCCATGGCCGCCGACCTCGTCGCGCAGCGAAAGCTTGACGGCGTACAGATCATCGAGGCGGACGCTCGGCAGACCGGTCTTCCTGCCGGCTCGTTCGACGTAGTCCACGCCAGGACACTGCTGGTCAATGTGCCCAAACCGGCTGAGGTGCTCGCCGAGATGGTTCGCCTGGCTCGTCCGGGCGGCTCCGTGGCCAGCGTCGAGCCTGATTGTGAGACCTGCATCTGCTACCCGCCGCATCCCGCGCTTGACCGGCTCGGCGAGCTCTTCACCGTCGCGTTCTCCCGCAACGGAGCAGATCCACTGATCGGGCGCCGGCTGGCGGAGCTATATCGCGGCGCAGGCCTGGCGGACGTCACGATCGAAGCGCGAGCCGGCGTGTATCCGCTCGGGCACTCCCGCCGCACGCTCCAGCTCGACCTGATCCGAACGCTACGCTCACAGATCCTTGCTTTGGAGGCAGCGGATGAGCAGGAGCTCGTCGCGCTAGATGCCGCCGCACGCGAGCACCTCGCTAACCCCGACGTGGTCATCATGCCCCACCTCTACTTCCTCGCCGCCGCTCGCAAACCCGCGGCCGCGTGAAGCAAAACGAAGAAGAAGGCTCGACGACCCTGGGTTCGACAGAGCGCACGCAGCACCAACTCACGCGCGGGCGGCAAGAGGGTCTTACAACAAAGAGGGGTCACGGTAGGGTCGGCGGGAGGTGCCGGGGCCGCGCGGTCTAGCCGACTGGCCTGGTTTCCTCCCGCCGCCGACATCGAACCGTGCATGCGATTTTCCCGCACACGGCTCCCCGACGTTCTTCGCCGGTGGCATTCAGTGCCCCGATCGCCACGGCCGGTTGGGCCGTGGCGCGACGATGGTTCCGCTGAGGTTGATCAGCCCGAGCCGGTTGGGCGACTGGTAGGCCACGACCTTCATGCCGTACCCCCAGCCGCGTTTGTGGCGCTTGCCGACGAACCGCGCAAGGCGGTCGGTGGCGTATTGGCTGATCTTGCAAGGAGTGGTCGGAGTTTCCGTAGCGGAAGTTGCCCGACCAGCCGCGCGAGAAGCGGTTGACCTCCTGCACGACGTCTTCGACGGATACCAGCAGCCGGCGTCCGGTCCGAGCGGGCGAGCAGGAGCCGGCGTCGAGCCGAGGTCTTGCTCGCGTGGCGGCAATCACCGACCGAGCCGCCGCTCTGTGACCAAACCAGCCACGAACTGGATGCCGCGGCCAGGGCTTAACGCGACCCCTGTCGGACAAATCGAGCCGCGCCCGCGGGCGCCGCTGCCGGTGCCTGCCTTCATCGCTTGCCGGTCGCGGAGCTCGTAGCGACAGCTCCGCAAAGGCGCTTGCGCCCACAATGCTTCATAGCGCTGAGATGGACGCGCATGTCAAGTCGGCGGTTGTTGGCATTGTTCAGGGTGGTGCTGAGTGGGGTCCGGCGACCGGTGCGTTGGCAACGACGACAGTCACTCTGAGATGCGCGCGGGTCGGAACCGCATGACAGTGTCCGGGTCGTGAGCTGCCTCTGACTTCCAATCGCGAGTCGGCATCGCAAAGCGTTTGTTCGAGGGTCCTCCGGGCGGCTCGCACCGGTCGCCACCCCAGCCCGGGGCGGGCTGTTGGCTATGCGGCGGCCTCCTCTCGCTTGGGCTGGTGGGTCATCACCGCCCAGATGAAGCCGGCGAGCTCGCGGGCGATCGCGACGTTGGCCACGGTCGAGCGCTTGCCGTGGTTGGCGAGGTGCCGCCAACGGTGAAACAGTCGCACCTGGGCTTGCCAGGCGCGCTCGTCGGGCTCCGGGCGCCGGGAGGAGCGCCTGGGTGGATGGCGGTAGTGCGAGGCGGCCTCGATCAGCAGCCGGCGGGCGTACTCGTTGCCGGCGTGGGTGATGTGCCCTCGGTGTTGCTGTTGCCCGGAGGAGTACTCGCTCGGGGTGATCCCCCGCCACGACATCAGCTCCCGTGGCGAAGAGAAGCGGGCAAAGTCGCCGATCTCTGAGATCAGCCCCAGCGCGGTCAGGGTGGCGATTCCGCGGAAGCGCCCCAGCACCTGCACCGGCCGGCCCACCCGGCCCTCCCGCGCCAGGCGCTCGAGCGATGCGTCCAACAGCGCCACCTGGCGGTCCAGCCCGTCGAGGTGAATCAGTGCCTGCTCGAGCGCCGCCTGGGCGAGCGGATCATCGAGATGCTGGCGATTGACCCACTCGCGGTGCCCCTTGGTCGGGAGGCGCTTGCCCTCCCGGTAGACGCGGCCGTAGCGAAGCAGCTGCTTGGCCACCCGGTTGCGGGCCACCACCCTCGCGCGGCGAAGATCCTCGCGGCAGCGCAGCAGGTCCCTCAGCCCCTCGGTCTCCGGCGTCGGGGGATGAACGAAGCTGAGCGCGCCCGCCCGGTAGAGGCGCACCAGCTTCTTGGCATCACGGCGGTCGGTCTTCACCGATCACCGGCACGGACCGGGATCAGCGACGGCGCCACCACATCGCACGCCACCCCTATCGAGCTCAGCAGCCGGTACACATCGAAGCCGCCCGGACCCGCCTCG
>JAFASF010000209.1 GCA_019244745.1 Solirubrobacterales bacterium | reverse complement strand
ATCCCCACCTACGTGCGCAACCCCGTGGAGTTCGTGCGCGGGGAGGGCTGCAGGCTGTGGGATTCCGAGGGACACGAGTACCTCGACTTCCTCGCCGGGATCTCGGTGCTGAACGTCGGCCACTGTCACCCGCGCGTGGTCCAGGCGGTGCGCGAGCAGGCCGGGAGGCTGACCCACGCGACGAACCTCTACTACACCGAGCCCGGCTTGCGGCTGATGGCGCGGCTCGCCGAGAGCTCCCTGGGCGGAAAGGTGTTCTTGACCAACTCCGGCGCCGAGGCGATCGAGGCGGCGATCAAGCTCGCGCGTCGCGCGCGCCCGCACGGGAACATCGTCGTGCTCCAGGGGGCGTTCCACGGGCGCACGTACGGCGCGCTCTCGGCGACGCCGCAAGAGTCCAAGCAGGCGCCGTTCGCGCCGCTCGTTCCGGGGTTCGTGGTCGTCCCCAAGGACGCGACCGCGCTCGATTCCGCGGTCGGCCCCGACACCGCCGCGGTGCTGCTCGAGCCGATCCAGGGAGAGACGGGAATCAACGTCCTCTCAGACGAGCTCCTGCACGCCGCGCGCGAGGCGTGCGATCGCTCCGGAGCGGCGCTGATCTTTGATGAAATCCAGTGCGGGATGGGTCGGACCGGCACCCTCTGGGCATACGAGCAGAGCGACGTGGTCCCCGACGCGATGACGACCGCCAAGGCGCTCGGCGGCGGCCTGCCGATCGGCGCGCTCATCACCGGTGAGCGGCTTTCCGACGCCCTTCGTCCGGGCGAGCACGGCTCGACGTTCGCGGGCGGTCCGCTGGTGTGCTCGGCCGCCCTGGTGGCGCTCGATGTTTGCTCCGATCCCGAACTGCTCGAGCGAGTGCGGAAGCTGGGATCGCGGCTGGCCAGCGCGGTGCGCTCGCTCCCGTACGCGCGCGAAGTCCGCGGCCGCGGCCTGATGATCGGGATCGACGTCGATGCCGGGATTGATGCGGCCGCACTGGCGCGGAGAGCCCTGCTCGAGCAGCGGCTGGTCGTGAACGCGACCGGCCCGGCGACGATTCGGCTGGAGCCTCCGCTGGTCGTCTCGGAGAGCGAGATCGACGAGGCCGTGAGGCGGCTGGGAGCGCTGGCGCCGTGAGCGCGCTGGCGGCGGGTTCGGACTTCCTCCCGCCCGGCGGGATGACGTTAGAGGCGGTGGCGCGGGCGCTCGCCGGCCGGTTCGAGGTTCGGGACGGCCGCTCCGCCCGGGCGCTCGACCGCACCTACTACGACACGTTCGACGGGTTGGTGCACGGGGCCGGACTCACCCTCTCCCATGGCGCCGGGACGCTCACGCTGAGCGAGCGTGACTCCGGCGCCGAGCGGGCCCGGCTCGCGATGGCCTCCCCCGGTGAGCGGCTGCTCACGGGGGACCTGGCGGTGAGTCCGATGCGCGACCAGCTACGCGAGGTCGTCGAAGTTCGGGCGCTGCTTCCGATCGCTCGCGTGCGGATCCGCACACGTGCGTTTCAGGTGCTCGACGACGAGCGCAAGACGGTCGTACGGATGATGCTCGAGCAGCCGGAGCTGATGAACTCTCGCGGTGACCCCGCGCTCGGCACGCGCGTTCGGGTCCTGCCGGTCCGCGGCTACGACGAGGAGCTCGCGCTCGTGCGGCGGACACTCGAGGGGGAGCTCGGCTTCGCTCCCGCGCCCCAGCCCCTGGTCGACGAGGCCGTGAAGGCGTCCGGTGGGGATCCCGCCGGCATCTCCTCGAAGATCGTCGTGCCGCTGGGAGCCCAGGAGCGAGCCGACCTGGCGACCATCGCGGTGCTGCGGCGCCTGGAGGCGGTGATCGAAGCGAACCTCGAGGGGACGATCGCCGACCTCGACAGCGAGTTCCTGCACGACTTCCGGGTCTCCGTACGCCGCACCCGGGCCGTGCAGCGCGAGCTGAAGGCGCTGTTCCCGCCCGAGGAGCTCCGGCATTTCCGGAGCGAGTTTCGCTGGCTACAGCAGGTCACGGGGGATTCCCGGGACCTCGACGTGTACGTGCTGGGGTTCGAGTCGATGCGGGCGCTCGTGCCCGAGACGATGCGGGACGATCTCGAGCCGCTGCTCGCCGTGCTGCGCCGGCGACGCGGCGCGGCCAGGCGCAAGATGGTGAGGGCGATCCGCTCCAAGCGGACGGCCGCCTTGCTCTCGGAATGGTCCTCGTTCCTCACCGAGCTCCCCGACCGGCCCGAGGAGGACCGCGTCGATGCGGGTCAGCCGATCAGCGCGGTGGCGGCCGGGCGAATCCGCAAGGTCTATCGCCAGATGGTGAAGATGGGGCGCGCGATCGACAAGGACAGTCCGCCAGAGGACTACCACGAGCTGCGCAAGAAGGGCAAGGAGCTCCGCTACCTCCTCGAGCTGTTCGGAGCCCCGCTCTACCCCGGCGAGGTGGTCAAGCCGATGATCAAGAGCCTCAAGGCTCTCCAGGATGTGCTCGGCCTCCACCAGGATCGCGAGGTGCAGGTGGCGACGCTGCGCTCGCTCGAGCACGAGGTCGACGCGGCGCAGGGCGGGACCGGCGCGCTGATGGCGATGGGAGTGCTGGTCGCCAGGTTGGCGGAGGACGAGCTCGCGGCCCGTGCAACGTTCGCCGAGCGGTTCGCCGTGTTCGCCTCGAAAGCTCAGCGCAAGCTGGTCACGGACACGTTCGCTTGAGCCGGATCCTCGCCACCTACAACATCAAGGGCGGGGTCGGCAAGACCTCGGCGGCCGTGAACCTGTCGTACCTGGCGGCGCGCGACGGCGCTAGAACGCTGCTGTGGGACCTCGATCCCCAAGCGGGCGCGACGTACCTGTTCCGGGTCAAGCCGAAGGTCCGGGGCGGCGGCGGCGGGCTCGTGCGGCTGAAGTCCGACGTCGAGGACCTGATCAAGGGAACCGACCATCCCGGCCTCGATCTGCTGCCGGCCGATTTCTCCTATCGGCACATGGACCTCGCGCTGGACGGCTTCAAGCACCCCACCCGACGGCTGGCGCGGGTACTCGAGCCACTCACCGGCGAGTACGACTACGTGTTCCTCGACTGCCCTCCCAGCATCTCGCTCGTATCCGAGAGCGTGTTCGAGGCCGCCGACGCGCTGCTCGTCCCGGTGGTTCCGGCCACGCTGTCGTCGCGAACGCTCGAGCAGCTCGAGGACGTGGTCGATGGGGGGAGCGCGGGGGACCTGCGGCTGCTTCCGTTCTTCTCGATGGTCGACACGCGCAAGAAGCTCCACCGGGAGGTCGTCGAGCGCGTCCGAGCCGAACGCGCCGGCGTCCTCGAGGCGGAGATTCCGACCTCGGCCGACGTCGAGCGCATGGGCGCCTACCGCAACGTGCTGTGCGCGTTCGCTCCCCGCAGCCGCGCCGCCGGGGCCTATGAGGCGCTGTGGCGCGAGGTGCGCGCGAGGGTGGGGGAGGGATAGGGGTCGGCCTGGCTCCCGACGCGTGTCCGAGATTTGCCTCCAATACGGCGGCTTTTCTCGGACACCCCGGCGAAAGCCATCCCATTACTCTTCGCACCCCCGTGCCCGACGCGATCCGCGAACATCCCACCGCCTCCTATCAGGCGAAACCGGAAGACGTCCACCGCGTGCTGCTGCTCTACAGCGGCGGGCTGGACACGAGCGTGATGCTCAAGTGGATCCAGGACCAGTACCGCGCTGAGGTCGTGGCGCTCACCGTCAACCTGGGACAGCCGGGCGAGGATTACGACGTGATCCGGGGCAAGGCTCTCGACCTCGGAGCGGTCGAATGCCACGTCGTCGACGCCCGCGAGGAGTTCGCGCGCGAGTACGTGGTGAGGGCGATCAAGGCCAACGCGATCTACGGCCGCGGATACCCGCTGTTCACCGCGCTGGGACGCCCCCTGATCGCGGCCAAGGCGGTCGAGTACGCCCGGCGCACCGGATGCGACACGGTCGCGCACGGCTGCACGGGGAAGGGCAACGACCAGGTCCGCATCGAGGCGACGGTCGCCACGCTCGCGCCGGAGCTCAAGGTGATCGCGCCCGTACGCTCGTGGCGGATGGGGCGAGAGGAGGAGATCGCCTACGCGCGCGAGCACCGCATCCTGGTGAAGGGCGGAACCGAGGTGGCTCCGTACTCGATCGACGACAATCTGTGGGGTCGCTCGAGCGAGGGCCGGTGGATCGAGGACCTCGATCGCGCCCCCGAGGACGACGTCTTCCAGCTCGTGACCCGCCCGGAGGAGGCGCCCGACGAGGCC
>JAFASF010000193.1 GCA_019244745.1 Solirubrobacterales bacterium | reverse complement strand
CCCGCACGAAGACCAGTCGATGGCCGGCCTGGTGATGGCGCTCGAGCAGTCGATCGTGATGGGGATCGCGCTGGTGGTCCTGTTCGTCCAGATGCTCACCGAGTCCGAGCGCGAGGCTCAGCGCGCCGAGCGCTTCGAGGTGGCCTGAGCAACCATCCCGGCGCCGCGGAACGTGCCGCGGCGCCGGAATGGGGCATCGGACTCAGCTCAGCACTTACCGCTGCCCTTGACGGTCTGAGGCGTCTCCCTGACGCCCTGGTTCACAGCGGTGAACGTAACTGACCAGGGGCGCTTGCCGGCCTTGCAGGCCACGGAAGCCTGGGCGTCGGACTTCCAGGTCAGGGTCTCGGTGACCAGCGAGCCGTAGACGCCCGTCAGGCCCCCCGCCTTGGTCGAGACATCCGGCGGCAGCGGGCTATCGAGCACGAGGTTCTTGCCCACCTGCTTCACGGTGCCGATCCACGGCGCCGCCGCACCGGTTTTCAGGCCCCCGCACGCGTGGCCCGGGATCGTCACAAAGAAGAACACGACCTTCCCGTGCCCGCCGTTGTATATGTGCAGGAACGGGTCGCACGGGCTCCCCGCGGCCTTCAGGTTGCTGCCCGGGCCGAGCAGCGAGGTGACCGGTCCGCCCGCGATCATCGACCTGGGCGGGCAGGCCTTGTCCCACTTGGCCGGGTTCGCGGTGATCCGGGAGGGACTGCACGTGGGCAGGTTCTTCGTGGTGGAGACCAAGCCGTAGACGCTGCTCTTGATGTCGACGAGCGGGGCCGCCCGGTTGCCGTTCAGCCCGTTGGCGCCATACGTCTCCGCGTAACCGAGAGGCGCCGGCTTCTTCGAGCTACCGACCTTGTTCGCGAACCTGAAACTCGCGTTGTACGTGTTGAAGGTGGTGGCATACGCCACCCCGGTCGCTACGGCGAAGACGGCGAGGGCCGTACCGACGATCGTGATCCGTCGCAAAATGTTCTCTCCTTGTCCTTTGGACGGTTGTTGGTGTAAGCAGAGCCGGCCGTGCTCATGGCAATGGGTTGAGTTGGGGAAAAGCTTGCAGTTGCCCGGTGGTACGGGCGCCGAGAGGCGCCTGCGCCGTGCATTTCGGACCGCCGGGCATCGTCGTGAAGTAGACGCTGCGGAGGACGGCGGCAAGGTTAGCGGGAATCTGCGGACCTATGGCAGGTTGCGGGTTGCTTGTGCAGAGATTGCTCGCGAACACCGGTAGGCCCTGCAGAAGCTGCGAATAACGTCCCGGCTGCAGGTAGGGGTTAGCGCGGTTGCTCTCAAGCCGGGTCTGGTAGTTGGTAAGCACCTCCGGGTTAACAGGATTGGATATGCGTAAGTAGTGCAAAACCGCGTTCCCCGCGTTATTCGACTGCACCGCCTGAGTGGTGGCCGCGCTGTTGGCGAAGAACGCAGCGATCTCGCGCCGGTAGACGTTGATGTAGTTGATCACCGGGACGAGGTTCCCTAGGTAGGGCTTCAGTCGCGCGAGCCACGGCACGCTGTCGCGCAAGAACTGTTCGAATGCCGGCACGCCAGTCTTCGACGCGCCGGTCAGCGGACCGACGTTCGTGAGCAAGTCACGTAGCTCCGGCGCGAACACGGCGACCGCTTGGAGCGCCGGGGTCAGCTGGACGGCGGCCGGGCGCAGCTCGTCGATCAGCGGCTTGGTCGTCTTGGCGAACCGTGCGACCCGGTCGACGGTCGACCGGGTCGCGATCAGGAAGGGCGGGAATGCCCGCACCGTATTGGCCAGCGCGACGTCCTGGGCGGCGGTCGCCGAGAACACCGCGTTTGAGTTGCGAATGAATCCCTGGAGCTGGGCCGGCGAGCGGCTAAGGGCCGAGAAGACCTGGCCGCCTTCGCGAAGTAGCGTGCTCGTCGCCGCGCTGTCGTTTCGGAGCACCGCCAGCACGGAGTCGACGTTCGTCGCGAACGGGTACAGCTGGTAGAAGGCAGCGTTGAAGTCCTCGCCGCGGCCGGTCAGCGCGATCGCGTCCTGCTGCTGCCAGGTCATGAACGCCCGCCGGGTGGCGGGATCGAACGTCGAGAGGATCTGGTCCAGCTGGACGGTGGGCGCGATCTGGGCGCGAGGCAGCGTGGCCCCGTCTGGCAGCTTGGGCCCGTTCTGGGTGCCGGGCGTGAGCTCGACGTATGTCTCGCCGAGGAGCGACTTCGCGCGCAGGATCGCCCGGGTGTCGGCGGGGCGCGGCGCGTACTGACTGCCGAGCTCGATGACCGCTCGTGTAAGCCCGGTCCTGCGGTCGAGCGAGATCGAGACGACCTTGCCTACGCTGACCCCGGAGATCCGGACGTCCGACTGCACCCCGAGCTGGACCGCGTCGCTGAACTCCGCGTTCAGCCGGTAACCCTGGGGAGCGAGCGGAATCGACCCGCCGAACGAGATCCACAGGAACAGCAGCAGACCGACGCACGAGCCCGCGAACGCGACCATCGTGAGGATTCGACCGGAGCTGGGTGCCTGCTTGTTCACGGCGTGCCACCCGGTGGGCAGGAGGGGGAGTTGATCTTGCTCCAGTCGGGCGCGTTGAGCAGGTCAAGCAGCGCACCGAGCGCGGGATTGCCGGGCTCGATCGACGCTTCCAGCAGGTTGAGGGTGTTGCAGGGGGCCATGAAGATGCCGCGCACGATCGGGCCGTGCGCGTCCTGGGTGCTGGTCAGGCTGGTCGCGATGTGGCTGAGCCAGGAGCCCCAGAACAGATAGCCCTGCTGTCCGCGCGGCTGGTAGCTCAGCGCGTTGAACAGCGTGTTGAGCACGCCGAGCGCGTTGACCAGGTGCGGCGTGGCGTGAGCCAGATCCGCGCTCGCGGGTGCGAGGAGCTTCGCGAGCGGCTGGACGGCTTTCGTGAACGGGATCAGCTGGTTCTGGATCACCGGCGTGGTGTCGTGGAACAGCGGCCGCGATGCCTGCAATGCGGGACCGAACGCGTGCGCGAAGGGGAGCAACTCGGGGAGCGTCTGCGTGCTCTGATGGGCGAATGCCTGCACCTTGCCGAGAGTCTGCGTGGTCGTGCGGAGCGTTCCCGGGAGCAGCGTGAGCGCCGCCTGAAGGTTTGCGTCCTGGGATGAGATCGCGGAGAAGTTGGTGTTCGACGAATTGATGAGCGACGTGAGCTGGGTGTCGACGCTGCCGAGCGATCGGGCTACAACCTGCAGGTTGTGGATCGCGCGGCTGATGTTCTGCCTTCGCTGGGCGAGGAGGCTCGTGAGCGTGAGCGTGTCGCGGTTCAGCGGCGCGAAGCGCTTGAACGTCCCGCGCAGGTCGTCGACCGCCGCGGCGCTCGGGACCGGGCCCGGGTTGCCCGCGTCGCGGAACGCCTGGGACCCACCCGCCAGGAGCAGCAGGAGGTAGTTGCGCGTGTCGGCGTCGAGGGAGGAGAGGATCTGGTCGACGTTGATGTCAGGGCTGGTGGCTGCCACAGGTAAGGTCCCGCCACTGGGAATCGCACCCGCCGCCTTGGTGCCCGGATCGAGGGAGAGGTACATGTCCTGCAGAGGCGTGCGCGGCCGCAGCAGCACCGTGGCGTCGGTGTAGATCGGGGCGTACTTCTTGAAGATGTTCATCGTCACGACGGCGCGGCCGTTCGCGAGCTGAACGCCCCCCACCTGCCCCACCTCGACCCCCGCGACGTCGACGGTCTGTCCCTGTCCGGCGGTCACCGCGGCCCCGGTCTGGAACTCCGCCTTCACCGTGTAGTAGCTGTGGCCGAGCGTGAACGCCGGCTGGTGCAGCAGAATGTAGGCGACCACCGCGAGCGCCAGTGCCACCATGATCGTGACGGCGGCGAAGTCCTTGCGGTGGACGAGGATCGCGCGCTTCACGGTGCGGCCCCGGTCGTCGCATTGTTGAGCTTGGGGACCGGGTTTGCGGAGCAGGCGACGCTACTGCGAATCGGTGGGGCCTTCCCCGGGTAAGCCGGCCGCGTCCCCAGCGGCGGCAAGACCGCATTGCCGAAGAGCGCTCCGTTGCCCGGCAGCGGCGGTGTCTGCACCGGCACGGAGCCGCCCCCGGCGGAGGCGCGGACGTAGCGGCCGTTGCCATCGAAGTTCCCGGCCGCTCCAGCGAGCCCGACCGCGCTCTGGAACAGCTCCTGGTAGACGCTCTGCCCGGTGCCGAAGGGCGGATCGCTGATCACCTCGTTCCCGGTCGGGATCACGGTGTGGGTGAAGCAGCGGGCGAGCTGATCGGCGGCCGAGATCAGCGCCTTGGTCGTCGTGATCGCCGCGGAGGTGTTTTGCACGGCGGGGGTGAGGTCCGACAGCAGGCCACCCAGGTTCGCCGGCGAGACCAGCTGGGTGGCCTGGGCGATCCACGGAATCGCGGCGTCGATCGTCGGGCCGAGCTGCTCGACGCCGGGGGTGAGCGCAGCGGCGAACGTCTGGGTGGGTCCGAACGACGCGTCGAGCGCGGTGTCGGCCGACTGCGTTCGGCGCAGTAGCGGCGGCAGCAGCGAGATCGTCTGGCTCAGATCCTGCTGGCGGGAGGCGAGCGTGGCCATGGTCGCGTTGAACGTGGTGACGAGGCTCGAGAGCTGGTTGCCGCTCGCGGCCAGAGCCTTGAACACCTTTGCGTTTCCGGTCACGACCCTTTCCAGATCATTTCGCTGAAGCCCCAGCAGCCCCTGGTTGACGATGGCGGAGGCCTTGAACGCGTCCGCGGAGTACTTGAGCGACAGGTTCAGCGCCTGAGCGCCGGTCAGGCCGCGCACGCTCGGATCTTGTGTGGCGTCCTGACCCGGACTGGGGGGCGCGCTGAGTGCGGCCCCGATGCCCTGCAGCAGTGTCTGCAGGTTGCTCCGGGCGCTGGAGTTGAGCGTCGAGAGCACGCGGTCGAGCTGAACCGGCCCCGAGTTCTGGGCGGCCGGCAGCGTGTCCCCGGAGCGCAGACTCGGCGCGTTCGGGGTCCCCGGGAACAGGTCGACGTAGAAGTTTCCCTCGAGGAAGATGCGCGGGCGGATCCTGGCGTTTGCGTTCGCGTGGATCGGCAGCCCGTTCTGGTTGATGTCCATGGTCACGAGCCCGGCGCGTGAGGAGCCCGAGATGTGCGTCACCGAGACGACCTGTCCGACGTCGACACCGGCGATCCGGACCGGCGACGGGATGTGGAGCTGGGTCTCGGTCGTGAAAACGGCCTTGAGCACGAACGGCGACTTCGAGAACGGAAGGCTTCCGCCGAAGACGAGGTAGCAGGCGGCGACGAGCACCGCCAGGCCGATGATCCCGCCCCAGAAGTTCGATATCCGCGGACGATGGCGCCTCATCCGCCGGTCCTCGATGTCCGCTGGGTGGCCAAGCCGACGTTTACCGCCGGATTGCCGATCCGGGCGGTGGAACCCGAATAGGGCTCGTTGCCGGCGGCGCATTCGGGCGGGTTCTGGCGGGGGGAAGCGGTGTTGGGGTACGGGTTGACGTGCAGCGGTCCGTACGCGTTATTCGGGTTGTTGTTCGGAGTCGTGTACGGCTTTTGCGAGGGGACCGCTTCGCCGCCAAGGACGTCGTCGATCGCGACGATCGAGAAGCGCAGCGAGGTGCCGTTGCCGACGGGGTCGGAGAGCAGGCTCGCGATGTTGCGCAGGAACAGGGTGGCGTAGTTGCACGTGGCCTGGACCGGAGTGAGAAACGACAGCGGCGACCGCAGGCTCGATGCCGTCAGGGTGAGCCGGTTGAGACCGGCCTTGACCGCCGGCGTGTGCCCGTAGCGCTCGAGCGCGAATGCCAGATTGGCCAGCTGCTGGTCCAGGCTGGTGTTTGGAGGCAGATACGTTCCCGGAAGGGTCCGCGTGCCGATCGCGAACGCGTCCGCGAGGACCGGGGCGCTCGTCGGGAGCGTCGCGAACGCCGGGCGCAACTCACTGAACAGATCCTTCGTGTCGGTGAGGAAGGCCCGCTCGCTCGGGCTGTTGGTGATCACGGATTGGAACGTCGGCGGCGTCTGATGGATCCAGTCCTGCAGGAACGGTGTGGCCACGCTCGCCAGCGAGGTGAAAGTGGTGTCGAGGTTGCCGTACAGGTCGGCCTGGGTCTGCGCGACCGGCGCCAGGGCGCTCGAGAAGGACTCGAGCCCGTGCCAGAAGCCCGCCAGGTCGGTGTGCGGCGAAGCCAGGTTGCGCGCCACGGGTTCCAGGTCGGTCACCAACGGGACGAACGCGCCGATCGCGTTATTGATGTCGCCGCCGCGGCTCGCGAGGGCGTCGCTGAAGCCGACCGTGGAGGCAGCGACCCCCGCGCGCGTCGCCGGATCGAACATCGACAGAACCTGGTCGAGGTCGACCTCGCTGCCGGCCTGGCTTAGCGGCACGGTGGCGCCGTTCTTGTACGTCTCCGTGGATGTCCCCGGGGTGACCTGGACGTACTTGAGACCAATCGCGCCCTTGAGCCGGACGTCGAACGTCGAGTCCACCGGGAGGGGCTCGACGCTCTTGTTCAGGTTCATGTTCATCACCGCGATCGGCTGCCCGGACGCATCTCGCGCCGGGGTGACGGTGTCGACGATGCCGACGAGCGAACCGCCCATGTGCACCTCCGCTCCCTTGGTCACCTCGCTGGCGTCCGCGATCTGGACGTGCAGGCTGTACCTCGGCACGAACGGCAGCCCGTTGTTCGCGTTGTAGGCGAGATACACCGCGATGATCGTCACCAGGATCGTGAGCGCGCCGATCAGGATTGGGTTCGAGAGCATCCCCTGCTCGCGCCGGCGAAGGTTCACTGGCCGCTCCCAGTCAGGTAGCGCATGAGCCCGGTGAGCGCCGCGGTCGTGCGCTGTTGGTCGGGCGAGGTCATCTTCGTGGCCTCGATCGCCACGCGGGATGCTTTGCCGCCGGAGGAGGCAACCACGGCCGCGCTTGTCGCCCCGTGGGTGAACCTTGCCGAGCAGCCGGGTTGCGGGATTGTCGAGTAGGGGACGCAGTCGCCGAGCACCAGCGACTCCGTCCGGACGTAGTGCCCCAGGCTGTCGAAGCCGTTGCCGGCATTCGCGCCGTTGAACAGCAGCGACATCAACTGCTCGATCGCGCCGGTGTTCTCGAGGCTCGCGGTCAGCTCGTCCAGTAACGTCGCCGACGGCAAAGCCTGCTCGCCCAAGGTCTTCAGCTGGCGGGCGAGTGGCTCCGAGGCGACGAGCGCAGGCTGGGACTGCTGCGAAGACTTTCCGAGCGCGACCAACGCCGGCCGGGCCACGTTCGCGAACGGCGTCAGGTTCTGGAACTGGCGACCCAGCGCCTGAGCGCTCTGCCCGAGCTCGGCGAGCAGCGGCGTCCCCTGGTCGGTGAGCTGGCCGAGATCCACCATCAGCGGGCGCAACTGGCGCAAGAACTCGGGGAACAGCTGGAACGAGCGCGCGATGTCGGTCGCTCGCTGCGCGCTCGCGACTGACGTCGTGTTGGCCTGGACGATGAAGCCTGAGAGCTCGTGCTTGGCTCGCGCGAGCGGCGCCAGCACCGTGTCGGAATCGGTTGCCAGCTGGGCGAGCTGCCTGTTCTGCTGAGCGAGGATCTTGATCACCTGGTCGGTGTATCCGAGCGCGGGATTCGCGCGGTGGATCACCGCGTTGAGGTCAGAGCCGCGAGCCGCGAGGCCGGTGCCGAGCTCGTCCAGGATCAGCGCGAACCGCTCCCGGATCGGTTGCTGGTAGATGTTCTGCACGAGGTCGGAGTCGACCGGAGAGCTCGTGCGGGTGAGAGGGAGATAGTACGTTCCGGCTCCGGCCCCGCCGGTGATCCGGGATAGCTCCGGCGCGCTGGAGGAGCCGGGTTCGCAATCGACGTAGCGCTCGCCGATCAACGACTGGGGCCTGATTGCGCACGTCGCGTTGGCGTAGAACGGCGTGAACCTCGCGTCGTCGATTTCGATCGTGACCGCGGCCTTGTTCAGCGGCGCCGTCGCGGGGCACGTCTGTGCGGCTGTGCAGACGTTCAGCGCCTTGATGCTGCCCACGTTTGCCCCGGCGATCCGTACGGTCTCCCCCGGGACGGCAAAGGCAGCGTTGTCGAAGATCGCGGTCACCCCGTAGGGGCCGCCCGCGCCGCGGGATGAACTCGTCGCGATCACGCCGGCCGCGAGCGCGGCAATGAGCGCAGATATGACCGCGAATCGCCTCACGGCCCTGGCGGGGTGGCGGCGGGATTGCAGCCCGGGACCGGCACCGGCGCCGAGTGGTCGGGCGGCGGCTGGACCGCGCCCCCCGGACAGCGTCCGTGCGCGTTATGCAGGCCCTCATAGCGGGTCTGATTTGGCGGCAGCGGCGTGAGCTCGTTGCCGCTGCCGAGCCCGAACGCCGAGAAGATCGGCTGGGTGCGCGTGTAGTGCCCGTTGGCGTCGTAGTACCCCGCGGCTTGCCCGAGGTCTGCGAGGGCGGCGACGACGTCGGGCGTGTACTCGCGCAAGTAGTCCACCTGGTTCTGGGACTGGTTCATCTCCTTGACCAGCTCGGGGAACGCAGAGTGCGCGAGCTTCGCCAGCGAAGGTGTCTCGAGGAGCAGGCTCGTCAGGTCGCTGCCGCCGGGGTTGTGGATCAGCGCGTTGAGCGCGGCGACGGTCGGGATCGACCTGTCGGTGAGCGTCTTCAGCATCGAGGCGAACTGCGCGAGGTGCACCGAGGCGGGTTTCGACGCGGCGACCAGGGGGTCGAGCTTGTTCAGGGTCGTGTTCAGACCGGCGAAGGTCTTGGTCGAGTGGTTGAGCGCGGGCGGAAGAAGCGACAGCGTGGTCTGGAGCGCCTGGCTCTGGCTGGCGATCGCGGCCGTGGTCGCGTTCGTGTTCGCGACCAGCTGCGTCAGCTGCTGGCTTCGTGAGGCCAGCGTCTGCAGCGCCTGGGCACCCTGAATCAGCAGCGAGTCAAACGCCGGCTCGTCGCGCGTCAGCTCGGCGGTCACGTTGCTCGTGCTCGAGAGCCCTGGAGCCAGATACTCGAGAGTCCGGTTTGCCGCCAGGGCGCGCCCCTGAATGCTTGCCGCTTCGCCGCGGATGAAGCCGCGCAGCCCGGCTCTGGTCAGCGGGTCGAGCGTGTTGAACACCTGGTCGAGGCTCACGAGCGAGTGCGTGTCTTCCTCGCCGATTAGCCCGCCGCTCGGAATCGCGGGAGCACTGCTCGGACCCGGTTCAAGCACCACGTACTTGTTCGCGATTCCGGACAGGGAGTTCTGATAGATGCGGGCGATCGTGCCCTGGTGAAGCGGGGCCGCTTCCGATCCCACGCCCAGCTTGATCTCCGCGGCACCGTTGCTCGCCAGTCCGATCGACTGGACCGAACCGACGATGGCGGGGCCGATCATGACCTGATCGCCGGTGACCAGGCCGCCGGCATCCTGAAAGTCCGCGCGCAGGGTATACCCGCCGCCATTGCCGAACACCACGAGCGCGACGAGGATGATCGCGGCGGCGAGCGAGGCAAGCGCGGCGACGCGAGCGATCATTCCCCGGGGGTGACCGCTCCACTCACGGGCAGAGGCAGGCTGGTGCGCCTGGCGACCGTCGCTGGCATGCGTGCCGAACTACCGGAAGACCCTATTGGCTCTCTCTCCCCTCTGTGTCTCTGTCCCGGCGCAGCATCATCCTGCCAGAGGGGCGGGTCATGCGCCAGTTCGAGGTGTTTAGCGGGTATTAAGTCGCCGTTTGTCCCTGGCCAGCAGCGAGGCGCCCAGCGCGCCGCCGAGATCTCCCAGGGCCGCCAGTCGGACGTCCGGTGGCCGGTGATCGTTGAAGAGATGTGGGTGCATTGCCCGCGCAATCCGTTCGGTGAATCGCTGGCCAAAGCGAACACCGAGCCCGCCCCCGATGATCACTGCCTCGAGGTCGAGGAGATTGATCGCCGACGCGATCCCGGCGCCCAGCGCCTCCACCGCCTCGTCGATCAAGTCGGTCGCGAGCTTGTCTTCTTGCTTGAGCGCGCGCTCCCAGATCGCGCTGGTCATCCGGGTGCGACCGTGCTCCTTCATCAGCTTGAGGAGGATGGTCTTCTCTCCCTTGCGATGGCGTTTGCGGGCCTGGGCCTCCATGGCCGCGCGGCCGGCATACGCCTCCACGCATCCCCGCCGTCCACACGGGCAGCGGCGGCCGCCCAGCTTGACCACGGTATGACCGATCTCCCCCGCGCCACCGCGCCCGAGCCACGGCTTCCCGTTGAGGATCAGGCCGCCTCCGATGCCGGTACCCCAGAAGACCCCGATCAGCGACTTGTATTGCTTGCCCGCGCCGAGCCGGTACTCAGCGTTGGTGGCCACCCTCACGTCGTTTGAGACGAACACCGGCGTGCCTAGATCCTTCGAGAGCCCTGGCCCAAGCTCGAACGTTCCCCCCCAGCCCGGGAGGTTCCCTGCACTGGCCACCGTGCCGCCAGCCTCGTCGACGATCCCGGGGGAGCCAACACCGACACCGCTGAGCTGCGCGGTCTCGAGCCCTGCTGCGTGGGCGGCGTCCCTGACCGCAGCCGCGAGCTGCGCCGCGACGTCCGGCGGCCCGCCAGTGGTCGGCGTGGGCCGCCGCGCCGTCCCCAACACGGTGTTCTCGGCGTCGACGACGATCGCCTCGATCTTGGTCCCGCCGAGATCGATGCCGCCGCGTGCGGCAGGTTTGTTCCTTGACGCCGGCATGATGCGGATCCTCGCAGACCGAGGCGGTGCGCGGGGGCGCCGGTCCGGGGTCTGCGGTTAGCCCCAAGACTCGCGGTAGTGAGCCTGCTCTACCGTGGGTTCGTCGATCTCGACGCCGAGGGCGGCCAGCTTGAGGCGTCCGACCTCGCGATCGATGGAGCCCGGCACGGGTTGCACGCCCACCGGCAGCCCGCCACGGTGCCGCACGAGCTCCTCGACGCAAAGCGCCTGCAGCGCGAAGGACACATCCATGACCGCCGCCGGATGCCCTTCACCGGCCGCCAGGTTGACCACTCGGCCGCGCGCGATTAGGTTGAGCCGGCGGCCGTCTTCGAGCTCGTACTGCTCGACCAGGGGGCGCACCTCCCGCGGAGCGCTGGTGACGAGCTCACGAAGCTCGTCGAGATCGATCTCCACGTCGAAGTGTCCGGCGTTGGCGAGAAGTGCGCCGTCCTTCATTCGCCTGAAGTGCTCGCCGCGGAGGACTCGACGGGAGCCCGTGACCGTGATGAATATGTCCCCGCGCTCGGCCGCCTCGAGCGCCGGCATCACCTGGTACCCGGCCATCCGCGCCTCCAGGGCCCGCAGGGGGTCGACCTCGCAGACGATCACTGCGGCGCCGGCTCCACGCGCCCGCTCGGCCACTCCCTGGCCCGCCCAGCCGTAGCCGATCACGACCACCGTGTGGCCGGCGAGTAGGACGTGGCTGGCGCGGACGATCCCGTCAAGCGCCGATTGGCCGGTGCCGTGACGGTCGTTGAGCGCGCGTTCCGTGCGCGCCTCGTTGACGGCGAGCACCGGACACGCCAGCTTGCCCTGCTCCTCGAGGCGGCGGAGCCGCACCAACCCGGTGGTGGTCTCCTCGGTGCCGCCGATCAGCTCGTCGAGCGCCTCGCCGCCCAGCTCGTGTGCGCCTATGACCAGATCGGCGCCGTCGTCGATCGTCACCTGCGGCGCGTCGTCAAGCAGCGAACGGACGTGCCTGGCGTATGTGTCGAGATCCTCCCCGCGCAGCGCTCTGACCTCGATCCCGTGGTCTTTGACGAGCGCCGCGGCCACGTCATCCTGGGCGGAGAGCGGATTTGCCGAGCACAGCGCGGTCGTGGCTCCGCCCGCGGCGAGCGTGAGCATGAGGTTCGCGGTCTCGGCGGTGACGTGCAGGCAGGCTGCAATCCGAATCTGCTCGAGCGGGCGTTGCTGTGCGAAGCGCTCGCGGATGCGCGACAGCACCGGCATCTGCTCGGAGGCCCACGCGACGCGGGCAGAGCCTTCGGGCGCGAGGCTGAGGTCCGCCACGTCGTGTGCGGGGATCGTGGCTCGGGCCATCGTCTCGTTCCTCGCCTGCCGCCTCTCTCCTGGCCCGCCGACTCTTTCTGCCTGCGCCGGCGTTGGGCGCTAGTACCGGTAGTGGTCCGGCTTGTACGGACCCTCGACCGGGACGCCGAGATACTCCGCCTGCCGCGGGGTCAGCTCGGTCAGCTTGGCGCCCAGCGCCTCGAGGTGCAGCCGCGCGACCTTCTCGTCGAGATGCTTCGGCAGCGTGTAGACGCGCTTCTCGTAGATCTCGTCGTGGCCGAACAGCTCGATCTGGGCGATCACCTGGTTCGTAAACGAGTTCGACATCACGAACGAGGGGTGACCGGTGGCATTGCCGAGGTTGAGCAGCCGGCCCTCCGACAGCACGATGATCGAGCGACCGTCGGGAAAGACCCACTCGTCGACCTGAGGCTTGATGTTGACCCGCTCGATCCCCGGCAGCTTCGCTAAAGCGGACATCTCAAGCTCGTTATCGAAATGGCCGATATTCCCAATGATCGCCTGATGCTTCATCCGCGCCATGTGCTCGGCTGTGATGACGTCCCGGTTGCCCGTCGCCGTGATGAAGATGTCGGCCGTCTCGACCACGTCGTCGAGCGTGAGCACCTGGTAGCCGTCCATCGCCGCCTGCAGCGCGCAGATTGGGTCGATCTCGGTGACCACCACACGGGCCCGCTGGCCGCGCAGCGCCTCTGCACATCCCTTGCCGACATCTCCGTACCCGCAGACGACCGCAAGCTTGCCGCCGATCAGCACGTCGGTCGCCCGATTGATCCCGTCGATCAGCGAGTGCCGGCAGCCGTACTTGTTGTCGAACTTCGACTTGGTCACCGAGTCGTTGACGTTGATCGCGGGGAACAGCAGGAGACCCTGTTCGGCGAATTGGTAGAGGCGATGGACGCCCGTCGTGGTCTCCTCGGTGACGCCCCTAATCCCCGCGGCCAGTCTCGTCCAGCGCTGCGGATCCTCCGCGAGCGACCGCTGCAGCAGCGCGAGCACGATCGCAAACTCCTCCGAATCGGCGCCGGCGGGATCCGGAACCGCGCCCGCGCGCTCGAACTCGACCCCCTTATGAACGAGGAGCGTCGCATCCCCTCCGTCGTCCAGGAGCATGTTCGGTCCGGCGCCGTCCGGCCAGCTCAGCGCTTGCTCGGTGCACCACCAGTACTCCTCGAGCGTCTCCCCTTTCCAAGCGAATACAGCTGGCCCCCGCGGATCCTCGGGGATCCCTTCCGGGCCGACGACCACCGCCGCTGCCGCGTGATCCTGGGTGGAGAAGATGTTGCAGCTCGCCCACCGCACCTCGGCGCCGAGTGCGACGAGCGTCTCGATCAGCACCGCCGTTTGCACCGTCATGTGCAGGGACCCCGTAATGCGAGCGCCGGCCAGGGGCTGCTGATCGGCATGCTCATGCCTGGTGGCCATGAGCCCCGGCATTTCGTGCTCGGCAAGCCGGATCTCCTTGCGGCCAAATCCGGCCAGCCCCAGGTCAGCAACCCTGAAATCAGTCTTCGCGGCGGTGGTGCTCATTGCATCTCCAGGTTCGTCGGGTATGGCGAAAGGCAGCGTCCGCAATCACGCGGCCAGCAGCTTTTCGTGCTTGTCCTGCTCGAAGCGGAGCCAGTCTTCGGCATCCACGTGTTCGGGACGGACGGGCTTCGCCTCGAGCCACGCGGTCACCGCAGCTCGCAGCTCCTCGTCTCGGGTCATGCGAGCGGCGAAGGCAACATCGGACAGCGCTATGTCGAAGCCCGCCAGAAGCTCCTTGAGCGTGCGCAACCGCTGCAATTGCGCCGGCCCGTACAGGCGATACCTGGACGCAGACCGTCCCGGCGACACGAGTCCCGTGCGCTCGACGTAGCGCAGCATGCGCGGCGACCAGCCCGTTGTGCGCGCGGCCTCGTTGATGGTCAACCCGTCCATGCCGGGCAAACCTTAGCACGAGAGTGTCAAGGTTTAGGCCTGCACGGTTTTCGCCATCGCCCGTACGACACTCGTCCAAAAAGCGGGTTGGCCTCGAAGATCGGTTTTAGGATTGGGACTTGAAACCGAGTGAGGGGAAGCCGGGGTCGTTGCGGGGACAGGAATCCCACCGACGTTTGCCACTGAACGGACGCAGTCGGGCGATGTCCGCTTTCGCCTGCGGCCTGGTTCTGTGCTTCGGGGCCACGTTCGGTGTGACGGCGGCATTCGGTCAGGGCACTCACGGTCGCGGCACGAGCCACGCGCTCGGCGGCCTCGCGCCCGCCAGGCTCGCTCGGGCTCATGCTCAAGCCGCGTTTGCGAGCCAGGTCCTCCCTTCGAGCGGCTCTCGAGACGTTGCCGTCTCCTCCTGGCATCCGACCCCCGCGCGCTCTGCCGACGCCGGCAGCCGCTCTGCCGGCACTTCTCCGCACGGGAGCGGGCAGAGCTACCGCGCGCCCGCTGCCTCGAGCGGATCGGGTCCGCGAGCTGTCGTGACGTCAACCGTGCAAACCCAGGACACGGTGGCCACAAGCACCGCCGGCAGCACGTCGTCGGTCCCGAGCGGCGCTACGAGCACCAGCGGGACGCCAGAAGGGGCTGGGGGAGCCGGCGAGGGCGCCGGCCAGGGTCCCGGTCAGGCCGGCGGTGGTCCGGGTCAGGCCGGCGGGATTCCCGGTCAGGCCGGCAGGGTACCGGGGAGTGGCGCGGACTCGGGCAACGGTGGCGGCAGCAGCGGGGGGCGCGGCGACGGGGGCAGCGGCAACGGGGCGAGCGGCGACCAGCAGGGGCAGAGCGCCTCGCCCGACTCGACTACCGGTGATCAGACGAACACCGAACAGCAGGGGCCGTTCGGACCTCCCGGGCTCGGACTCGCCGGTACACCAGGGCTGGGGGCCGAATTGCCGAATGGTCTCCATGTGTCGTCCGGCCTTCCAATAGTGTGGGGATCGCAACTTGCGGCGGAGACGGGCGCCGGCGCGAGCGGCAATGGCCAGGACATTGGGAGCGGCCAACGCGGCCAAGGTCCGGGTCCGGGGGACCAGGGGGCTGGACAGGGCGATCAGGGCACCGGTGGCCAGAGCGACCAGGGCAACGCCGGCGGCCAGAGCGACCAGGGCAACACCGGCGGCCAGAGCGACCAGGGCAACACCGCCGGCCAGAGCGACCAGGGCAACGCCGGCGGCCAAGGCGACCAGGGCAATGCACAGGGGGATGAGAGCCATGGTCATCACCATCGCCGCAATGGCATCGGCCAGGGCAACGGGGGCATTGATCAGGGGAACCAGGTCGGCGCAAACGACCAACAACAGATCCAGCGTGGCGGTCAGGGCGAGCAGGGCAACGGTCAGGGCGATCAGGGCGGCCAAAACACCGGCCAGGGCGACGAGGGGGTTGAACCAGGCGGGTGGGCGAACGGCCAAAGTGGCAGCGGGACCGGCATCGTGGGCTCGAGATGCCATCGATGCGCGCTTCTGGGTCTGGGATTCGGCGGGAGTGGAGTCAACCCCGGAACCTCGTCGGCGTCCCCGTTGAGTCTGGCCACCTCCCCGCTCAGCCTGGCCACCTCCCCACTCAGCCTCGCCACCTCCCCACTCAGCCTCGCCACCTCCCCCCTCAGCCTCGCCACCTCCCCACTCAGCCTC
>JAFASF010000131.1 GCA_019244745.1 Solirubrobacterales bacterium | reverse complement strand
CAGAGGGGACGACCACGTCACCGTTCCCGGCGTCGCCTCCGGTGTCGGCGCCCGGGTGATGATCTCCCCGGTCCGCAAAGACGACACGCAAGGCAAGACGCGCGCCGTCACGCTCACGGTCGGCGCGGCCGCAGCCTCGAGCTAGCCCTGAGCTAGCCCTGTGCTAACCCGACCAACCCTCGCCGCAACAGGCTTGCTAGACCCCCAGGGCCTCGAGTGAGTCGCGGAGCTCGACGGCGTCGGCCACGACCGCGTCGGCGCCGACCAGCTCATCGGCCCGGCACGGCCCGCTGGCGACCGCGAGGCAGCGCACCCCGTCAGCTCGCGCACACGCGATGTCGCGCGGGGTGTCGCCGACGACGATCGTGTCCGCGCGCGGGTACGGCACGCCGACCGTCCCCGCCCGCCGGCGCGCAATCGCGGGCAGCGCCGCGCGATCCTCGCTGTCTGAGCCGTACGCCCCCTGACCGCGCTCGAACGCCGCGCCGATCCCGGCGCGGGCGAGCTTCAGCCGCGCCACCGGCTCGTAGTTTCCGGTGAGGAGCGCCGTCCTGGACCCGGTGCGCCCGGATAGCCACGCGAGCAGCTCCCGGACGCCCGGAAGGACGGTGTGCGAGAGATCCGTGGGGCACAACCGCGCGTATGCCCGGCAGACCTCGTCCCGGAATTCGTCGGCTCGATCGTCAATCCGCTCGGCGGAGATCCCGGCGTCGAGCAGGATCTCGCGGGCGATGTCACCGTCGGTGCGGCCCGCCGGCGATTGGCCCTTGCGCACCGAGGAGGCGTCGACGCCGTGGACCGCGCGCAGCGCGGCGTACACGGCGTCGCGATGAGCCTCGGTGGCGCCATGGAGCAGGGTTCCGTCCACGTCGAACAGCAGCAGCATGCGATCAGCGCTCGAACGACGTGCCCGGCTCGAGCCGCCTCGCGAAGGCCGCGATCAACCTGGCCGCGGCGGCGACATCGTCCACCGAGACCATCTCGACCGGAGAGTGCATGTAGCGGAGCGGAACCGAGACCAATCCGGTGGGCACGCCCGACCGGCTGAGATGAATCGCGTCGGCATCGGTGCCGGTGCTGCGACCCAGGGATTCCATCGTGAAGGGGATCTCCTGCTCGGTGCCCGCCTCGTAGAGGAGCTCGAACACGCGCGGGTGAAGCGTCGTGCCCCGGGCGATGACGGGCCCCGACCCGAGCGGGTGCTTGGTGATCGGGCCGAGCTCGATCCCCGGTTGATCGGTCGCGAACGTGACGTCGACGACGATCGCGACCTCGGGATCGTGCGCGAACGCGGTCGTGCGGGAGCCGGCGAACGTGGTCTCCTCCTGGGCCACGGCGAACGCCACCACGTCGCCCGGCGAGCCGCCGGATTCCGCGACCAGCCGTGCCGCCTCGGCGGCGACGTAGCAGCCCACGCGATTGTCGAGCGCCCTCGAGACCACGCGGTCATGGCGGAGCTCGACCGGCGCGACATCGATCACGGCCACGTCCCCGATCCGGACGAGCGAACGCGCCTCGTCGGCATCCTTGGCCCCGATGTCGATGTGCAGGTCCTTGAGCTCGGGAACCCGCTTTCGGTCCTCGTCCTTGAGCAGGTGGATCGGTTTGCGGGCGATAACGCCTCCGACCGGGCCGTTACGGGTCGCGATCCGAACCCGCTGGCCCACCAGCACGATCGGGTCCCAGCCGCCGACTTCGCCGAAGCGCAGGTAGCCGTCGTCGTCGATGTGCGAGACGTGCAGCCCGATCTCGTCGATGTGACCGACGACCGCGAGCTTTGGCCCGCCCGCGACTCCGGCCACCCGCGCGAACGACGAGCCGACGCGATCGGAGCCGACCTCGGTGGCGAACGCTGCACACGCTTCGCGCCATGCCCGGGCGGGATCGGATTCGTGGCCCGAGGGCCCGGTTGCGGTCAGCAGGCGGGTGAGCAGCTCGGGAGGCGTCACGTGGCCAAGGCTATTCAGAAACCGTCGATCAGGTTGCTCCGCTGTTATGGATTTGTTGGATGGGCGGGAGGAAGGTAACTTCTAGCCATTACCGACGAATCCGCTAACCCCCGTCCGCCTGAACACTCGCTGCAGGAGCTGCTCGAGGAGCTGCTCGCGCACGTCGAGTCGACTCCGGGTCGCTGCATCGATCTCTCCGAGCTGAGCGAGGTCGTCCAGGATCACGACCTGGGCGAGGAAGACGGAGAGACGCTCCAGGAAATGCTCGAGGAGCGCGGGATCGAGTTGCACGACGACTGTGGCCGGCGCGCGGAAGAGACGGCGTACAGCTATGCCGACATGGCCGACCGGACCACGGATGCGCTGTCGCTGTTCATGCGAGAGGTGCGACGACATCCGCTGCTCACCCGCGAGGAAGAGATCGAGCTGGCCAAGCGGATCGAGCGGGGCGATCTCAGGGCCAAGGAGCAGCTGGTCAACTCCAACCTGAGGCTGGTCATCTCCAACGCGCGCAAGTACGAAGGCCTGGACCTACCCCTCCTCGACCTCATCCAGGAGGGAATCCTCGGCTTGATCCGAGCGGCCGAGAAGTTCGACTACCGCAAGGGGTTCAAGTTCTCGACCTACGCGACGTTCTGGATCCGCGAGGCGATCCAGCGGGCCATCGCCAACCGCGCTCGCACGATCCGGATCCCGGTCCATGTCGGGCAGCTCGAGCGCAAGATCGCCCGCGCGCATCGCGAGCTCACCGCCCGCCTCGGCCGCGAGCCCACCGACGAGGAGGTGGCGCGCGCCGCGGGTGTGGAGGCCAGCCAGGTTCGCGAGGCCCACACGGTGGCCCGGGTCGTCACCAGCCTCGATCGCCCGGTGGGCGAGGAGGAGGACACCACGCTCGGCTCGCTGCTGCCGAGCGAATCGCGCGGACCGGAGGAGGAGGTCGAGATCGCGCTGCGCGAGGACGCGCTCCGCACCGCGGTCGACCAGCTCCCGCCCCGCGAGCGCGAGGTGGTCAAGCTTCGCTACGGGATCGACGGCGAGTCGCCCACGCCGCTGCGCGAGACCGGGCGCCTGCTCGGGATCTCCTCGGACGCGGTCCGCCGGCTCGAGCGCCGGGCCCTCGCCGAGCTGGCCGAGAGCCGCGAGCTCGAAGCTTTGCGGCCGGCCGCGTAGACCACGTGTCTACGCGGCCGCAAGTAGCTGCCTGAGCACGAACTGGAGGATGCCGCCGTGGCGGTAGTAGCGCTGCTCCTTTGGGGTGTCGATCCTCACCGTGACCGCGAATCGCTTGTCGTCCGCGGCGACTGTCAGCTCTCGGGGGATTGGGTCGGCGTGGGCGAGACCGGATACCGTGAACGTCTCGCGGCCCGTCAGGCCCAGCGACTCCACCGAGTCGCCGTCCTTGAACTGGAGGGGTAGGACGCCCATCCCCACCAGGTTCGAACGGTGGATCCGCTCGAAGCTCTCGGCGATCACCGCCCGGACGCCGAGCAGCCGGGTGCCCTTGGCCGCCCAGTCGCGGGAGGACCCGGAGCCGTATTCCTTGCCGGCGAGCACCACCAGCGGCGTGCCTTGGGCGATGTAGCGCATCGCGGCGTCGTAGATCGAAAGGTTGTCTTTGCCCGCGCCGTCCCCCGGACCCAGGTAGACCGTCACCCCGCCTTCGGTGCTCGGCGCCAGCCGGTTGCGCAGGCGGATGTTCGCGAACGTCCCGCGCATCATCACCTCGTGGTTGCCGCGCCGCGAGCCGTAGGAGTTGAAATCCCTCGGCTCGACGCCGTGCTCGATCAGGTAGGCCCCGGCGGGACCGTCACGCTTGATCGCGCCCGCGGGAGAGATGTGGTCGGTGGTGACGCTGTCGCCGAGCACCGCGAGCGCCCGCGCGCTGTCGATGTCGGCGATCGGCTCGGGCTCGATCGGCAGGTTCTCGAAGAACGGCGGCCGCCGGACGTACGTCGACTCCGGCTCCCAGCCGAACGCATCGCCGGTCGGCACCTTGAGCGAGTTCCAGCGCTCGTCCCCGTCGAACACTTCGCCGTAGCTCTTGCGGAACATGTCCGACTGGACCGCCTCCTCGACGGCGCGCGCGACCTCGGCCTCGGACGGCCAGATGTCCCTGAGGAACACCGGCTGCCCGCGCTCGTCCTCGCCTAGCGGCTCATCGTAGAGGTCGATGTCCATCGTGCCCGCGATGGCGTAAGCGACGCACAGCGGAGGCGAGGCCAGGTAGTTCATCTTCACGTCCGGGTTGATCCGGCCTTCGAAGTTGCGATTCCCCGAGAGCACCGAGACGACCGCCAGGTCCTCCGCCCCCACGACGTCCGCGATCTCCTCCGGGAGCGGGCCGCTGTTGCCGATGCACGTCGTGCACCCGTAGCCGACGAGGTTGAAGCCGAGCGCGTCGAGGTACTCGGTCAGGCCGGCGCGGTCGAGGTACTCGGTGACCACCTTTGATCCCGGCGCCAGCGACGTCTTGACCCAGGGCTTCGCGCTCAGTCCCCTCTGGACCGCGTTGCGAGCGAGGATGCCGGCGCCGAGCATGACCGACGGATTGGACGTGTTCGTGCAGCTGGTGATCGCCGCGATCACCACGTGACCGTGGTCGATCTCGGTCTCGGTCCCGTCCGCGAGCGTGAGCGGGATCCTGGTCCGCCGGCGCTCCGCGACCTGCGTGCCCCCGGTTCCCCCTTGCGGCTCGTTGCCGTCTCCGTTGGGGAGGTGGGTGGCCACCGGGTCGCTGGCGGGGAAGCTTTCCGCCACGGCCTCATCCTCGAGGTCCTCGTCGGGCAGGTAACCCTCGAGCGCCATCCGGAAGGCCGGCTTTGACTCGGTCAGCGAGACCCTGTCCTGAGGGCGCCGCGGTCCCGCGATGCTCGGCACGACGTTGTGAAGGTCGAGCTCCAGTTGCTCTGAGAACGTCGGCTCCTCCGTGTGCTCGTCGTGCCAGAGCCCCTGCTCCTTGGCGTAGGCCTCGACCAGCTCGATCAGCTCCTTGGGGCGCCCGGAGAACTCGAGGTAGCGCAGCGTCTCAGCGTCGATCGGGAAGATCGCGCACGTCGAGCCGAACTCGGGCGACATGTTGCCGATCGTCGCGCGGTCGGCCAGCGGCAGATTCGCGAGGCCGCCGCCGTGGAACTCGACGAACTTCCCGACCACACCGTGCGAGCGGAGCATCTCGGTCACGGTCAGCACGAGATCCGTGGCCGTCGCGCCTTCGTGCAGCTCCCCGGTGAGCCTGAAGCCGATGACCTGCGGGATCAGCATCGACATGGGCTGGCCCAGCATCGCCGCCTCCGCCTCGATCCCGCCCACGCCCCAGCCGAGCACCCCGAGCCCGTTGACCATCGTGGTGTGGGAGTCGGTTCCGACCAGCGTGTCGGGGTACGCGCGCGCGGGACCGGCGCCCGTCTCGGCGACGAACACCACCCGGGCGAGGTATTCGAGGTTGACCTGGTGGACGATCCCGGTGTCGGGGGGGACGACCCTGAAGTTCTGAAACGCCCCCTGCCCCCAGCGCAGGAACGCGTAGCGCTCGCGGTTTCGCTCGAACTCGAGCTCGGCGTTGCGCGCAAACGCGGCGCGCGTCCCGAACGCATCGACCTGGACCGAGTGGTCGATGACGAGCTCCGCCGGGACCAGCGGATTGATGCGGTTCGGATCGCCGCCCATCTCACGCATTGCTTCGCGCATCGCGGCGAGGTCGACCACCGCCGGCACCCCGGTGAAGTCCTGCATGAGCACGCGTGCGGGCGTGAACGCGATCTCCGTGCTGGGCTGCGCCTTGGCGTCCCAGGTGGCGAGCGCCTCGACGTCCTGCGCGCGGATCGCCTCGCCGTCCTCGTTGCGCAAGAGGTTCTCGAGGAGGATCTTCAGCGAGAACGGAAGGCGGGCGATGTCGTACTGGGACTGAAGGGCGTCGAGGCGAAAGATCTCGTAGGAGCGCTCGCCGACACGGAGCGTGTCCTTGGCGTCAAAGCTGTTCGCTTTCGGGGTCAATTTCGGTCTCCTGGTTTCATCGCGGTAGCTCCTACTCTAAGCCGGGCTGAGCGTCAGCGGCTTCCTACGTCGGTCTTAGCGACGTCTTCGGTGGGGCTTCGCCGGACCCCCGATCCTCGTCTGCGCACCGACCCCTGCCGTTGAAGGAGACACGCATATGAGCTTTGTGACCTGGGTGCTCACGGCCATCGCGATCGGCGCCGCCGGCGCGATCGCGGCCGCCGGACTGTACGCGGAGGCGCACCGCGCGCCCGACCAGCCTTAGACGATGGACAGCACGCTGATCGAAACCCGGCCCTGGCCGCGGCGCTCGCGGGGCCGCGTCATCGGGCGAGGTCGCCCTCGCCTGGCGCGCGCGCTCGCCCGGCCCGAGGTGCTGGCGCTGCTCGGTGTGGCCGGAGTGCTGAACCTGTGGGGGCTCAGCATCAACGCCTGGGCCAACCAGTACTACAGCGCGGCGGTGCGCTCGATGACCACCAGCTGGCACGACTTCCTCTTTGCCTCGCTGGACCGCTCCGGCTTGATGACCGTCGACAAGCCTCCGCTCAGCCTCTGGGTGCAGGCCCTGTCGGCGCGGATCTTCGGGTTCCATGCTTTGAGCCTGCTGGTGCCGCAGGCCCTGATGGGGATGGCGGCCGTCGCCCTCCTCTACGACCTGGTGCGCCGGCGCTTCGGACGCGTCGCGGGTTTCGTCGCGGGGCTCGCGCTTGCGACCACGCCCGTGATCGTGGCCGTCTCGCGCCACAACAATCCGGACGAGCTGCTGGTGCTCTGCTCGGTGCTCGCGCTGTGGTTCGCGATCCGCGCGCTTGAGACCGGGCGCACCCGCTGGCTCGTGCTCAGCGGCGTGGCGGTCGGGCTGGGCTTCGAGACCAAGATGGGGGTCGCGCTGATGGTTGTCCCGGGGATCGCGGCGGCCTGGATGTGGGTCGCGCCACGCGGTCGGTGGATCGCATTTCGTCAGCTCGCGGCCGGTGGGGCGGCCATGGCAGCCGTGGGCCTTGCCTGGCCGGTGCTCGTGTGGCTGACCCCGGCCGCCGACCGCCCCTGGATCTCGGGCACCGCGGACAACAGCATCTGGTCGCTGATCTTCGGCTACAACGGGCTTGGCCGGGTGGCCGGGCAGACCGGCGGGCCCGGCGGCGTCGGAGGCGGTCCTGGAGGCGGCGCAGGGCCGGGGGGCGGTTCGCTGTTCGGGGGCGCGACCGGGCCCTTGCGGCTGCTCCACTCGGGTCTCGGTGACCAGGCCGGCTGGCTGCTGGGCTTCGCGGTCGTCGCTGCTGTGGCTCTGGTGCTTCTGACGCGGATTCGCCGCCGTGATCCGCGGACGGGGTGGTTGATCGCGGTGGCGGGAGCGTTTGCCACGACCGCGGTCGTATTCAGCTTCGCCAGCGGGATCTTCCATCCGTACTACATGTCGCTGCTGGCGCCCTTCACGGCGGCCCTGATCGGCGCCGGCGTGGGTGAGATGCTGCCGAGCGCGCGGTCGGATGCGCGGTCCGCCCGGGTGGTCGGTCCCCTGGCGATCGGCGCGGGCGCGATCACCGAGCTCGTCGCGCTCGGCGAGCTCGGCGGCCAGGTCGCCTGGGCCAGGCCGCTGGTCATCGGGGTGGCGTGCGCCTGCGCCGTGCTGCTCGTGATGCATCTCGGCCCGCGCGCGCGCCTGGCGCTGGTCGGGGTGGCGCTGGCGGCGCTGATGGCCGCGCCGGCCACCTGGGCGGCTGAGACGCTCGGCCACGCGGCCAATGGCACGTTCCCCACGGGAGGACCCGCGGGCGCGTCGATCGGAGGTGGCGGGGCCCCCGGCTTCGCGAGGAGCGGCGGGGCAGGGGCCCCGCCGACATTGGGCGGGTTCGGCGCCGCCACGGGCGCCGGCGGGTTTGGCGGCCAGGGTGCTCCGGGCGGCCCGGGCGGAGGAATATTTGGCGGAGACACCGCGACCCTGCGGGCGGCCGTCCGCTACGCCCAGTCTCACGGAGGCGGCACGATCGGCGTCGAGAGTCAAAGCAGCGCGGCGGCCGCGATCCTGTCCAGCGACGCGAACGTCGCGGGGCTAGGTGGGTTCTCCGGCCGGGAGAGCACGGTCAGCGTGGCCTGGCTGGCGTCAGAGGTCAAGTCGGGGCGGATGCGTTGGGTGCTCGTTGACCAGGCCCAACGAATCAGCCTCCCGGGGGACACCCGGACCGGCAGCGAGGCGGCACTC
>JAFASF010000078.1 GCA_019244745.1 Solirubrobacterales bacterium | reverse complement strand
TCACTTCGGCGGCAACAGCATCCTCGGCCTGCTGAACCTGTTCTCGGGCGGCGGGCTCGGGCGCATCGCGCTGTTCGCGCTCGGGATCATGCCCTACATCACCGCCTCGATCATCCTGCAGCTGCTGACCGTCGTGGTTCCGTCGCTGGAGAAGCTGCAGAAGGAGGGCGAGGTCGGGCAGGCGCGGATCACCCAGTACACCAGATACCTGACGGTGGGGCTGGCGTTCGCCCAGTCGATCGGGTACGTGTTCCTGTTCCGCAGCTTCCAGAAGCAGGCCGGAGCCACGCTGATCTCGAACTTCACGCTCGCCAAGGTCTTCCTGATCGTGATCTCGCTGACCGCGGGGACGGTTCTCCTGATGTGGATGGGCGAGTTGATCACGCAGCGCGGGATCGGCAACGGGATCTCGCTGCTGATCTTCGCCAGCATCGTGGCCCGGATCCCGCACGGCGTCCAGTCGTGGTGGAACAACCCCGACCAGGTGTTCCGGGTGGTTATGCCGTTCATCGCGATCGGCGTGGTGGCCGCGATCGTGTTCGTCCAGGAAGGGCAGCGCCGGATCCCGATCCAGTACGCAAAACGGGTGATCGGCCGGCGTATGACCCAGGGCGGCCAGACCTACCTCCCGTTGCGGGTCAACATGGCCGGCGTAATCCCGGTGATCTTCGCGGCGAGCATCATGGCGATCCCGCCGACCATCGGGCAGCTGATCGGCAAGACCAACGTCCACAGCTTCGGCTACCAGGTCTCGTCCTTCTTCAACCCGCAGGGCTGGCACTACGTTCTCGGCGAGAGCCTGTTCATCATCTTGTTCACCTACTTCTACACCGCGGTGACGTTCAACCCGGTGGACCAGGCCGACAACCTCAAGAAGTACGGCGGGTTCATTCCCGGGGTGCGACCAGGTAGGCCCACGGCCGAGTTCCTCGACCGCATCCTCGCTCGCCTGACGTTCCCAGGAGCATTGTTCCTGGCCGCGATCGCGGCCCTGCCCACGGTCCTGATCAACCAGACCAATGCCAACTTCTTCTTCGGCGGCACCTCGATCCTGATCGTCATCGGCGTCGCGCTCGACACGATGAAGCAGCTCGAGGCGCAGCTCATGATGCGCAACTACGAAGGCTTCTTGAAGTAACCGGCCGGCGTGGACCGGGTGGTGGGGCTTCCCGTTGGCCCCCACGGGAGGGTTGCGAGAGAAACGTCCAGTATGCAGTCGTTTCTGACGCAACATAGGGTTGCGGGGCGCCGGCGCCACCCCCGGTGACGCGCCGCGCCGCGGGTTCTTGGCGCGCCCGACGCGTCGCCGATACAGTGCGTCCCATGTCCGAGCTCAACCTGATTCTCCTCGGTCCGCCGGGAGCGGGGAAGGGAACGCAAGCCGAGCGCCTGCAAGACGATTTCCAGGTCCCGTTCATCTCCACGGGCGACATGCTGCGTGCGAACGTCAAGGGAGCGACCGAGCTGGGTCGGGAAGCGCGGAACTACATGGACGCCGGAGAGCTCGTCCCCGACGACCTCATCGTGGCCATGGTCGCTGAGCGTCTGCAGGAGGACGACGCCGAAGACGGCTTCATCCTCGATGGCTTTCCACGGACGATTGAGCAGGCCCATGCGCTGGACCGCCAGCTGTCCGAGCTCAGCCGCCGCGTCACCGCGGTCCTGCTGATCGACGTCCCTGACAGCGATCTGGTCCGGAGACTGTCCGGCCGGCGGGTCTGCGTGAAAGCGGGCCACAACTACCACATCGAGTTCGACCCACCCAAGCACGAGGGCGTCTGCGACCAAGATGGGTCCAAGCTGATCCAGCGCGACGACGACAAGCCCGAGGTGATCCGCAACCGCTTGCGCGTGTACCACGACCAGACCGAGCCGCTGGTCGACTACTACGACGAGCAGGGGGTGCTGCGCAAGATCGACGGCACCCGCGATGCCACCGACGTGCACGACCACATCCGCGCCGTGATCGCCACGCTCCGTCTCGAGGAAAACGTCTGAACGGCCGCGAGCCAGCAGCAGTGATCATCAAGAAGAGCCCACAAGAGATCGACCGCATGGCCGCCGCCGGCACGATCCTGGTCAAGACCATGAACCTCCTCGCCGGCAAGGTAAGACCCGGGGTGACTACCCGCGAGCTCGACGAGGCCGCCGAGAAGTTCATCCGCTCGCAGGGAGCCGAGCCCGCGTTCAAGGGCTACCGGGGCTTTCCGGGCTCGATCTGCACCTCGCCGAACTCGATGATCGTCCACGGCATTCCGGGGCCCTACAAGCTCGGGCGCGGGGATATCCTCTCGGTCGACATCGGCGTCATCCGCGACGGGTGGGTCGCCGACGCGGCGCGGACGTTTTCGGTCGGGCCGATCACGCCGATCGCGAGCAAGCTGCTGAGAACGACCGAGGAGTCGCTGTACCTGGCGGTGGAGCAGTGCCGGGTGGGGAACCGGCTCGGAGACGTCTCGCACGCGATCCAGGAGCACGTCGAGGATGCCGGCCTTTCAATCGTGCGGGCGCTGGTCGGACACGGGATCGGGCGGAGCATGCACGAGGAGCCCCAGATCCCCAACTACGGCGATCCCAACACGGGGATACCGCTCGAGGAGGGGATGGTGCTCGCGGTCGAGCCCATGGTTACGGCCGGAAGGCATGCGATCCGGGTCGGCGAGGACCACTGGTCGATCTACTCCCAGGACGGGTCCCTGGCCGCCCACTTCGAGTTCACGATCGCGGTCACCGCCAACGGGCCGCGGATCCTGACGCCCTGGCACGAAGCGGGCAACGGGCGCGCGGCGGCTTGACGGCCCCAACAGCCGGCCTACGTCCCCTGCTAACATGACGGGTTGCGCTCGTAGCGCGAACGTTCGACGCTGCGTGGCGCTGCTCAGCGCGGTAGCGGCGACCGCACCGGTCGCCAGAGCCGGGCTGAGGGACCACTGTAAATCACTCACGACGAGAGCGAAGCGAGCGTGAAAGTACGACCGTCGGTCAAGCCGATGTGCGAGAAGTGCAAGATAATCCGCCGCCAAGGGCGGGTCCTCGTCATCTGCTCGAATCCGCGACATAAGCAGCGGCAGGGCTGATGGCACGCATCTCGGGCGTCAACATCCCACTCAACAAGCGCGTAGAGGTCGGGCTGACCTACATCTACGGAATCGGTCGGCCCACGGCCAACAAGCTCCTTTCCGAGGTCGGGATCGAGCCCGACCGAAAGGTGCGCGATCTCACCGAAGACGACGTGATCAAGCTCCGCGAGCTGATCGACGGCAACCTGACCGTCGAGGGTGACCTGCGCCGCGAGCGCTCGCAGAACGTCAAGCGGCTACAGGAGATCGGCTCCTACCGCGGGTTGCGGCACCGCCGGGGGCTGCCCGTGCACGGGCAGAACACGAAGACCAACGCCCGGAGCCGCAAGGGGCCCAAGCGCATGCAGGTCGCCGGAAAAAAGAAGGCGACCAAGAAGTAAATGCCAGCTCCGCGACGTCCTCAGCGCGGCCGCCGCCGCGTCCGGAAGAACATCCCGATAGGCCAGGCTCACATCAAGACCTCGTTCAACAACACGATCGTCTCGCTCACCGACCGCGACGGCAACGTGATCGCGTGGGAATCGGCCGGCGGCGCCGGCTTCAAGGGCTCGCGCAAGTCGACGCC
>JAFASF010000048.1 GCA_019244745.1 Solirubrobacterales bacterium | reverse complement strand
AGTTCGTGGCGTGAGCGAGCCCCGATCTTGGCATAGATGTTGGCGAGGTGATATTCGACTGCCTTGGTGGACAGGTATAGCTCTGCTGCCACCTGGCGGTTGGTCATGCCCGTGAGGACTAGCTTCGCGATGACCTCCTCGCGAGCGCTGAGGCCGTAGTCATCTTCGGCCGCTCGCGCCCGCACACCGCAGGCGGCGAGCTCATCGTCGCAGCGTTGGAGGAAGGGTTGGGCGCGGAGGCGCTCGAATTGTTCTCGGGCGGCCGTGAGCTGGCGGGCCGCCGCGTTGCGGCTGGTTGTTTTGCGCAGCACGTGACCATAGGCCAGCTCGAGGACGCCTTGAGCAAACGGCGAGTCGGCGGCTTTTGCTATCTGCTGTCCGGCGCTGAACGCGTCGCGGGCCTCGTGGTGGCGGCCGCGGGCGTGCGCGAGTTCCCCCCGCAGTCGCCACAGGTGGACCGCGGGCTCGGGGTTGGCTTGCTCGTCGATCGTGTCTGAGACGTCGTCGAGGATCCGGGCGGCTTCGTCTAGCTGCCCGGTGTTTATCAGCGCGTGTGTCTCAATCGCCCAGGCGCGCCGGGCGAGGTTCGCGGTGGCGGTTTTGGGGGCATAGCTACGCAGCCGCCCGAGGGCGGCCAGGACGGCATGCTCATCGCCGCGAATAGCGTCGTGGTTAGCGGCCGCCAGGCAGGCGTCGTAGACGTTCAGCGGAAGGGGGTCGCGCTCGGCGGCGCGCTCGGCGGCTTGGATGTGGCGGGTGGTTGCGGGCCAGTCACCGCGCCCGGCATACAGAAAGCTGGCTACGGCGTGGGCGAACGAGATCGCCACTGTCTGATTGTTGTTTTCGGCGAGCGTGAGGGCGAGCTCGGCATGGACCAGTCCTTCGTCCCACAGACCGAGGTGATATTCGATCTCGGCCAGCGAGCTGTAGGCGTTGCCCAGGCTGCGGGGCGCCGTGCCGGCCCGCGAGAACCGGATGACCGCGTCGAGGTCGGCGGTGGCGGCGCGCAGATCACCTCGCCAGGCCTTCAGCATGCCGCGTGTGGCGAGAAGCTCTAGCTCCAGCGGCGAGTCGACGCTAGCCTGAGACAGCGAAGCGAGCGCGGACACCCCCTCCTGGGGCCGGCCGGCCATGGCCAGACCGAGAGCCTCTGCCTCCCTGGCGGTGAGCGTGACCGTGGGAGGCGAGCGCCGGTCGTCTATCACCCTTCGCGCCCAGGCGACGGCGTCCTCTCCGTAACCGGCGTAGGCACAGATGATGGCCAGCGAGGACTCGACCCGCCCGGCGAGGTCGGGGTACTCGCTGTAGTCCGAGCGCTCGGTCACCGCGCGGAAAGCCGCGATGGCGTCAGACAGCCGCCCGGCGGCAGCCGCCTGGGCAGCAAGGACGAAACTGCGCGTGGGGCTGTCGCGGCAGGCGACGACCTCGGCGGCGAGCGCGTGGCTTTGGCGGACATCTCCGACGAGGCAGACGTAGTTGACGGCCAGCAGGAGCGTGTCCTCTCGCAGGTCGGGGTCTGCGGCGATGCCTGAGGCGGACAGCAGAAGTTCGGTACCGGCGCGCACGCGGCCTTGTTCGGCTGCCGTCTGGCCGGCGCGGGCAAGCTCAATGGCCAATCCGTCGTCGTGGCCGTCGCTGGCGGCCACCCGGTGAGTCAGCGATGCCGGCCCGGTGGTAAGCCGCGCCCAGGCGAGGTGCAAATCGCGCCGGCGCGCGATCGAGAGGTCGTTGTAGACGGCCGCGCGGACGAGCGGGTGAACGCAGGTCACCTCAAGCGGCGCGCGCTGCGGCACGAGCGTCACCAGGTCGGCCTCAATTGCCTCATCGAGCGTGGCCACGGGCTCCTCGACTCCGGCCGCGGTGCCGATCAGCGCGACCGGGCTAGGCCGACCGGCCACCGCGGTGGCGGCGACGAGAGCCTGTCCGGCCTGGCTCAGAGTGGCCAGACGCGCGAGGACGGCGCTGGCCAACGAGCGCGGGGCGGGCAGCGCAGCCTGCGGGGACTCGAGCGCCTTTACCCCAAGCTCACCGAGCAGCGTCCTGACGTACAGGGGGTGGCCGTCGGTGTGGGCACGCAGACGCTCGACCGAGCGCAAGCTCAGCGATGCCCGACCCATAGCGTCGGCGAGCAGAGACACTTCCGAGACGCTGAGGCCCTCCAGCTTGACGTGTTCGGCGGCGCCCAGCAGCCGCGACCAGCCCGACCGGTCGCCGGCGAGCCCCTCCGGGCGGGTCGATATCAGCGCGCACAGCCGGTCGCCAATCAGACGGCGTAGGGCGAACAGCAGAGCCGCCGCGGACGCGTGGTCGATCCAGTGCACGTCGTCGAGGGCGACCAGCACCGGCCCACCTTCTTGGAGCGCGCCGAGCATGGCCAGCAGCTGCGCCCCGGCCGTGAACGGGTTGTCTGGCGAGCCGCCAGCCAGCGGCGCCACTGGCGCCCCGTCGCTGGCCATGGTCGCCGCCCTGGCGAGAAGCTGGGTGACCAGCCCGAACTCGAGGCTGGCCTCAGACTCCTCCGCAGCGGCCTCCAAGACCACGAAATCTCCGGCCCGGGCGATGCACTGGCGCAGGAAGGCCGTCTTGCCGATCCCCGCATGGCCCTCGATGACCACGATCTGCGGCTGCGATTGGCGGGCGGCGTCGAGGCAGCGCGACGCCAACGCCAGCTCCGGCCCGCGGCCGACAAACCGGTGCTCCTGGACGGCCATCTCCCCCGACTCTCCCTCCTCTCGGCTCCAGAGACTAGCAGGAGGCGACGGCACTCGGCCGCAAATCTCTAGGGTCTGGTCTAGGGAAATCTTTAGGGACGACCCTAGTGCGCGAGCGCGGCCGCGGTGAAAGGCTGGCCGCCTGATGCATCCCGGCCATCGCGCGACCTGATGGTGAAGTTTCAGTTTTGCACCGGGCGCGATCAAGAAGGGCTTGTCCGGACTTGCCGGCGTGTCGGCGGCGAGCGAGGGTCGGCGTGGGCGTAAGCGCATTCCCGGCGGGACGCCGCTAAGAGACAGGTGACGGTGATACTCGTGATGTCGGTTACCCGTGACGGCGACGACCGCCTGAGCGGATCGGTCGGCCTGGCGGGGCAGGAGCTCACGCGCGAGTTCTCGGGCACGCTCGAGCTATTGCGCACATTCGAGGAGCTCGTCCCGGCGCTGGACACGACCGTCGACCCCGACAAGGAGGAGGCGAAGAGATGACCGGGATTCTGTATTCGCTGGCGCGGTTCTCGGTGCGGTTTGTCGGGCTCGGGGTGTGGTCGGCGGTCGCGCGGGGCGGAAGTAGACCGCGGTGGCGGTTTGGCCTTGGGGGGCTGGTTGTTGCCGGTTCCCTCGCGGTGACGGGCCTCGTCGGCACCGGGGCTGCTGCGCCGCGCCCTCCGGCGGTCTGCGCTGGGGCGAACGTTCCGGCGTTTACCGCCAGCGCCGACACAGCGCTCTCCGACTTCGCCGACGTCTCGAGCGTCGGTGCTGGAGCGGTCCTCGCCCCGGCTGGCGGGGCGGTTGCCGCGCGCGCCGGCGGAGGAGCGGTCACTGTGCTGGCCCCGCGGGCGGGGGCGGTGATCGTGGCCGGCAGCGCGGCCGGCGCCCACAGGTTGCGGGGGGCTGCCCTGCTGTCGATTACCCGGCGGGTGCGCGGTCTGGGTTTGCGGCTGAACGGGCATCCCCTCCATCTCCCAGCGCGGCTGGGACGGATGCGAGTGCGCCTTGACGCGGCGGATGGCCTCGTCGTGGGGGAGAACTTCTTGTGGGTTACCGTCGGCGGGCACGACGGGCATCCGGTCGTCCCGTTTGTCGTCGGCTATCGCGACACGCGGGCGTTCGCCGTCCATCTCCGGCTGGGGCCGGGCGCGCTCTCTGCGGCGACCTTGAGCTTGCGAGTGCCGTTGAACGGCATCGACAGCATCTTGGTGACGCTCAACGGAGTCCCGGTCCGGGTGCCGTCCAGCGGCGGACCGACGGGACGGATCGGGCTCGATTTGCCCGAGGTGGGGCCTGTGCACTGGGGGACCAACCACGTCGCGGTGCGGCTGGTCATGCTCGACGGGCGAGTCGATGACTGGGCGCGCACGTTCCGGCTTCACCCGCGGCAGGACGTCGCGATCGCGGAGCTCCACGGCCGGTCGGTGGTCGGGCGCACGGTCACCCTCGACGCCAGCCGGTCGCTGATCGTGCCCAGCGAGCGCCAGCACCATCGGGTGTGCTGGGTGCTGCTGCGCCGTCCCCGCCTCAGCCACGCCCGCCTCGGCCGCCCCCAAGGCACCCGGATCACGCTGCGGCCCGACGTCCCCGGCTACTACCGGGTCGCCCTGTTCATCCGCGGCGGGTCACGACCAGCGGGTCGCGAAGCGAGTGTGGCCGCAAGCGGCTTAGGCGGCTATGACGTGGCGACCGTCGCCGCTAGATATGACGAGCCGCTCGTGCCCGTGAACACGATCGTGTACCCGAACGGCGTGCCCGGGGTCCAGGTCGAGAACGACTTCTACCCAGACCCATCCACGGATCCCAAATCGGGAGCCCCGCCCGGGCTGGTGCAGGTGCTGGTGCTGGACCGAAACACCCTCGAATACCTCGACAGCGAGACGCTCAACTCGGCTTCGGCGTTCCAGAGCCTCGCGGGTTATCTGCAAGGCCTGCCCAGCACCGACCTGGCGATCGTCACCCACCCCGTCAGTCTGGGGTCCCTGCCTTCGGACGGCCTCTCATCCCTCGATGCCGGCCTGCGCAAGATCGGCGGGTCGCTGCCGGCGAAGTGGACGCTGTCGACGCCGCACTGCTGGTCGGGGGCCACCGACCAGTGCGGGAAGAACCTGCCGTCCCCCTACACGACGCCCGCCGCGGTCTGGCAGAACGGTGGTTTCAACGGCGGGTCGTTTTCCGTCATCGGTGTCCCCGGCCTGCAGGTGGGGCAAGCGTGGCGGGCGACGGCGGCGCAGACCGGCACTTCGGATGGGCGGATAGCCGGTTATCTCACGCGGGGCAACACGGGCGGCACATCACCCGGGCTCAGCGACTACACGGTGATCAACGGCGGCCCCGACCAGTACGGGTCGGTCGATACCTGTTCCAACGACCCGGGCCATCCTCAGCCCTGCAGCGTGCGCATCGGCTCTACCGTCACGGGCACGGTCACGGCGGGCAGCACCACGATCACCGACGTGAGCCCGCGCCTCAACACCTCCGCTCCATCAACGATCGAAGGCCCGGGCGTTCCATCCTCGGTCATTGTCGCGAGTGGCCCCTCGACCTTGACGCTCAGCCAGCCCGCGACTGCTTCTGCCACCAATGTAGCGCTCACCGTCAACTCCTATTACGACCCGGGCCCCAACGGCTTTCATGTTGTGATTCTCGACCGCACAACGCTGGCGCCGATCCTCAACCAGACCGTGACCAGCGCCCCAGACCTGCTCAATGCCCTGACTGCGGCGGGAGGCCAGCAGGGGGTCGGCCACTTCGTGGGATCGATGAACGATCAGCGGCTGGTCATCATCCAGACCGTTGGCAACGGGTTCCTGACCGGTCTCAGCGGCTCGGGGGTAGCGCCGCTCTTTCAGTACACCGACGAGCTGGGCGGCACTCCCGACCTGCTGGCCGAGGCCATGACCGGCTACTACAAGTACGCGCTGGTCGGCGCGGCCACCAACCTGCCGTGGCGCAACGCCTCGGCGCTTGAGTCCTCCACCGAGATCCCGGCGCATCCCTCGAGCCCCAACACTCCGGGCGGAGCCACCACTCAGACGGGACAGCTCTCGGGCGTCTTGCAACGCGACCCCACCGGCCTCTATACGCCGGCGGGCGGCGACCCGATGGCGAAGACCAACCCCGAGCTCAACCAGATCCTCTACCAGCCGGCCCAGCCATGGCCGTACGCCGACGACACCCAAGACCTGCAATACATCGCCACCAAGCTCGGGCTGGGCTATTCCGACGTCCGCTCCGCCTACTACGAGAATACGAATGCGGACTGGTCCATCCTTCGGTCGGAGCTGACCAACCCGAGCGACCCGCATTACGTGACTTGCCCGCCGCAGGACGTATGCGGCCCCGGCAGCACCTTCGAGAACCTCAGGGGCGAGCTTGCCGACGAGTTCGAGTGGGTGGGGCAGGTGCAGAAGTTCGCCGCCAACCTTCGGGCGCCATACGATACCTACTACGAGGGCCACATCAGTCAGGACGTCACCAACGTGAAGAACACCGTGAACGCCAGCAAGTCGATACCGCCCGCCGCGAAGGCCAAGTTCGACTGGGCGAGCGCTGCGTGGGACGTCATGTACATCGCGTCCGGCATCGCCTCTTTGAAGGACGCTAACGTGGCGTCGGCGGTGTTCGGGCTGATCGGCAGCGCCGGCGGGCTGGCCACCGGAGTGATGGCGACCGTAACGCAGGACAATGGCGCCCCCGCGCCCGCGGACACGCTGACCACCACCGCCGACAATCTGAACAACGAGCTGCTAGACCAGGTGCAGGCCTACGACTTTTGGGTCAACGCCACGATGGAGCCGATCGTGCTGCGCGACTACGGGAAGCTGCAGGCGGTCGGCAGCGCGACGCTCACCCCCCCGTGGGCGTTGAACGACGCTGAGGCCACTTACGCAGGCGAGGCCCTGCGCGCCAACACCCGGGCCTCGGCGTACTCGGCGCTGATCCCCACGGTGTGGGCGGCCTATAACCTCAAGTACGACAACTTCTTCTACGGCCAGCAGCCGGTGCGTTCCACAGATCCCTTCATCCAGTGCGACTCCAACTCGGACTCGGGGACCAAGAACCACCACCATGTTCCGTGGGGAAACAACGTCACTCTGCCCAACCAGTTCTATTGGACACCGAGGCGGCCAGTGAACACCCCCCAGCCTCAGTTTAGAGCCCTCACAAGCCTCGATAACAACGGCGGGGTCTATCAAGCCTGGGCGTTCTCCCGAGTGAACAACAACGACACGCCGGTGTACACGACTGCGGGGTGGGGTGTGACGGTGCCGTCAACGGACCTGACCCACTACATCTACGGGGCGAATTCCACTGATGGCGATTACGGCGCGTATCAATTCGCGCCCGTGTGGTGGCGTAACACGTACAACCCACCCAGCTACACGCAGTGCTATGGCATCCCCTCGGGAGACTCGGGTTACAACTACAATTCCACCGCCTATCCGCCGCCGAACATTCCCCCGCCGCCGCCGTGAGCCGGCGCGGCGCCCAAGCCCGGGCCGGCGCGGGGTAGCCGGGAACACCCCGGTTCGTCTCGCCAGTCCTGCCGGTGTGGGACAAAGCGAATGAAAGGGGAGACATGACCGGCGATCGATTCCGTTGCGCCCGAGGCGCGGTCGCGCGGAGCTGGCCCGCGTAGCTGGCGGCCTGGCGGCGGGCGTGGTGCATCGCGCCGCGACCGCCCCCCACAGACCTCGGGCGAACTGGCTGCCGGTGCCCACAGGGCCATTCTCCCTCCTGCTTCGCGTCTACGGCCCGCAAGGCAACACCAGCGGCACCTACCACCCGGCGCCGATGAAGCCCTACGGTGCGTCTAGCACCCGACAGCGATTTTCTGGCTGCACTGCGAAACTGTCCATGGGTTCAACCGCGCCGATATCGAACCGGCAGCGCAGCGGCGAGCGGACCAAGACCTGCCTAGCCCGGCGCTCGCACCCGCGATGTCGCCGGCGGGTACGCCCGGGCCACAGAATCAGCGCCGCCACACCGCCCGTCTGCGATCACCCTGCCTCGCGACGCAGATGAACCAGCGTGAGAACCGTCGCCAGCACTGCGATCACCAGAGCCCAATACGCGGACTCATTGACGCCACGGTCGTAGGCGACGAAGACCTCGGTCGCGACCGCGAACGCCATCCACAGGAGCGCCAGCCCGATCAGCCCGGCCTCGGCCGCGGCCGTCCTCATCGCGCCGCCTCGGTACCAAGCGATCGCCCCGTACCACAGCAGCGCCGCGGCACCTGCCTCCCAGATCACCACACCGGCGAGCAGGATCTGGTCCACGGGCCGGCTGCGAAAATAGATTCGCGTCGCCGTAGCGATGAACGCCAGATTGCCCGAGCGAAACGAGGTCTGGATCCAACCAAAGGACACCAGCAGATCGGTGACATTTGACGCCACCACCACGGTCACATAGACCGCCCATCCACCGATGAGCAGCGCGCCGAGGGCCCGCGCCCATTCAGGCCGCCGACCGACAGCGGAGATGGCATCACGCGGCATGACCACAGTTACGCGTCGATCACCGCGCTCAGGCTACCCGCCAGCCATCCGCGGCGCGCCTGAGCCGCTCGGCCGATCACATCAGCGGAGGAGATCCCCGGGACGCCTCGCGGCATCGTCTACCCCGTCCAGGCGCACAGGATCGCTGTAGCTCGCTTCGTGCACACACGGCTGGCGCGGCATGATTTGACACCATGCGCACGCACCGTCCGTTTCGTGTGGGTCGCCGGTGCTAAGCGCCGGTGAACTGAGCGACGGCGCCCGGGCACGTCACACAGCTCAACCAAAGCCTTCGGCTTGACAAGGCCGCTGCGCTCTTTGCGCTGCTCGAACGCGCCCAGGTAGGCGACCTGCCGCCGAGCGCAGGGTCGCCAGCGCATCGATGCGATCGAGGCGACGGCCCCCGCCTATGGCCCGGCGTTGACGATCCTCGGCCATGTCGCGCA
>JAFASF010000043.1 GCA_019244745.1 Solirubrobacterales bacterium | reverse complement strand
GCGCGAAGCCCCAGCGGACGACGCGACAGCTTGCTGGTTGGCTCATCTGTCTCACTCCTCCACGTCGCGAGGGTGGTCCACCCGGGACCAAGGGCCGGCGCGACCAGAGATCGGCCGCCGACTTGTATACGGCAGCATACAGAGGGGCGTGAGCCGAGTGAGGGCGTCGGGGCGGACACCCGAGGCCGACACCCCAGGGGGCCGAACTCGAGCGTCTGCGAGCGCTCCCCGGGGAAGGATGTCACGCTGGAAAGCCGACCTTCGGCTCTGTCCGGGTCGCTTCGGAGCTGCCAGCGCCGACGAGCCTGCGCGGGCTCAGGGCCAGCGCGCCGCCGGCGAGCAGCACCGCCCCGGTGGCCGCGGCCCACATCGTGGACCAGGAACCGGTGGCGTCGTTCAGCACGCCCAGCAGCGGCGGCAGGAACACCACCCCGCCGTAGATGAACAGCAGGCCGCGTCCGGTTGCCTGGCCGAGTCTGCCGGCCGTGGCTCTGTCGATGATCAGGGCCATGTACACGCCGTTCCAGCCGATCGAGCAGATGCCGATCACCATGATCACAAGCCACAGTGACGGTCCGCTCACCCCCGTGGTGAAGGCCACCAGCGCGGTGAGGCTGCCCGCCGATGCGAACACCAGGGTGCTCGCGTGCGAGGCGAAGCAGCGGTCTGAGAGCCAGCCCCAGATCACTCGCCCGAGACATGCGGCCCCGAAGGCGACGCTGAGCGCGAGCCCGGCGGTCGGCTTCGAGAAGCCGTGCTCGTCGACCAGGTAGACGGTGAGGTAGCCGGCGAGGCTGTACTGAACGCCCGACATCACGAAGCCGAACATCGCCGTCGAGATACCCCCGGGCACCAGCACCCCGGGCGCGGGAGTAGGAGAGGCATCCGAGCGTGGGAGCGCCAGTTGCTCAAACCAGCCGAGCGCCTCGCGTCGGGCCACCCACAAGCCGACCAGCGAGGTGAACAGCAGCACTCCGACCGCGACGGCGAGCGCGGCGCGCCAACCAAGCGAGTCCGCCAGACGCGGCAGCGTCGCACCGGCTATCAGGCCGCCGAGCGGGACGCCGGTCTGCTTGACGCTGAGGAACAGCGCCCGCCGGTTGCGCGGAACGAGCGAGGTCGACAGGACGTTCGTGGCCGGATTGACCGCGCCATAGCCGAGTCCGGCGATCCACACTCCGGTCAAGAACCATCCGCGACTCGATGTCAGCGCCGCCAACCCAATCCCCGCCGCTATCCCCAGCTGCGAGACCACGAGCGCCGGGCCGGCGCCAAGTCGATCCGTCAGGTGTCCAGCCGGTACCGAAGCGACAAGCGCCCCCGCGAACACGAGGGCGGGGAGTAGCCCGACCTCGAAGGTCGAAAAACGGAATGCGGCCCGCACGTACGGTGCAAGAGCGCCCAGGCTCAGCGTGGCGAAGGTGCTGGTCGCCATCGTCGTGAGCGACACGCCCAACCCAACCAGGACGGGCGCGCGCACCCGGGGCATGCGCGCAGGAAGCTACCTTACGAGCTCACCCGCCTCGCCGGCGGCGAGGTGCTGGGCAAGGAGGTCGCCGCCTCGGGACAGGTGACCGCGCCAGTGCGCTTCGGCGGCAGCGCCATCGCCGGCGCGCAACATCTCGACGAGCTCGCGATGGTCGCGATCCGAGCGGCGCTTGCGCTCCTCGTCAAAGTACGCGTATGCCTTGTAGAGCAACGGTAGTTGGAAGACCTGCGAGAAGCACCGCTCCAGAGGCGTACTGCGGGCCGCCCGGACCACGACGGCATGGAATCTGTGGTTGTCGCGGGACAGTACCCGGACCACCTCGGCGCGGGTCATGTCGGGCTCCTGTGCCTCCATCTCGTCCTGTATGGCCTCCAGCGCGGCCAGCTCGGCCGAGGTGATCCGATCGGCGGCGAGCCGCGCGGCGTAGCTCTCCAGATGCGCGCGCAGGTTGTAGATGTCTCGGACCTCACCGCTCGAAAACCTGCGAACGGCCATGCCGCGTCCGATGCGCGCCACCAAGTTCTCGCGCTCGAGCTTGAGCAGCGCCTCGCGAACGGGCGTGCGGCTGACGTTGAGGGATTCCGCCAGCTGCTGCTCGACGATCCGCTCGCCGGGTCGCAGGACGCCCTCCAGTATCGAGCGCCGGATCGAGGCGTAGGTCTCCTCGCCGGGCGTCGCCGCTGTCACCGCCGCCGCCAGGCCGCGGCTGCCATCTCCCCTTACCGTATGCAATTGCACACGGGAACAGTACAGTAGCGCTGACCCTGCGGCGGGCTCACTCCAGCACGTGGCCACACTCACTGGTGCTTGTAAGCGATCGACGGGATCGTGACCGAACTGACTCTACGCCCGGTGAGGCGGCCCGACGCCATCGGCGCTGGTTCCGCGGCCCTCCTGGCAACGACAATGTTCTTCTGGGGAACTGCGTTCCGCGCCACCGCCATCGGTGCCGGTCACGCCTCGCCTACGGTGTTCTCCGCGTTGCGAGCTCTCCCGGCCACGCTCGCGCTGCTGCTCGCCGTCGCAGCGAGCGGCGCCCGCCTGCCCAGCGACCGACGCATGCTCATACTCGGCGCCATCTCGGGGCCACTGGTGGTCTCGCTCACGTTCGAGGGGATCGCCGTGGCCACGAAGCTGGCCGGTGCGGGCAACGCCGCGGTCCTGATCAACACCGCGCCGTTCTTCGCGGTCGTTTTCGCGAGCGCCATCTTCGCTCAGCGCACTTCGCGCACGACCCTCGGGGGCCTCGTGATCGGCTTTGCCGGCGTTGTGGTGATGGTTTCAAGCCAGCTGGGCGCCACGAGCTCCGTCGGACAAACGGCGCTCGGGATGTTCATCGCGCTTGCCGCCGCAGCCGGCTTCGCCGTCGGCGCGCTGATCACCGGTCACGCGGCCGCGCGCGATCCGCGGCTCGACATGCTCGGCTTCACGACGCTTCAGTACATCGTCGGATCACTTCTGTTGATTGCGCTCGCGGCGATCTTCGGCGACGTGGGGGGCACGGACTGGAGCTCGCCGGCCCTGCTCGGATCGGTCGCCTGGGTCGCGCTCGGCAGCTCGGCGGCCGCCTCGGTGTGCTTCAACCTCGCGCTGCGCCGGATTCCAGCCACCCGGGCCACCGGATGGCAATTCCTCGCGCCGGTGGTCGCCGTCGTGGTCGAGGCCGCGCGCGGCAATGCCCCCGGTCTGGCGACGGTCATCGGCATGGCGCTGGCGATCGCGGGGGTGGCGATCGTCAGCCTGGGGGGAGTCGAGCTCGCCGCGTCCGAGCGCTGACCGGCCGGCGCTGTGGCCTCGCTCGCGCCGCTCGACGAGCTGCCCCGCGATCCCGCGCGCCCGACGACGGTCGTGGACCGGCGGCCGGCGTGGGCGTAGGATGCCCGCTGGTCAAAGTCCCTACATCTGAGTTGGAGGGTTCATGCCCAGGGTGTGTGTGCTCGTACCGTTCGCGTTCGACGAGAAGGGGCTGGCGAATCGGCGGGCGCAGCAGGAGTCGGTCGAGCTTGGGCGGGACATGGTTCTCGATTTCAAGCCCGTCAAGGCGGGGCCGGCCCTATACGACAGCTATCACGATTACGTCCTGGCCGACTTGGCGATGCTCGAAGCCGGGCTCGAAGCGGCTGGTGAGGGATACGACGCGCTATGCATCGACACGATGAGCGACTCCGGCGTCAACGCGCTGCGCTCGATGCTGGACATCCCGGTGATCGGTCCCGGCAAGGCCTCCTACCTGACCGCGTTGATGCTTGGGCACAAGTTCTCCGTCCTGACGCAGTGGGACGGATGGATCCCCCTCTACCGAAAGGGCGTGCAGGAGTACGGCCTGACCGATCACCTCGTGTCGATCCGGTCGATCAACACTCCGCCCGATGTCGAGAACCTGCTCGGGGGCAAGGAAGACGTGGTGTTTCCCAAGCTGCGCGATGCCGGGCTGGCGTGCGTGGAGGACGGGGCCGACGTTATCTGCTTGGGCTCGACGACCATGCATCAGGCGCACGGCTATCTCAGCGAGAACCTTCCGGTGCCGGTGATCAACCCCGGGCCGCTCACCTACAAGCTCGCGGAGACGATGCTTGCGCTCCGGCTCACGCAGAGCCGCCAAGCGTACCGCCGGCCCGACGTCGAGAAGCGGGAGATGATCCACGCCATGGCCAAGGCCGCCGCCGAGAGCGAGAAGGCGCTGGCCTGAGTACGCCGACGCCCTCGCCGACGCTTACGCCGGCGCAGGTGCCGGCCTGCCCTCGGCTTCGAACACATCGAGCGGCAGTCGGCACGTGACGATTCCATTGGGGACGTTCACCGCCTCGGCCACGCGCAGGTCGGCAGCGACGCTGGCGAGCACGTACGCCTGCTCGCGCGTCATGCCCCGCTCCGCCTGAAGCCAGCCAAGCATCTCGAGGAGTGCTCGCCGAGCGGCCAGCGTCAGGTCAAGGTCGCCGTTTTCGCCCTCGTCGGTCAACGGAATGCCGATCGTCATGCAGGACGGACGGGCGGCCTCGACCGGCTCGGAGTACTCGACCATCGGGAAATGCGGCCGCCAGCGGAGTTCATTTGCGCGCCGCAGTGACACGGCCAGGGTCGCGGTCGCCGCGACCTCAATCGCGGTCCCGCACGACTCGCCCTCACCCTGGGCGAAGTGCACGTCGCCGGCTGACAGCAGCGCACCAGGCACCTGCACCGGCAGCAGCAGGCGGCTTCCCGTAGTCACCTGAGGGACGTCGAGGTTGCCGCCGTTCTCGCGCGGAGGAATCGTGCGCAGGGCCTGCGAGGCGTAGGGCTCGATGGCCGGGACCGCGGAGCGGGGCTGCGGCCCGCGCACGGTGCCGCCGCGGTGTGCGAGCGCCGCCTCGCGGCGAGCTGCCGCGGCCACCAGTTCGCGGGACGGGGCCACCGCGACGCAGCCCAAGAAGGGCCGGCCCCGGATCGCGACGCCGGGAAGGTCCGGCGAGCGCGCGATCCCGTCCTCGATCTGCCAGCGCGCCAGGAACGGGCGGGCGAACAGATCGCCCAACAGGCCAAAGCCGGGAATCACCGCGGTGGCGCCGAAACCGTCGGGATCGATTCGCCGGGGCTCGACCACCAGCAGGTCGCCGGGGCGCGCGCCGCGGATCTCGATCGGTCCGGTCAGCGGGTGGTTGGCGTCCAGATCGATCGACTCGAGCGAATCCGCCTGGCCAGACGCGGTTAGTTGCCCGTCCATCCCGTCGCGCAGCTCGAGGACCACCTCCTCGCCCGGCTCGATCACCGCGACCGGCTCCAGGTCCGGCCACATGCGATTGTGGCTGTTGGCCGGACCGACGACGATCGAGCGATCCCGTTGCACGGAGACCTTGACCGTCATACCCCGGCTCCGAGCGCGGTCATGCCCACGAGGGGGGCGACTAGTGCGGCGGCCGTCCGCGCAAGCGCGAGCTCGCGCTCGGTCCACTCTCGCGGCGCGCCGAGATGGTGCAGCGAGATGATGCCGAGCAGCCGCTCGCCGTCGCGCACGGGGGTGACGATCTGCGCGCCGAGCCCGCCGTATTTGATCAGCATCTCCTGGAAGGCCGGATCGTGGGAGGCCGCCCTGGTGTCCGGCTGCACGACCTGCTCGGCGCCGGCGAGGATCGCCTCCACCACCGGCTGCCCCTGCAGGGGCACGCTGTGGTCGCCGATCAGGCTGCGCACCGACGGCGCGCGCGATTCGTGGGCCACCGGGTAGAACTCGTCGCGCGCTTGCAGCCGCAGCGTGCACCGCTCGACGGCCACCGCCTCACGCAGCTTTGCGACGATCGCGTCGAGGGCCGCCGAGCACAGGTCCCGAGCGCCAAGCTCAGCACTCATCACAGTACTGTATCCGTTCGCATACGACGAGCGGGTCGGCCCTTGACTGCCACCGCTGGGGCCATCCGCTTCACACGAGTCGACCGTCAGCGCCACTACGCACCGAGAGGAGCAACCGATGCCGTTCGTGGACGTACACGATGTACGCCTGTACTACGAGTTCACCGGCCCCGAGGACGCACCCCTGATCCTCCAATTCGGGGGATCGCTGTTCGGGCGCCAGAACTTCGACCTGGTCAACGACGGCTTTCGCAAGAACTTCCGGCTGCTCAGCTTCGACGCGTCCGGATACGGCCGCTCCACTCAGCCGCTGATTCGTTACAGCATCGAGAACTGGGCGGACGAGGGCGCCGGGCTGCTCGACGCCCTGGGGATCGAGCGTGCGCTGACACACGGCACATCGATGGGCGGAATGATCGCGCTCGCGTTCACCGCAAGGTATCCCGAGAAGACGGTCGCGTCGTGTGCGGACTGCGCCATGGCCCGGTGTGACACATATCGGAAGATCATGTTCCGCAACTGGCGGCAGCAGTGTGAAGCATTGCCGCTGGACGATTTCTGTGATCTTCTCACCATCCAAGCGGTGGGAGCGGCGTTCATCGAACAGCACCCGGAGGTGTTCGACAACGTCAAGCAGATCGTGGGGATGAATTCGCCCTATACGGTCCGCCAAGCGTGCCTGGCGATGGAGGAGATGGACCTCGAGCCGCTGGCGGAAGAGATCAGGCGTCCGATCCTGTTCACCAACGGATCGCGCGACATCATGACGCCGCCCGATCTGGCCCCCTCGGGCTTCAGCGCGCGTCAGATCGCCGAGCGCGTGCCCGAGTATGCCCGCCTACACGAATTCCCCGACATCGGCCACGCCGACCTGCTCGAGGTTCCGGACGAAGCCGTGCGGGTCGTCACGGGATTCTTCACGGAGGTCCTCGCCGGGGAGGGGATCTCGGCGCGCTCGAGCGCTCGGGCTTGATCAGCCAGCGCCAGCGTGACGACGGAAGAAGTCGGCGACGACGCGGCAATGGGCCTCGGCGCCGTCGAAGATCGTGGAGTGGTTCGAACCCTTGATGACCGCCACTTCGCCGTCGGGAAGATGGTCGGCGATCCACTGTTGCCCCGCCCCGGCCGGCCCTTGGTCCCACGGGGTCATCACGTCTTCATCGCCGCCGACCACGAGGGCTGGCGAGGTGATCTTCGGTACCCATTCGCGCAGGTCCATGCCGATCATCGCCTCGCAGGCCTGCGTCATCACCCGGGCCTCGTTGGAATCACGCAGGATCTGCTGGATC